>PBMS01000027.1 GCA_002722695.1 Methanobacteriota archaeon
ACCTTCACTCCACGCAGACCGTGTGTTCCGGCCGAATTGAGATGCGGAGAGCCCCCGGCCATCATCGGAAATCAAATCTACATCCATCCATGACATAATACTCATAGAGCGAGTACGAAACCCCTCCATATGGGCGTCTCCCTAAGCACTGTGCAGGAATGGCTGAAGGGCTACGACACATCGTCCATCACCGTGGGCGTGGTTGCCTCCCACTCATCCCTGCAAATTCTTCACGGGGCGCGACAGGAAGGCTTCCGTACCCTCGGCATCGCCGTTGGAGATAACCGCCGCCGTTTCTACAAAGCCTTCCCGGGTGCAGACCCCGACGAATGGCTGATGCTCGAGGACTATCGAGAAATGCTGGATTACGCCGAGTGGTTTCGAGAAAAGAACGTCATTATCATACCACACGGTTCCCTCGTTGAATACTTGGGTGCGAACAATTTCAGGAATCTCGAAGTCCCAACGTTTGGCAATCGAAACATCCTCCACTGGGAAAGCAGCCGAGCGCTGCAACGCCAATGGCTCGAAGACGGCGGCTGCACGATGCCGAAGGTCGTGGAGGACCCGCACAACATCGACGGCCCGGTGATCGTCAAGTACGCAGGTGCAAAGGGTGGACGGGGCTACTTCGTCGCACGAGACTATCGTGATTTCCGAAGGAACGTTGACATCGAAGAAGAATTCACCATTCAGGAGTACGTGCTCGGGTGCCGATATTACCTCCACTTTTTCTTCGATCCGACCGCCAGCGACGGGTTCCAAGTCCAAGGCCGTGGGCAACACGCGGGCAAGAACCTTGGGCGTCTGGAACTGTTGTCCATGGACCGAAGGGACGAAAGCAACGTCGATGAGTTCTACAAACTGGGCTCCCTTCGAGACCTCCGAGAAATGTCACTCGAACCGTCCTTTGTGGTCACAGGCAACCAACCCGTCGTCATACGAGAGTCGCTCCTCCCTCGTGCCTTTGAGATGGCAGAAGGAACGGTGGCCGCATCGTACGACCTCGAGGAGGGGTCTCGAGGAATGCTCGGGCCGTTCTGCTTGGAGACCATCGTCACGGACCAACTGGAATTCAAGGTGTTCGAAATCAGCGCACGCATTGTGGCGGGCTCCAACCCGTTCATTGGAGGTTCGCCCTATTCTGACATCAACGAACCGTTCATGTCAACAGGACGTCGCATCGCTCGTTCGATTCGAAATGCGCTGAAGGACGATCGCCTGAGCGACATCATCTCGTGAAGCCGGCCGAGGTTCACTCATCACTGAGCGCATCGAGGTCGGGAGCGCTCGGAAGCTCAGCCTCAACATCTTCGGCGGTGTCAACCTTCGGATCGTCTTCAACCGCCTCGGGTTCTGACACGGATTCTTCGGCTGCCGATCCACCTTCAAGACGACGAGACGTTGCCTCGATCTCAGCCTCAATTTCACGCTTTCGTGCTTCTCGCTCCTCGGGAGAGGGGAGGTTGAATTCAGCCACCAGCAAGATGGGGTCGCCGTGGGTGAGTTCACCGTTGTATTCCAGGGGCTCCCCACCGGGTGTGACGATGACTTGGAACTTGGTGGGATCCTTGCTTCGTCGCTTGTCGTGCTTCTTGTAATGATGAACGTAGACTTGGTAGGTGCCAGCAGGAGCCTTGCCCTCCTCCCAGAAGACGTTTTCGACCGGTTTGCGAGTTTCGGCTCTGACGTTGGCGTCCACGTCCAATTCACCGCCGCAGGAAGAGGTCTTGTTACCACCGTGAATGCGTTCACCTGAAGGACACACCACGTGAAGATCAAGGTCGTTGTAATTGTTCCACATCAGCGATATCTGCACGTCAGAGGACTGAGCACCCTCCCGTTCCAAGCGTGCTTGGAGTTCGGACATGGCGCGCTGAGCGGCTTCCTTTGCTTCGAGGACCTCTTGTTCACGAGCGGCCTCAATTTCTGCCAGGCGTTGGGTTTCTGCAGCCTCCATTTCAGCCTGGCGTGTTTCCTCAACTTCGGCGATGGCCGCTTTGGATTCCGGCACGTCCATGCCGGCCGCTCGCAGCTCTTCTTCAAGGGCTCGACGACGTTCAGCCCGCTCTTCTGGCGAGGGAAGGTTGAATTCAGCCACGAGCATGATGGGGTCGCCCATGGACAATTCGCCGTTGTATTCCCGGGGGTCTCCGCCTTCGTTGACGATGACTTGGAATTTTGTCGGGTCCTTGCTTCGGCGCTTTTTGTGCTTCTTGTAGTAGTGAATGTACACTTGGTAGCGACCAGCAGGAGCTTTGCCTTCTTCCCAGAACACGTTCTCGATCGGCTTTCGCGTCTCGGCTCGCACGTTGGCATCAACGTCCAGTTCACCGCCGCAGGCGGATTTCTTGTTGCCGCCGTGGATGCGTTCGCCCGACGGACATACAACGTGAAGATCTAGGTCGTTGTAATTGTTCCACATCAGTGAAATCTGGACGTCCGAGGACTGAGCCCCTTCTCTCTCAAGGCGTGCACGCAATTCGGACATGGCTCGCTTGGCCGCATCTCTCGATTCCAGCATTTCCTGTTGACGCGCAGCTTCGATCTCTGCGAGCCGTTGCTCCTCGGCTTCGGCCATGTCCGCTTGCCGTTCAGACTCCAGTTCAGCGGCCAGGCGTGCCTCTTCAGCGTCTCTCTCTGCGGCCCTCCTCGCAGCTTCTTCCTCCTGTCGCTGGCGGGCCTCTTCAAGTTCGGATTGGAGGCGAGCTTCCTCCAATTCCCGCTGTCTGCGCGCTTCCTCCTCGGCGTCGGCCTGCTCGTCTCTGCGACGATTGAACCGTTCTTCGGCGAGTTGGCGATCGCCTGCATTTTGCTGGCGAAGAAGATCTTGAACCGCCGCCAATTTTCGATCGAGGCTCTTTTTTGCCTTGCCAAAACCCATGCCGGAGTGTTGCTGGAGCAGGCCCTCTGCACTCATCCCGCTTTGGAGGTTCACTTGCGCTTCACGTCGCATGACGATGAACATCAGGCCAAGTGCAAAGGCTCCCCCCAAGGCAATTGTAAGCACATAATCCTCCAAAGCCATGTTCCTGCCAAAACGAACCACCACTTGAACCATGCGTTAAGGGAAGCACACAAGGGGTACCCGAGCCAAAGGCATAACAAGGAAGCGCGCAACGCCGAACCATGCGCGAGGTCTCGGTCACATGGACACGAGATTCTCTCGCTGAAACGGACCTGTCCCTGCTGGATGATGTTCTCGAACAGTTGACCTTCGTGGCCAATCTGCTCATCACGCCAGAAGGGGTACGACAGATTATCATCCCGGTTTATCGTGAAGGGAAGTCGGTTGACGACCTGAATGAATTGCCTTACATCGACGTGGAACAGCGCCTCAGTGAGCGCGAGAGCGAAGCGATTGTTGTCTGGAACACCCACGCCTTGGTGTGCCTGGCGTCCACCACCGAAAACATCCACGTCATACCGCCTGCTGAGTACATCGACGGCGGCCTCACCCTTACCCTACGAGGCATCCCGAAAGCGATCTCCAACTTCGTCAAGCTCAGCAAGGTGTTCCTTGCGCCCGCAGAGATTCGTGTCAGCGATGTCCGCTCTCAAGAAAACGGACTGCAAGCAGCACTTACCGCACGACAGTTTGAGTGCTACTCCCTCGCTCTCAAACACGGGTACTACCAACAGCCAAAAGCCATCACGATGCAAGCCCTGGCAGACATCCTAGAAATCGCTCGGTCCACCTTCCAAGAGCACCTCCAGTCCGCCGAACAAGCCGTGTTGCTGTGGGCTGGCGACCAAGTTTGAACGCCTTATTACCCAAACAAACCTTTGATGAAGGCGGCAACCTCGCAGGTCCATGAACAAGGGCGAACGGATGGGCTTGCTTCTGCCCAACCAGCGAGGCGTTTGGATTCCCATCGACCACGGAGCCTCCGACTATCCAACGCCCGGTCTCGAGGACCTTGAGGTGCTCATCGCAACGTTGGTGGACGCCGGTGTCAACGCCATTGTGGCGCAGAAAGGCGTGGTCAGTGCCTACGCCCATCTTTGCGAGGGAACATCCACCAACATGGTGGTTCACTACTCGGTCTCCACACGGCATGCAGGACCGGATGCCAACAACAAGGTGATGGTCGGACACGCCGACGAAACGCTCCCTCGAGGTGGACTGGGCGTTTCATGTCAAGTCAACATGGGCAGCGAAAACGAGGCGAGCATGATTCAGCGCATGGGAGAACTGAATCGACAAGCTCTGCATGCAGGTCTTCCAGCGTTCGGCATGGTGTACGCACGCGGACCCCACCTCAATCATCAATCCTCGGACCTCACCCAATCCCAGTCCCACGCCGTACGGTTGGCGTTTGAATTGGGCTGCGATGCGGCCAAATGTGTTTGGACGGGAGACGCCACATCGTTCCGCTCCGTCACCTCAAGCGCGCCCATCCCCCTGCTTCTTGCCGGCGGGCCTGCAAGCGGGACATCCCTTGAGGTGCTCACCATGGTTGAACATGCCCTGGGTGCTGGAGCCAGTGGAGTGTGCATGGGGCGGCAAGTGTTCGCCCACCCAAACCCGGGCGCTATGGCGAAGGCTCTGGTCATGATGGTCCACGACGGCGTATCCGCACAGGACGCCGCCACTGCGGTCGGTTTGTGAGTTGATCAATCATGGAAATTTGGCTCCGTTCGTCCCTCACCAGTCCAACGATTCCCAGCGGTGTGGACCGGGCCTTTGGCGAGAGCGACGGTCTCCTCCGAATCCATGAGGACACGCTTTACGAGGGCGAACGTGTTCTTGGTGCCTATCAACACGTCCGAGACGGTGAGACGCAGAACGTGGGCGTGGCCCACTTGGGCACCGTGGAATGGATCGTGGTTGAGTGCGAGACGTGGTCGATGATTCCACTTGAGAACCTGATTTCGCACCGAACGGGCACCCACACGAAAATCGCCGCTGTCATTCGTACGCCGTTGGAGGCCCAAGGGGCTGGATTTGCACTGGAAGAGGGCGTGGACGCCCTTGTCGTGGACGGCAGCGAGGACATGATGGAGGCGGCCCTGAGCGTCAAAGCTCAGCGTCTCCAGCAACCCTCGGTTGATGACGCTCCCCCTGTTGCTAACAGCAAACCAACATCGCTGACCACCTTCACGATTGAAGCCGTTGAACAGGCCGGTGTGGGCGATCGGTATTGCCTTGATCTCCTCTCTCTGCTTTCTGCCGGAGAAGGCTTGTTGGTGGGTTCAAGCGCTGATGCCCTGTTCTTGGTTCACAGCGAAACCTTACCCTCCACGTTCGTTCCAGCCCGCCCGTTTCGAGTGAACGCTGGATCGCCGCATTCCTACGTCATGATGGCCGACAGCACCACGAAATACCTGGCTGAATTGGAGGCCGGTGATTCGCTCATGGCGATCGATGCTCAAGGATGCCGTCGCCCCGTTGTGTTGGGTCGACTGAAGATTGAACAACGGCCGATGTTGAAGATTGTTGGTATCAAGGAGACAGAGGGGCATCACAATGCTAATACATGTCATATCTTCATGCAACAAGCGGAAACAGTTCGCCTTGTCACAGGCGATTTGACGGCCGTGTCCGTGACCGAACTCGCAGCGGGTCAACCCGTGCTGGGTTGGATCGGTCATGCTGCCCGGCACGTCGGTCGACCTGTGAAAGGAGGCATCGAGGAGCGTTGAATCATGGCGGTGTTGGGGAAAGGAGAGGCCCATGGGGCATGCAGCCTTCTCCACGCAGCCGCCTTGGGGTACGGTGCAAACATCGCCCTGAACCTGCCCATCACCGTTCGCTTGTTGGACCGGCCAAGCAAACGAGAAGTGGTGGACGACGACGGTGTTCTGGACGCATTGATGAACGCATGGAACGACGCTGGACACCCACTGCCCGATGGGTTTGAACTCGACGATCTTCACTGGGGTGTTGTTTCAAAAATTCCCAAGGCTCAAGGCCTCAAATCATCCGCAGCGATGTGCATTGCTGCGCTTCGTGCACTGTGCGATGCAACCGGAACCAATCTGACGCCCGAGGCGATGGTCGAGATGGCCGCCGATGCGCAAACCACTGCGGGCGTTTCCCTGACCGGCTCGATCGACGATGCATGGGCGTGCATGGCACCTGGATGGAAACTCATCGATGTTCAAGCGCCCATTGCGGAAGGGGTTCTGATGGACGAGCCTGGCCTGTCACCTACCGAATGGGTTGTGCTTCTGGTGCTGCGTGGCCCGAGAGAGGTGCGTCCAACGCTGGAGGATTTTGCCCCACAAGTGACGGCGTTTCAGCAAGCCCTCGCCGCCCTTCAAGACCTAAATCCACTGGTGGCGCTGACGTGGAACGGGCGTGGGACTGCGGCTGCACTTCGGGACATCGAAGGACGAAAAATGACCAACGACTCCTACATGAACAACGCTCGAGCGGCCGGAATCAGCGGTTCAGGGCCCGCTTTGGTCATCGTGGTTCCAAAAAACGCAACGCCGACCATTGAGCGGATTAAATCGTGGTACAGCATGCGAAACCCGGATGCAGAAATCCTTGAAACGAGCTTCCTTGCGAGGGAAGCGACGGGCGAAACCGAGTGAACACCTTCTAAAGGGGCCGTCCAGTCCTCTTTACAGTAGCATGCACATGCGTCTAGGTGAGGCCTTGCGGGTGACCCTCAGGGGCTCAAGCCACGGACCCTTCGTCGGTGCTCTCATCGAAGGCATGCCAGCCGGTCTGGCGGTCGACGAAACGAGCGTGAGCGCAGCGATGGCCTTGCGGAAAACCGGCGGAACCTACAGCAGCAAGCGCAAGGAAGACGACACAGTGGAGTGGCGAACCGGGGTGTCCAACGGACGAACCACCGGTGAGGCCATCGAAATCCACATCGCAAATTCAGACGTTCGCTCCAGCGATTACAGTTTCCTTCCCGACCACCCCAGACCCGGCCACCAAGACATGGTGATGATGAAGCGAACCGGGGGCGAGGCCGACTTGCGGGGAGGAGGAACATCCAGTGCCCGTATGACGGCCCCCCTCGTCGCTGCGGCGGCTGTGGTCGGTGGATGGTTGAAAGAGCACGGTGTGCACGTCGAGGCTCAATTGGGGGCTGTGGGCGAGGTTGAGGCCGCTCCCATGAGCGAATGCCCCCCTCGATGGGCCAACGAAACCTGCCGAGAGTTGCGGTGCAGGGACCCGGAAGCGGCGGAGCGGATGGCGGCACTGATCGACCAAACTCGTCGCCAACGAAACTCCATCGGCTCCAGAGTTGACCTCGACATCACCGGCCTTCCGCTCGGACTTGGGGAACCGTGGTTCGATGGTATCGAGCCCGCCATGGCCCGAGCCATGATGTCCATTCCCGCTGCACGTGGCGTTGAATTTGGGCACGGGTTTGCTGTGCAAACGATGCACGGCAGCGACCACAACAGCCCGTGGGGAGGAACGGCAGAACACCCCGTGCTCCTCGGTGAGCGTCCCGACGGGGCGCTCGCTGGACTCTCGACCGGCTCACCCGTCTCCATCCGAGTGGCGTTCAAGCCGCCCTCGAGCATCCCCCAGTCTCAAACCACGCTGAATGTGAAGACCAATCAACAGGAACCGCTCTTGGTCAAAGGTCGACACGACCCTGTCCTCGGTCCCAGAGCCGTCGCCGTGGTTGAAGCAATGGCCCTGCTGGTGGCGGGGGACCTGATGATTCGTGGGGGTTTTGTTGATGAGTGAGCTCTCGGAAATCCACAAGTTCGGTGGATCGTGCTTGCGAGACGCTTCAGATTTGGAGCGAATCGCCGACATCCTGGAAAACGCAACAAAGCCGGTCATTGTTGTGGTTTCAGCCCTATGGGGCACCACCGACCGACTGATGCGAGCCGCTCAAGAGCCTCGCTACGCAGGGCGACTGGTCAACGACCTTGCAAGCCATCATCTTCGATTTTCTCCCACGATGATCGATTCACCGCTGTACGATGTTTTTCAGAAGGTGCTCGAAGGCATCGAAGATTCCCTAACGGCGTTGGCCATGGACCGGGACGACAAAAACGCCTACAACCGACTCCTCGCATCGGGTGAACGTCTTTCTGCACTCGTTATTGCTCACGGGTTGTCCATTCGTGGACTGCCCGCTCACCCCGTGGGTGCGGAAGACATCGGTTTGCAGCTGGATGGGGCAGGAAACGCCACTCGGGTGGACCTCAAAGGCTCCAGCGCCAAACTTGATCGCAGCGCCTTTCACGGCGTCCCAATCGTCACGGGTTGGTTTGGCGAAGGCACAGACGGAGAACTCGCGCTGTTGGGCCGAGGGGGCAGCGACCACACCGCGACCGCACTCGCCGCCCTCCTTCAAGCGCGCAGAGTCATCCTTTGGAAAGACGTTCTAGGCATCTACCCCGTCAATCCTCGGTGGGGTGTGGAATCCACCCCGATCCCCTACCTCGGTTACGCTGAAGCCATCGCCTTTTCCAACGCCGACGCGACCATCTTGCACCCTGCGACGGTCGAGCCCGTGTACGAAATGGGCATCCCCATTGAGATACGACATCTCTCAAACCACAAAAACGGGGGCTTGAAGACCATCATTGGCCCCGACATTGAAGCGACGCCCAACATCAAAGGCATCGCCTGCATTCCCCGTGTGGCCTACGTCAACGCCGAGGTCCGCTATTCCCAAGACGCTGCTCGGGCATTGGGTGATCTCTTGAAAGAGCTCGAGGAGGAAGACATTCGAATCTGTTCGTTTGAAACCACGAACACCCAGTGGAGGTTCGTGTTCCTTCAGCACGAATTGAACAGAGGAGTCCACATCATCAACCGGCATTGTTCATCGGTGAATTACGACTACTACGCTGCCATGCTTTCGTTCATCGGATGTTGCGACATCGAATATCTCCGAGAACAACTCGCCCAACACCACGATGCACAAGACACGCCGCTGTATGAATCGGCGACGTCCATTCACATGCTGTCGAAGCGCATGGACATCTCTCGAATGTTGGATGAGATGATGGCGTTTGTAGCGCCCAGCGGACTTGACTGATCATTCCGCTTGTTTTTCTCGGAAACGCTGCAGATGAGTTGGTAGGTTCAGACCGAACAGAATGCCGACCGTGATGAACACAAACAGCGTGCCCAAGGCCACGCCGTACACCGAAGTGAGTTCAACCGACTCACGCATTCGCTGCGCCGTGTCCCCAGAAAACACGCCGACGATGGCGGGAAGAATGGTGTTAGCAGAGAGCACGAACCAAGCGAGCAGGGTGGCGAGTATCGGGTTGATGATCAGCGAACGGTGGTACTTGCCGACGATTTTCTTGGGGTTCATGACGTAGACTTCGTTGGTGCGAATGCTCGTGTCGAGCATCGAGTATCGGATGACACCGTTGCTGAGTTCGAAATACATGATCAGGAGGACGGCGTAAACGACGACCAGAATGGAGAGCATGGCCGGACTGTCCGAGAGATTGAACAAATCGTTGGAAAGCGAGGTTTTGGATGAGGCGAAACGGAGAATGGCCAGAATAAACAGCAGGTTGCTGCCCAACGAAAGTCGAGCGTCTCGACGGAAGGTGCCCATGAAACCAAGCACGGTTGCGCTTGCGATGATGGTCAGCTGGAGAATGTTCGCAAGGCCAAGGCTACCGGTGAGGATGTACCAAATCGTCCCTTGAGGTGGAGAGATGATGTAGGTCAGGAAGGCCAAGGCCACCAGAACACCGTAAACGGCGATCTGCAGGTTCTGAACCATCTTGTCAGGAGGGAGGAACTTCATTTTTGGAACGAGCGGACCGCCCAACAGACTTTCGATGAAGCTTGGAATTTCCACTGTTGGAATGGCGTCATCCGGGATGCCGCTGCCCGTACCCATCTGCCCAGCCGCCTTTTTTCGCGAGGGGGCCGAGGACCGAACGGTCTTCCCGTCGTAGAGGTGGGACGTATCGGCTGATGGTCGATTGATGGTCATGGTCTCACCTCAGAATCCTCGTGCTCCCGCAAGAGCGGTTGAAAGGAGCATGTCGGGCTCCCAGTCCATGATGTTCACACCGAGTCCGCGGAGCTCACCAATGAGGACATCTCGTTCGGTTTTCATAACTTCATAACCGGTTCGATCGATGCGTTTTGCATCGAATTCAAACTCCAATGAAGAGGGCGAAAGAACGGTGACGTCAAAGTCTCGAGCTCGGAAATCACGAAGCGCATTGACGATGGTTGGGTCGTCCTCTAGGTTGGAGAGGAAAATGATGGGACTTCCCTTGTTGATGTGAGGCAGGATGCGATTGACGACGACCTGCAGCGGAATGTTGCCGCGCGCAACGGCGCCGGCCAATTTCGTCAATATCACGTAGAGTTGCTTCTTTCCAGTATCACGGTCAACGCTGACGACCTCGTCACCATAAACGATGATGCCCACCGAATCTCGGCGACCAAGGAAGTACTTCGCGAGCGAAGCCGCTGCACGGGTGGAGTACACCAAAGCGTTGCGGGACACGGGTCCAGTTTCTGCGACAGCCCGCGAGTCAACGATGATGATGACGTCAGAAACAGCGTCTCGCTCTCGTTCGTTGACCATAAGTTTCCCAGAGCGTGCGTACGCCGACCAGTTGATGGCACGGAACGAATCACCTTCGAAGTATTCACGCAGCGAATAAAACTCCGAACCGGGACCTGGTTGCCGAATGTTCACCGCACCGGTGAAAATTTTGGGCACGCGGGATTTCACGAAGGTTTCCTTGAGGTCCTCCATCTTCGGGAACACAAGGAAGTCGTTGTAGACATGCAGTTCCTTCTCTTTGTGGAACAGTCCAAAGGCATCCTGTATTCGGACGGTGACAGGTCCGAGGCTGTAGAAGCCTCGAAGCGGGCACTCGACCGTGTACTCGATGAAGGTCTCGCGACGAGGGCCAAGTTCCATGAGAATGTAGTTGGCGCCTTCCTTGATGCGCATGACTTCAGGAACACGGTCACGAACTTCCAAGATCTTGGGCAGCGACGATGTGTTCTGCATCCGAAGAGTAACGTTCAATTCCCCGTCCTCAAACATGCGAGCGCTCGACAGCTTCCGCATTGCGACGACGCTGCCAAGGGCAACGCCTTCCTCGCCGCTCCATTCTTCAGCACGACGACCGCTTGATGCAACATCCGCATGGTTCCCAAGGAGTGCAGCCCACGTAAGGAACACGAAGATAACCACGGCAATCGTGACGAGTTGGGTGTTTCGAAGCGTCAAGCCAAGCAGGTACATGGCAACAGCGAGGCTGCCAAGCATTGCTGACTTGCGACTCCACATGTTTGATTCACCTCGTAGTGCAAAGGTTCAATCTCAAACCGTGGGCACGGGAACCTCGCGGAGAATCGTCTGGATGACTTCTCCGGCTTCGAGACCCTTGATCTGGTGCTCGGGCTTGAGGATGATTCGGTGGGCGATGGCGAGTTCGGCGATGGCTTTCACATCGTCAGGGGTGACGAAGTCGCGACCGCGGAGTGCGGCGGCCGCACGAGACGTCTTCAGCAAGGCTTGCGAACCACGAGGGGACGCACCGACGAGAACACGTGGGTCCTCACGAGTGCGTGACACGACCTCGACCATGTACATGCGGAGCGCAGGGTCGACGTAGACGTCTTCACATGCTTGCTGCATAGCGATAACACGGGCTGGGTCGGTGATGACGTCAACGTCAACAGCGTCCTTTCCACGAGCGATACGGCGGGCGAGGATTTCGTCCTCGTCTGCTCGGTCGGGGTAGCCGACGGACATCTTGAACATGAAACGGTCAAGTTGTGCTTCGGGAAGTGGATAGGTACCTTCCTGTTCGACTGGGTTCTGCGTGGCCATAACGATGAACGGTGCTGGCAGCTTGTGCGTGACCGTACCGATGGTCACCTGCTTCTCCTGCATGGCCTCAAGCAGAGCAGCTTGGGTCTTGGGAGGAGCACGGTTGATCTCGTCAGCGAGGAGGAGATTGCAGAACAGTGGACCGGGTTTGAAGGTAAATTCGCCCTTCTTGGCGTCGTAGATGTTGGTACCGGTGATGTCCGCTGGGAGCAGGTCAGGCGTGAACTGAACACGCTTGAAGTCGCAACCGAGGGCGTCGGCAAAGGTGTTGGTCATCAACGTCTTGGCCAATCCAGGGTAGTCTTCGAACAGAAGATTCCCGTTGGACAGGATGTTGATCAACACGTTGTCGATGACGTGCGACTTACCGATGATGACCTTCTGGACTTCGGCGGAGATTGCCTGGGCAATCGCACCGACGGCCTTGAGGCGCTCTCGGACTTCAGGGGTACTCTGGTGCTTCGGCTGGGCCGGAGCGGCCGGTGCTGCAGGCGCAACAGGTGCGGCAGGTGCTGCGGGCGCCATGGGTACGGCGGGTGCGGCAGGTGCCATCGGTGCTGCGGGCGCTGCAGGAACAGGCGCGGGCGGGGCTGCTGGGGGGGCTGGGGGTTGCATTTCTTATCCTCCTTGTTTCAATTTCCCCAACGACGGATTTGAGGGATCAATTCCCTCAGTTCTTCGCTGGAGTAGGCACGGTTCGAACTCACAAGTTCGACCAGTCGGGGTTCGCGGATCATCTGCATGACCTCTGCGGGGGACTTGCGCGCAAATTCATCGCGCGTCAAATCGTTGAAGTTGCGAACTTTCGAGAGAAACGCCTCTCGTGTTCGCCGTTGGTATTGGGATGGATCCAACTTGGTTGGACGTTCCCTGAATCGGGTCAAGTCAAAGACATGGCGCCAGTTTTCTTTCTCTGGAACCACCATGATGGCGATGGCCAGCAGAGCAAAGAGATTGAGGATGATGAGCCACTTTAGAACGCCGTCGCTGGTGAGTAAAACGATGGCGCCCATGGCTTCGGTAAAAGGCATGGAAAGAGTGCTGGAGACGTGTCGGCTTTCGTCAAAGACGATGTTGAAGGAGGCCGTGTTTCGAGAGATCGTGGCCGATAGTTCGGTGTTGTCAAATTCCATCATGTCGTTGATGAGCGCCGTGAAGAACGCCTCGTTGCCTCGCCAGGTGGTGTCCCCGAGACCCTTGTTCAATCCTTCAGAATCGGTGTCCCAACACATGTGTCCAAACTGAATGTAGAGTTCCGAATCGCACTGTTGCTTTCCAGTTTCCTCGCCTCGGTCTTGGTCCCAAAGATGGTTGGCGAGGACGGAATGATCCGACACGAAGACGATGCTCCCCGTGGCGCTGATCTCTCCGATGTCCCCGCCCAAATCCAACGAGCGCTGATCAAGGACCGTTTGACCGGGGTAGTCGATTCGGATGATGAGGCCGGTCTCACCCTCACCCAGTGTCGGGTTGGATTCACCCTTCCCTGCGTCGATTTCAGCAGAGGTGGAGGCCGAGGCCAAAACGTGGACGTCTCGGCCTTCATCGCCTTGTTCATCGAGGACTTGTATGGCGGTTGGGCGGTGGAAAAGCACCGGCATGCGGCAGTTTTCCACGTTCTCTTCGTTCACGTTGTTCTCTGAACAGGGCACGGCTTTTTCGTCGCCCATGGTTGTAACATCTCGGGTCACGCTTGCGACCGACCAGAGTTTCTTGGTATCGGGTGTGATTCGATTGTCGTTGTCGTCCACAACTTCGTAATAGCGACCGGTGTTGATATCGTCCCGAACGGGAGCGTCAAAGTACTTCACGCCGAATTCCTCCGCCACCTGCTGAGCGTTGGTGGAGTTGGACGCCAGAATGACTTTCCCCGCCCGTTCCGTGACAAAGTCGTGAATGGCGGCGGCTTCTGCAGCGTCAAAGGGCTTCTCAGGCGCTGCGATGACGAGCAGGGTTCGATGGGGGTTCTGCCAGTCGTTCACCAACATCGGCGTGGACATTGTGTTGGCGATCGAAAAGTCCTCGAGGCTGTCGCGCATGATGGTGAGTTGCTGATCTTCGTATTCAGCTCCGTTTTCATACGGTGAAAACACGGTGGTTTTTCCCGCCGATACAACGGCGATGACGACGGTGGACAGGACCACGGAAACGAGCAACCCAATCATGAGCCATGCTTCAAGGCTCAGACTGCTCTTTTCCACCTCAGCCATCCCTTCACCTACTTACTCTGTGACAAAAACCACAGATTTACATCCTTCGGAGACGCAATGTGCACATAATAGTTGCTCAACGATGGGCAAGGGCACGATTCGGTTTCACGGTCCACGCGTTGTGGTTACCCACCAAACAAATACCCGCAAATCGCAGAAAAATTACACTTTCGGGCCGCTTGGGAACCGTCAGGAACGAGGGCGGAGCGCGACGACAGAAACGACCGCAAAGACAGCAAGAACATCGATGAGGGGAAGCCATGGCAGGGACGATGATTCAGGCAGCAGCGAAGTGTCATCGTCCTCCTCGCTATCGGACATCGGTGCTTCTTCCTCAGCGGTGGGGGCGTTGACGTTGACGTTGAAACTGCTCGAACGCTCGGTCTCGTCACCTTCCGATTCAACGGAAATCGACACCTCGCACGTCCGCTCTTGATGACTTGAACTGGCTTCGAGGCGCAACGTGAACACGGCTTTGTTGGTGCCCTCGGCGTTGGTTACCTGCACAACCGTGTTGTCAAGCTGGTCCATTCCGGTAACGCTCAAATGCGGGCAACTGCGGATGGTCGCCTTGCCCGTTGTGATGGCGTCTTGGGTGTTTCCGAGGTTGCTTACCTCAAGGGAAAAGTCCACCCAAGAGCCCGCAAACAACGTGTCGGTCGGTTCAACGGTGGTTGGAACGAGGCGATACATTCGGGGGACGGTCACATCAGCGCTGAGCTCTTGGTTGCGTAGGGTGGAATCACCGACTTTTTCCTCGCCGGTGATGGTGAGTTCGATGCTTGAAGACGGAGAGAACGCTCGAACCGTATCGGTGTCAGCCCCGGTGATGGAAACCGTGAACGTGTCGTTGCTGTTTCCAGCCACTTCTACGCTGTCCGGACCGTCGAAGGAGAACGGACCGTCCTCGTCGTAATCGTAGGTCAGGTCCAGATTCAATGAACCCAAGCCTTCGTTGGAGACGAAGACCACCAACTCGCCGGTCAAATCCCAGTCCTCTTCGAGTTCCACGGTGTATTTAGGATCAACATCGGTCACCCACCCCATCTCCCAGGATGGACCCTGCATGTCCTGCGATTGGCCGCTTGGAAGAGCAGCCAACATGAGGACAGCGATGAGGGCAACACCAATCCGCTTCATTCCATCACCTCACTCAAGGATCTTCAACAACGCCCGCTTGGTGAGTGTTTTGACCATCGAGCGGCGATAGCGAGGAGGCAGCG
>PBMS01000028.1 GCA_002722695.1 Methanobacteriota archaeon
CCGCTCCAAACGGATTTGCGGAATGCATTGGCAACATGTTGAAAGAGTGCACAGTGAACCCCTCCCGCAAGGACGGGAACCCCGCCACGCCCACAAGGGATGTTTTACATGGACAGCATCATCAACGATTTCACCATCAACATCGCCACGGCCAACGGAACAGGGTCGCAATCGGCCAATCTGATCTTGCTTCAATCGCTGTTTGAGATGGGCGTTCCCGTCAGTGGAAAAAACCTCTTTCCGTCCAACATCTCTGGCCTTCCGACCTGGTACATCGTTCGCCTCTCCGACAAGGGGTATCAGGCACCCGGAGACCGCACCCACATTCAGGTCTTGGTGAACCCCGCAACGTGGGAAGAGGACCTTGCTGCGCTTGAGCCCGGTTCGGTGGTCATCTGGAACAGCGACACCAAAAAGAAAACCATGGATCGGGAGGACGTCATCTCGTACCCCGTTCCCATGAGCTCGCTGGCTCGAAAAATCAACCCTAAAATCGCCAAGTTGGTCACCAACATCATCTACGTCGGCGTTCTTGCTGAGCTCCTCGGTATCGACCAAACCTGTTTGGAATCGGCCGTCTCGAAGCAGTTCAAAGGCAAAGCCACGGCCGTCGAACTCAACATCACCGCCCTCGGTCTTGGCCGGGACCACTGCAAGGAGCATCTGACCAAATCCGACGCCTACACCGTTGAGGCCCGTGAGATCACGACGCCGCAATTCTTCTTCGAAGGGAACGAGGCCGCAGCGCTTGGCTCCCACTACGGGGGGGTTCAACTTCTCGCATGGTACCCCATTACGCCTTCCTCATCCCTCGCAGAAGGCATCATCAATTACATTCCAAGACTGCGAATGGACGACGACGGGAATTCAAACATGGCCGTCATCCAGGCCGAGGACGAACTGGCAGCGGCTGGGATGGTTCTGGGCGCTGGTTGGGCGGGAGGCCGAGGCATGACCGCAACGTCCGGGCCGGGGATTTCTCTGATGCAGGAATTCATCGGTTTGGCCTACTTTGCTGAAATCCCGTCCGTGTTCTGGGACGTGGTCAGGGTTGGACCTTCAACCGGCCTACCAACGCGGACGCAACAATCCGACATCGCCATGCTCTACGAGGGAAGCCACGGCGACACGCAACACATCGTTCTCATCCCCGGTACCGTTGAGGAATGCTTCGAGTACGGCTGGCGAGCCTTTGACTACGCTGAACGTTTCCAAACACCCGTCTTCGGCATGAGCGACTTGGATTTGGGCATGAACCGCTGGGCTTGCAGCGGGTTCACCTACCCCGACAAGCCCATGGATCGAGGAAAGGTCGTTCGTGAACAGGACGTGTTCGATGCGTTCGAAAATTTCGGTCGCTATCTCGACGTTGACGGCGACGGCATTCCCTACAGAACCCTCCCCGGGTCGGGCATGGACCCCATCCTCTACCGAGGCACTGGGCACAACCCGCAAGGCGTTTACTCCGAAAAACCAGAGGATTACCACAACCTCATGCAGCGGCTTCGAATGAAAATTGACAACGCACGCGACGAACTTCCCGCCCCCATCCTGCGAGAGGAGAAAGAATGCGAAGTCGGCATCGTCTTCTTGGGCAGCATGGAAAATTCCATCCAAGAGATTGACGACATCCTCGAAGAAACGGGTCTCAAAGTCAGCCAGTGCCGAGTTCGAGCCCTGCCCTTCCACTCGGAGGTCGAAGCCTTCGTCCGCAGACATGAAGTGGTCATCGTGCTCGAAATCAACCGAGACGGCCAACTCTACGGCATTCTGCGAAAGGAACTTCCCAACGACGTGGTGACCAAGGTCCACTCGGTCGCTTACAGCGACGGCATGCCTCCTCGGGCAAGGATCTACGCCGAGCACATTCAAGCCACCCTCAAGGAGATGAACCAATGAGCGACAGACCAGCACGAGCCGTGAAACTCAACGTTTTGAACGAACCCAAAGACAGCTACACTGGCGGTCCGTCCTCGCTTTGTCCCGGATGCGGCCACGACCAAATCTCCAACGTGATCATCACGGCTGCGTGGGAGAATGGGCTAGAACCGCATCGCATCGCTAAGATGTCCGGCATCGGGTGTTCATCGAAAACCCCAGCGTATTACCTTGGTCAGTCCCACGGTTTCAACACGGTTCACGGTCGCATGCCCTCGGTCACCACCGGTGCTTACGCCATCAACAAGGACCTCCTCTATCTCGGTGTTTCGGGCGATGGAGATTCAGCCTCCATCGGGATAGGACAACTCATTCACGCCATCCGCCGCAACATGGACATGGTCTACATCGTCGAAAACAACGGTGTCTACGGTCTGACGAAGGGTCAGTACTCCGCTACGGCCGACGTTGGCTCAAAGAAAAAGAAGGGCCCCGCCAACGAAACCCAGCCCATCGACCTGTGCGCACTCGCCATCAACCTCGGCTGCACCTTCGTCGCACGCTCGTTTTCCGGTTCAAAGAAGCAGTTGACGTCCATCATTAAAGCGGCGATGTCCCACAAAGGATTCGCCCTCATCGACGTGATTTCACCGTGCGTGACGTTCAACAACAACGACGAATCGATGCGCTCGTACGGCTACGTGAAGGAGAACGAAATCACTCTGCACATGGCCGACTACATCCCGCACTTCAACCCCATGGTGGAGATCGAAGTCCCGGAAGGGCACTTCCGAGACATCACCCTTCACGACGGTTCGACCATCCGACTGGAAACCATTTCCGACAAACACGACCCCTCCAACGCCGTGGAGGCCCTCACGGCGCTTCACGAAGCCGAATCTGAGAAGAAGCACGTAACTGGTTTGCTCTACTTTGACGCCACAAAGCCCTCTCTGGCCGAGGATCTCGGCCTGGTGGACAATGCCTTGGTGGACGTGCCCGATGAAGTGCTGCGACCCGACCGAGCATCGCTGGACGCCCTGAATGCTGAGTTTTTGGCGTGATGGGGGTTCGACCGCTTCTATCATAAAGGACCAAATGGAAATGGAACACCATGGTTGACCCCATCACTCTCGGTACGAGTTTGGTTTTGGGTGCGGGAGGCGTCTACCTTCTCAACCGCTATCGACACCAGCGAGCTGACCGTTTGCGAACCCTAGCGCTGCTTGAAAAGTACAGTTCTCGCTCTCGAATCGGTCTGCACCAAGGTCGCATGCGATTGCTGGTTTCGATGCCACAAGTGGGTGATCTCCCTCTTGCCGAGCAGCGCGCCCGGCACGAGCGAGAGGAACGGCGGAAACGCAACTATCTCGACCTCGGATTGCTCCAGGAATCGGATGAGAACGACCCCCTACAAGACGAGTCCGCCGCACCAACGGAAGATCAACGCATGATTGAACTCGAGGCCCGGGCGCAATGGATGGAGCAGCATGAACCTCCGCTGGAGCAGCATGCGGCCGTGGTTGCAGAGGAGCACATCGGTAGCGGGGTCGTCGTGGCCACCGAGGAAGACGAGGAATCCGAAGTTGACATCGAAGAACGGCTTCAGCGCGAAGGCGGTGCTTCGGGAACCGTTCAAATCTCACTGGCGTGGGACGACTACAACGACCTCGATCTGCACCTGTTCTGCCCGTCGGGCGAGCGCATTTACTTCAACAACAAAAAAAGCGAGTGCGGTGGAATCTTGGACGTTGACATGAACGTTCGACCGGTCTCCAACACGCCGGTGGAAAACGTGGTATGGAAAGGCGAAGCTCCTCTGGGAACCTACAAGATTGGTGTGCATTTCTACAAGCATCATCGAAAGCGTAGAACAAAGCGGAAGTGCAAGTTCCGTCTTCGTGTTGTCACCCACGGAGAGACCCGAGAATACCTTGGCAGCATCACCTACGGTCAAGCCATGCAGATGGTGACGTCGTTTTCGCTCGCCGATGCGGCTCACAAAGCCTGAATTCCGCTGACTGCTGCAAGGGCTGCGCCCAGTGGACCTGCCGTCTCGTTCAGCAGGGCGGGCACCGTTTCGGCTGTTGTGGTGAGCATGGGTTCAAGCTCGTCCCAGTGCTCCATGATACCGCCGTAAAGCACGATTCGGTCGGGTTCCAGACGCTCCTCAAGATAACTCAACCCTTCCTGAAAGCGCGTCGCCCACTGCACAAGACTCAGTCCACCAAGGGTTCGCGCTCGTCCCGAGAGATGTTCCTCAAGCAACCCCGGTCGATGTGGATGCGGCCAACGACCGTATTCCAAATTGGCGATCAACGCACCGTCTCGATGCAACGTGGTGCCCAAGCCGGTTCCGACGGTCAAGGTTAGGACGCACGCAGCCTGGGCGTGTCCAGCGCCAAAGATGCGCTCTGCTTCAGCCACGGCATCGGCGTCGTTGAGCATGGCGAACCGGCCCTTGTGGAATCGTTCGAGGCGAGTTTTGACATCGGTCCGAGTCCATGCCTCGCCCAGATTGGGGGCCGTCGCGGGACGGTCGTCTTTGATCGCACCTGGGAACCCCAGACCGATCGGCCCCTCCCACCCGATGGCATCAATCGCAGCCTCGAGTGCAGAAAGCACGGCCTCGGGACCGGTTGACTCAGCGTGCACGTGCCGTCCAAGGTGCCCTTCCAATCGTCCCGAACTCGTGTCAAACACGCCGAATCGAAAGCCGCTTCCGCCGAGATCAACTCCCAACGACCTCAATTCAACGCCTCCGCACGGCGAGCAAGGATGGCGTTGACGAGCGGAGGGAACGTTGCACCGTGAGGGTGCGGGGACCGAACGTTTGCGGCCTGAGCAACGACCTCAAAGGCACCACCGACGGCCACCGACCAGTGCAGCAATTCAAACATCGGTAGGTCGTTGGGTGCATCGCCCACGCACAACGCGTCGTCAACGGACCATCCCATTCGGTCAAACAGCACGCGAAGGCCTTCTCCTTTGCTCAAGTGAGGCTCCATCAAGTGAATTGCAAACCCCGTGCGTACCACGCTCAAATGTGACCAAGCGCTTCGATTCATGGCATCAACGATGGACTCCAATGGGTCATCGGGATACAAGCACCATTCGCTCTCCCGCCAACGATTGGTCGCAATACCGTCGGGATCGACGCCTTCGAGTTGAGTCGCCAGCCATTGCGCTGCTTCCTTTGCTTCGCTTGCGGTGGCTCGCAGCATGGGCTCCTTCCATGAAGGGTGCCACAGAACACCACCGTTTTCGCAACACATCGGCGCACTGAGTCCCAGAAATCTCCACAGGCCGTACGTTATTGGTCGAACATTGCCCGTGGCGAGCACCACTGGAACCCCAGCGTCCTCAAGCCGGCGGATTGATTCGACCGCTTGCATGGAAAGGTGTTTCTTTCCGTCGGTGATGGTGCCGTCGATGTCGATGACGACCACCTTGGGGCACCACGACGGTGGGAGCCATTCCATGCGCCAGCCCACGGCGGAGGGCGGCATGAACATTCCCACCCCACCGTTGAATGTTTTTTTGAAGGAGATGGGTTCATGAACAGCAATGATTTGACAACGCTCATGGGAGCTCCGGGCGAGGAGGAAGTGTTTCTTTCCCTCGAAGACGACATGAGCGAGGAGACCCCGCTCATGGCCGTCCCGGCCTCTGTTTTGGTGGGGGAGCCTTCCCAAGATGCGTCCAGCACCATCCCCACAGATGAGGAAGAAGGTGCGTTCTCGGTCAGCTGGCCACTGGTCGGCATGGATTGCCCCGATTGCGCTGCAAAAGCCACCCGCGCAATGAGTCAACTCCAACAGGTCACCAACTCCACCGTATCGGTCACATCGGGCGAAGTCAAAGTCAACGTGGACCTGAAGATCGGCCCGTTGTTTGAGGTGTCCTCTGTGCTGCGTTCACTCGGCCATGCACCCGACGTAGAGCACCATGAACTCGTGGGCGTCGAGGCGTCCTCCGTCGCTCAACGATGCGAAGTACCGCTTCAACGCCTCGACCGAATCGTCCGAAAAGTACCGGGTGTTCTTGATGCAGAAGTTTCCGACGACGGTCGAATCCTTGTCCAACTCGTGGTCACCAGCGATGAGGACCTCTTGGGGGCTCGAAAAACAGCCTTCGAAGAAGTGCTTGGAAAGGCCCCTGAATTTGCAGAAGCAAAATCCGACCGTCTTCGGCCGGACCAGTGGCGACTCATCGGAGGCGGCATCGCCGTGCCGGTCTTGGCGTTCGTTATGGTGGCGGAATTCTTGGGCTACCATGGGATGTTGATTCCTCTCGTTGCGGTCCCCGGTGTGGCCATGGGTGGTGTTCAGATGTTCAAGGAAGCGTTTGGTTCGCTGAAACGGATGCAAATGGGTTTCCAAGTGTTGACCAGTCTGGCGGTCATCGGGGCCTGCATTCTGGGCATGTGGGAGGAAGCGCTCATCGTCACCATCCTCGTCGCCTTCACGATTCATTTGGAGGGCGATGCGCTGATCAAAGCACGCGAAGCGATGCAGGGAGGTCTAGATCGACTGCCTCGAACAGCCCGAAAGCTGCACGAACATCCTGAACTCACCGTGGAAAGCATGTCTTCATTCTCCATTGCACCTGCGGGCCTGAGCCAAGGATTGGCGGCCGGACCTGGCCTGAACGCCATGAAGCAAAGCAAACCAAAAATGGACATCGTGCCCATTGATTTGGTGAAACCAGGCGATAAAATCGAAATTCGGAGCGGTGAACTCATCCCCGCCGACGGGCGCATCATCGAAGGCTCGGGTGCGCTCAACAAGGCCCCGTTGACCGGCGAATCCGTGCCCGTAGACGTGAACGTTGGGGACACCATCGAAGCCGGGTTGGTTCTCGCTCAAGGGCCGGTTCTCTGCGAAGTTCTGGCCGTGGGCAACGAGACCCGCCTCTCGGGCCTCATCGACGCTGTTCACACGTTCCGTGAGGTCCCTCCCCGACTTCACAGCGGTATCGAGAAATTCACGGCCATTTGGGTTCCCCTTGTCCTGTTCGGAGCGTTCGCCGTCTGGTATTTCGCCTTCCCGACGGATTGGAAAATCATCCTTCTGCTCTGGGTGGTTTCCTGCCCGTGTGCGTTGTTGCTGGCCACACCGGTGCCTCACGCAGCGGCTCTTTCCAACGCTGCCCAACGGGGTGCGGTGGTCCGTGGTGGAGATGCGTTGGAACGCATGGCTCACGTGAATCACATTTTGCTTGACAAAACCGGTACGCTGACGTCAGGAAAACCCAAGTTTGGCGAACTGGTCATGGCCAAAGGACGCCGCAAGCAATCCGCCCTTCAAGTCATGATGGGGCTTGAATCAAGGTCCAATCACCCCTACGCAGTGACCGTCGTGGAGCACTGCGTAAGCGAAGGCATCAAACCTGCCAGCATCAAGGAACTCAGCGACATCGAAGCAGGTGTTTCAGGCATGCACGGTGCCGCAAAGGTGGCGTTCATCCGACCGGACAAGGCCGACGCCATGGGCTTCAGTGTTGAGCAGCGTCTCATCGACGCGTTCGAGGCTGCGAAAACGCAAGGCCATGGCGCCAGTCTTCTCGTCAAGGACAAGGTTGCCGTTGCCATGGTGACCTTCATTCACGACGACACTCGAGATGGCTCTACCGAATTGATATCAGCGATGAAAGAACGCAACATCAACATCGAAATTCTCTCGGGCGACCACCAACAAGCCGTTTCCGAATTTGCTCGATCGGTTGGACTGCCTGAAAGCGCAGCCCACGGTGGTCTGAGCCCCGAAGAAAAGGTTGCTTGGGTTCAAGCCCGCTCGAGTTCGCACGTAACCATGATGGTGGGGGATGGTTTCAACGACGCCGCAGCGCTGGCGGTCTCCGATGTTGGCGTCGCCATCGGAACCGGTGAGGCGGTCAATCTCGAGGCGGCTGACGTGCTCATTCCGGGGGACGACCCCCGAATGTTGACCGAAATGATCGACCTCGCCCGCCAGGCACAGCGCACACTGATGCAGAATCTCTTCTTTTCCGTCTTCATCACGGTGACCCTCGTCTTTGCCGTCGTCCAGCAGTGGTACGACCAACTCTGGGTGGGCGTCTTGGTTCACGAGCTTTCGGTGATCATCGTCATCCTCAACGGGGCCCGGCTCGCACAGAACGGACAGTCGTTCAAGCTGTTGAAGGAGACGCTTGTTTCAATGGTGGCCGATACGAGAGTGGCGTTTTCCTCGTTCAGGTCCCGCTACATTCCGATGCGCAGTTGAGCCAACACCGGGGATTTTACGCGACATGTTCAAACCCTAAGAGCCATCATGCCCGTTTGGTGAGCGAATGGGACGAGTGCGCGGCGACCCCATCACCACCGCATTGGCCCATCCAACCCGCCGCTCAGCCTACATCGCCTTGGCTCAGAGCGCAGAAATGAGCACCGTCCAACTGCAAAAAGAGTTGGGCGTGGACCGCTACAACCTCTATCACCATCTGAAGAAACTCACCACCTTGGAACTCATCGAAAATCACCGGGACGAAGGGCGCGCTCGATGGTGGCGCAAAAACCTCCACGTCGATCTCCCAGAACTTCTTCACGCCACAGCTCCACCCGCTGCACACGCTGCCCCGGAGGGAAATTCCGCACCGATCGGTACCCGAACCACACTTGCTTCCTTAGCGGTCGACGAAGAGGGGCGAGAGGTGATCGTCCTCGACCTCGAAGGATCGCGAGATCAAGTCAGCGCCAAGCAGCTCATCGCTCGCCTTTCCGACGAGTTTGGATTGTCCCTTGACATCCCTTGGAACTTCATCCCAGAACAACTGGTGCTTTATTCCAAAAAGAAGTGATATTGTGTCCGAGGTCCTGACCGTGGAATCCAAGGTGGCGCCGCCGCCCTTGTCCTGCCCGAGTTGCGGCGGCTTGTTACCCAGCGGCTTGGGTGAAATCACCTGCTCGCTCTGCGATGCTCGAGTGCGGGTTGACCACGCAGCCACTCGACGCAAGTGGGAGCAGGAGAAGCTCTCCTGCCCCTCGTGCTCAAAGGTCCTCGTGGCCGGCGTTGGTCAGCGTCCAGCCGATTTGCGGTGCGGCTCGTGCAACACGTTCTTCACCCTCACACCCCATGTCCCCCGGGTTGAAATCGAATGTCCTGGGTGCCATCGCAACTTGCGAATGAAGCGAAGACCGGGCAAACGAGAGATCGAATGCCCAGCGTGTGCCACTGAATTCACCGTTCGGTTTTGAAGCCCTCTCGCTGTGTCAAGAGGGGTGAAAAAGCGCGTGCTACGCCCACAATTACGTCGCGCTCCTTATCTATGAAGAGAAGTCATTGACAAAGCGGATGGGATTCCAATGACTGTGAGCGAAAGCCATAATCTTGATGCTGCCGATGCAGCGAAAAACGGTCGAGACTCGACCAAACGAGTAACCCTTGCATCCCTTCGTTCACAATTTACTTCGTCGGCCACCACGACGCTGGACGAGGCCATGGGAACCAGAGCTCGCTTTCGACAGGAGGAGCGCCTGCGTGCCGATCTTCGTCGAGAGCGAAGACTTCGTCAACAGGCCATCACCGAGCGCGTCAACGCCATGAAGGCCAACATTGCTCAGGACCTTGCAACACAACACGATTTGACGCTGGACGCCCTCGAAAACGAGCTGCGAACCGACATGGAAGCAGAACTGGAAACGATGCAACGGGACGCCTTGGCTGCGGAAGAGGCGAGGGTTCGCCATGAACTTGACCTGCGACTGGAACGCCAAATACAAAGCATGCACGACCAGCATGACGTGGAACAACACCAGCGCCTCGAGGAGCGAAAAGCCGAAATCAAGGCCACGATTGAAGCCCAACTTCACCAGGAATACGACCGTCGCCTGGCTCTCCAGAAAGAGCGCCTTCGACTGGACTACAACCAAACCCTCCAACAGCGACTCAGAGAGATTGAGGGCAACCTCGAACAGGAAATGGAACAGCGCTTTGCGGAGATGGAGCATCTCGAAATCGGTCGACTTGAAGAGGGGCATGAAGCCTTGTTGGCCGAACGAGAGGAACAACTTCGCCGAGGAATTCGGACGCGCCTTGAACAACAACTTCGTCAGCGGCTCAAGCAACGCGAAGCGCGATTGAAGGTGGAATTTGAGCGACGAAGCCTCCGCCTTGAAGAGGACATCGCTCAGCAACTTCAAGTTGACATTGAACACCAACTTCGCCGGGAAACCGATGAGCTCGAAGACCGCATGCGAGAAGACGTGGAATTGGCGATTGCCAAGCGTCGAGACGAACTCCGCGGCCAAATTGAACATGAACTCAACGAGCAGCAGGCCACTCGACTGGCCGAACGCAAGGCTCGCTTGAAAGCAAAGTACGACCTCACCTTCAGCAAAGCTGTTGAAGACATCTCAAGAAGCTTGCAAGTCGAGATTGAGACGGAGCTTGAGCATCGCAAAGAAAACGAGTTCAGCAGCTACCGCCACGCACGGGAGGCTGAAATTCAGAATCGGCTCTCTCGGTACCGATACGAGCGAGAGGCCGAACTGCGCGAGCAACTTGAGGCTCAGTACAACGTCAATAAGCAGGACTGGACCGAACGTCTCGATCTTGAATTCCAGTCCCGCGAGGCTGCTGCCCGCAAGGCCATCATGTCCGAAGTGGATGCACAACTTCGCAACGAGCGCCTTACGCACGAAACCGACCTGGATTTGCTCAAGGAAGAGACCGCTCTTGAACTGGAGGTCGAAATGGAAGAGCGCCTTCAATCCTTCAAGACTCGTAAGGAAGAAGAGGTGGCCACGCAGCTCGAGCGTCAACTGGACAAGCGCGAAGAAATCATGCGCAACAAGGCTCTCATCGACGTCCGAAAGCGGGAAGCACAAATTCGTGCTGAGATTGAAGGACAACTCGGGCTCAAGCGGGCTGAAATACGAGACCGTCTCAAGGGTCTGGCTGAAAAGATGGATTCGTTCAAGGAGATGGCCGAAGAAAAGATGCGAGAAGCCGTGTCAGAGCAAATCCAAGGTGAGATCGAAGCCGACGAAGGTGAACTTCGTGCACGAGAACAAGAATTCAGCGCTTTGCAATCCACCGACACCCGAGCTGAGAAGCGCCAGAAGTGGATGCAATCCATCTCTGGACAAGCACCTGCGGCCTTTGGCGCAGGAGCCATGGATCCAACTGCGTTGGGAGCGCGCCCCGACGCGCTGGGCGCAGCAGCTGGCCGACCCCTGCGTGGGTTGATGGGGCAACAGACTCAGGAAGAGCCACGCCTTGGTTTGGGTAACATGCGAGCACCGATGACCAGCGCACGTCCGCTGGCTGGGCAAACGCAACCCACCCCCACGGTTCGCCAACCCCTCGCTGGACCCAAGCCGGTACGAGCCGTTCGACAACCGATCAGCGAGCCTGCGCTGGTGCCCCAAGAGGAAGCGGCGATGGACGATGTGGGCGAAACCATGCTTGAGGAAGAAACAGCTCCGGTTGAGGTGGAGGTTGTTGAACCCGCTGTCGAGGATCGCCTGGACGCAGACCTCGAGACCGAGGCACCCATGACGCGTCCCACCGCCTTGCTGAAACCAATTCGCGGTACGTTGCAGCCGCTGGTTGATGAGGAAGAAGTCCGCACGGCGGCCCTCACTCCGGTTGGCCACATGTTGGTGCCAGAGAAGAAAAAGCGGGGTCCTCCTCCGTCTAAAGACGTTGGAAAAGGGACCACAGCGACGCTCCGACCGGTTCGTGGGAAACTCACCCCCGTCTCTAAAACACCCGTGAAGCGTCTCGAACCGGACGAGGACGAACAAGACAACTGACAACGCAGCTGTTTGCACGCATGAGCGCGCTGTTCATATCTGTGCAAGTGTTCCGTTGTCTCATGAAACGAACGCTTTCCCTCATGCTTGTGTTCCTTCTGTGTTCGCAATGCACGGTTGGTTCGGCGGCAGGCGATTTGTCGCTCCTCACCGACGCAGGTCAAACCGATGCCCTCGACCGGCCTTTGGTCCTGTTCTCTGAACTCAACGACGGAAGCGTTTTGACCGTGGACAACGAGGGGAACGTCAGCCTCAACACATTCAACAACGGGGTGCTTTCAACCCAATGGTCCATCTTCCTGGAGGTTGAAGCCAATCATGCACGAATCGATGCTGCTCAAGAATTGATCACGGTCGCCCACGACCAAGGGGTTTACGTCGTCCAGATGAGCACCCAATCCGTCTATTGGAACATCTCATCCGTTGATCGTGTTGACGACGCCGTCATCGACAACGAAGGCGATTTGTGGCTGGCCTTTTTCGCTGGTAAACGTCGAGCTGACCAATACGACACCTCGGGGTTCACGGGCATCAGCAGCTCAACCATCTCTTCGGGCATCTCCGCACTTGAAATCCTCGATGACGGGCGATTGGTCATGGCGTCCTACGACAAGAAAATCTACGTCCACAACACCGACGGCTCGCTTTCCACCACCCTCACCGAGCCCAACGGCATCGTCTCATACCTCGAGCAGATCGACAATTCCACGCTGCTTGCAGGCACAACAGGAGGCACGATTTACCACTACGAAATCGACACGTGGGCGTCCACCAGCCTCGGACTGGGCCACACCAAACAAACCACCCTGCTCGATGAACACGACGGCATGTACATCGCCGGCTCAAAACAGGGCAAAATCGCCTTCATCGATCAGAGCAACTTCACCGTGATCGAGAGTTTCACCGCTTCTGGAGACATCATCGCCGTCCTCCCCGAATACACCGGTCAGTTCTTTGCCGTTGGGGCGCTTCCCAGCGAAACAAAAATTCGTTATTTCGACTTGGACACGGACCTTGACGGCGTGAACGACCTCAACGATGCATTTCCCAACGACCCCACGCAGACGACCGACAGTGACGACGACGGGTACGGCGACAACCCGAGTGGAAATCAACCCGATGCCTTTCCCGACGAGCCAACGCAATGGGCCGACAGCGATGGTGACGGGTACGGTGACAACATCGGCGGTGAAAACGGAGACCTCTTCCCCACCAACGGAGATCAGTGGTCCGACGCCGACGGCGACGGGTACGGCGACAACATCAACGGCGAGGACGGCGATACGTTTCCCGAGGAATCCACCCAGTGGGCGGACACCGATCGAGACGGGTATGGCGACAACCCAGACGGGTACAAGCCCGACATGTGTCCAAACGTGAACGCTTTTTCCAGCATTGACCGATACGGCTGCCCCGACAGCGACCTTGACGGTTATTCCAACCCCGACGAAAACTGGACCGTGGAGAACGGTGCAGATGCCCTCCCCAACAACCCAACCCAGTGGCTGGACGGCGACGGCGACGGCTACGGTGATGCTTCCGAGGGACAAAGCGCCGACGCTTGCCCGTGGGAATTCGGAACCTCAACCAAGGCCGTGAGAGTGGACGTCAACAGCACGAGCGGCTACACATCGCTGCCATCCTTCGGCTGTTTGGACGAAGACGGCGACGGTTGGGTTGATCGGACCGAATCACCGCTCATGGACCTCGACCCGAACGAGCACTTCGACGGCGACGGCGACGGTGTTGGCTCCAACAGCGACTACGACGACACGAGAGGCTTCATCAAGACCGAGCAGGATCACTGCTTGAACGACAAAAACGACACGTCCGAAGCCTGCATGGGATGGAACGACCCTGCATACCAAGCCTACCTCAGCAGCGTCGAAGAGGGCACAATGGTGCTCGGCTACAACGCATGGAACACCACGACCAGCGAAGACAACAGTGCCGGGACGGCCGGCGCAGTGGACGAGGACACGTTGAATCAGGTCATCATGGCCGGCATCGTGGTGTTCGTGAGTTTGACAGCGCTGATTTTAGCGGTGGCCTTTGTCATCAATCGCCGCAAAGCGGCTGCTGAAACGAAGCAATACGGCGGTGTGCGCCCCGGGGCTTCGAGCAACGCTTCAAAGGAAGCGCTCGAGGGTCGAGGAGGGTTGTCAGCCGACGGTGGCATCATTTCGGATGCCGGTTGGGACGACGATGTTGAGCAGTTGCAATTCGATCAACCGTCCGATGGATTTTCAGACATGGCCATGAACGCCGAGGAGACCGATAACGAACCCGACACCATGACCTACGATGAGGAAAGCATTGAGTCCATCGCAGGTGCACCGACCACGCCCGCATCGGAACCAGCGTCTGAACAAACCGTTGCCGCTGCTCCACAAAAGCCGACCGAAGCGCCCCCCGTTCCTGAAGGAGGGCTTCCCGATGGTTGGACGATGGACCAATGGCAATGGTACGGCCACGAGTGGCTTGCAAAGTACGGCAAAAATTAGACCCACACAATGGGTAAACTGGCCTTAAGAGAACCGAGTTCAACCCCTGTGTAGAGGGGCTTTCCTTCCACTCTGCAGGTGCCCATAACCAGCCATAGAAATCCGTTCCAAGCTGTTGAATCTGCAAACAACTCAACCTTTCCGTAGACCGCCGCTACCAACAACTGCGCCTGATCGGTCTCATCGCTGCAAAGTGCCTTCACCAAGTCCTTCGCCGTAAAGCGATACGTTGGAGGGCGCCACGACATCATGGAAATCAAACCGGGAATGGGGCAAGGTTCAGTCGCTCGGCAAGGTGGTCGACGTCAACGTCGACCGCTTGCTTCATGC
The DNA here is from genome assembly GCA_002722695.1 of Methanobacteriota archaeon. Lineage (GTDB taxonomy): Archaea > Thermoplasmatota > Poseidoniia > Poseidoniales > Poseidoniaceae > Poseidonia. The sequence continues at coordinate 14,491 of PBMS01000028.1, forward strand.
GGTCGCGAAGCGTGTCGATTTCGCCCTTCATCTTGAGCATCTTATGCGTTCGTATCATCTCCGAGAGGAGCTCGTTCACGCTCTTGTGTCCACCCGCTGTACGAAGGGTGTTCAGCTGGCGCCGAATCTCATAACTCACGCTCACCGAGGTCATTCCTTCTGCCGTCATGTGTGAACCCGAATTTTGTTCGGCGTCGGCCCATACTTAACCCATGCGAAGGCTGATGGGGTTGAGGTGGATGTTTTGGGAGGGGAATCGACATCCCCACGCCTCATCGAATGCTGCGTTCTCGGCGTAGACGAGACGCTTCGACAACCCCGAATTCCCGACGAACTTCCTGAACACGCTGGTGCACTTCCTTCGCCAGCGTCCAATACTCCAAACTCCCTGCGCCTGCACCTGAATTCGTTGGTTTGTTCAAAATGACCGTGGGTGCCCCGCTCCAAGGGGCCTCAGCGACCTTTGCAAGGCGACGTACGGTGGTGTTGAACAGCTTGTTCGGCATTTTCTTGTTGACTTGATCGCACACGTACGTGCTGAGTTTGGAGCGACCATCGACCATGGTCATCACGATGCCGAAAATCTTGAGGTTTCGATTGATGCGACGCTGAATCATCTTGATCGAGTTCATCAGCATGCTGAAGCCCTCAAGTGCGTAGTACTCGGCCTGAACCGGAACCATGACCCAATTCGCAGCGCACATGGCGTTGATGGACAACAAACCCAAGGAAGGGGGGGTGTCGATGATGATGTAGTCGAACTCGTCCATGATGGGCAACAAGGCTTCCTGAAGGCGGGTTTCTCGGCCGATCTTGTGGCTCAATTCAATTTCCGCACCCGACAAGTGAATGTCGCTGGGCAGAATCCACAGATGGCCTGCATCGATGGTGTCGGGGATTTTCTTTCCACCGTTTCGATTGCTCCACGCCTCTCGCATCGCCTTTGTGATCTCCTTCGGTGGAATCAGGTACTCGTCCATCAACGGCAGCTCTTCACCGGAATCGTTGGTCAACAAATCGTAGACGGTTTTCTTGATTTTCTTTTTCTCCAAGCCAAACGAAGTCGCGCAATTGCCTTGCGGATCAAGATCGATGAGCAGGACCTTTGCGGGAGGCAATCCTTGCCGACGAGAGCCTTTGGCCAGGGCGGCTGCGACGTTCACAGCCGTGGTGGTTTTGGCGCATCCGCCTTTTTGGTTGGCAACGGCGATGACCATTTTGTAGGGGTTCATGTTGCTTCACCTCCGGCAACCACAGCAGAGATGACCTCCCCTTTCAATGCAGGCATCATAGGCCCACGCATCAAGCGGGTTGAATCACAGGGACAGGGACCTCGGAGAGAATCTTACGAACGATGTGCATGCCGGTGATGCCACGAATCTTGGCCTCAGGCTTCATGTTGATGCGGTGAGAAATGATTTGCAGAGCAATCCCTTTGATGTCGTCAGGGATGACGTAATTTCGGCCAGCAACGGCCGCAGCGGCCCGACCGGTTTTGAACAGGGCTTGACTTGCACGGGGCGATGCACCGTTGATGACCCGGTGATCTTCTCGGGTGCGCTGGACGATTTCGATGATGTACGACAAAATGGCCGGGTCAACGTGAACCGTCTCCAGTGCTTTTTGCATGGCGACCACCTTCTTGGGCGACGTGACTTGGTCCACGATGTGCTCATCCTGTCCACGCAGCTTTCTGCGAGCAAGAATCGCCTTTTCTTCCGCACGGTCGGGGTAACCCATGCTCATCTTCATGAGGAAACGGTCCATTTGAGCCTCGGGAAGCGGGTAGGTTCCTTCCTGTTCAATCGGGTTTTGAGTGGCCAGAACAACGAAGGGTGCGGGCAATTTATGGGTGATGCCCTCAATGGTCACTTGCTTTTCTTCCATGGCTTCCAGCAACGCAGCTTGCGTCTTGGGAGGAGCACGGTTGATCTCGTCCGCCAGAAGAATGTTGGAAAAGAGCGGTCCAGCTCGGAGCTTGAACTCGCCTGATTTTTGGTCGTACATGTAGGTCCCCATGATGTCGGAGGGAAGCAGGTCGGGCGTGAACTGAACGCGCTTGAACTTGCACCCGAGAGCACGAGCAAACGTGTTGGCAAGCAGTGTCTTGGCCAGACCAGGGAAGTCTTCCAACAGCATGTTGCCGTTGGAAAGAATGCCCACGGTTACTCGACGTAGGTTCTCGTTCTTACCGATAATGACCTTGCTGACCTCGTTCATGAGGGAGTTGGAAATCGCTGCGACGGTGGCGATCAAATCTTGAGTTCGGGCGCCGCCAGCGCCACCTTGCACACTTGCTTCCATAACTGGACCTCAGGAAAACTGTCCGCTCATATCTTATATCAATGTGCGCGCTTTCTTTGCTAAAAATGCTCATCCGTACTTCACACCGTTTGGTGGGCTAACGTCCCCAGAAGTGGTTGTCTTTGCGGTGAAGGGCCACGATTTCCTCAAGAATTTCTTCTTCGACAGGTGAGAGGTCCACCTTCTTCAATCGCTTGACGTGCCGCTCGGGCACGTCCACGTAGAATTCGTCAAGCTCCTCGATGTGTCGACCAACCGTTGGTCCCTGGACGGCCACGGCCACCTCTTCGCCCTGCATGGCTTCCTTGACGTCCTCGCTGGCACGGGTCCTCAAGCTCTTCACTTGGCCCACGGGTGTTCCGTCGAGTTTCATCAATCGCTGTCCGACGTGAATGCGTCCACCCAAGACGCGCATGCCAACGATAGCAGGGCCTTTGGCTCGGAAGGTGTGATCTTTGAGATAGCGCACCTTGCCCGGATAAACAACCGCTTCACGTTGCTCTTCCTCGATGGCCGCTTTGGTGGCCTCCTGCCATTCCTCGAACGCATCCATAATGTGGTAGATGATGGGGCCGGAAAGGAATTTTACATCGCTGTCCTCGTCGTTGAGTTGTTGAGCGACGTCGCTGGTGTTGGCCTTTGTTGAGAAACCAAGAATCACGCGCTGAAGCGGATCCGATGCTGATTTTGCCATGAGAACGTCCTTTTTGTTCACCGGCCCTACCGTGGCCTGGCGAACAGGAATGTTTCGTTGGTGGAGTTCAAACGCCAGAGCCTCGAGACCCCCCACGGTGTCGGCTTTGATCACCACACCCGTGCGGTCCTCTTCCGCACCTCGGCAGGGTCCTGATGCGGTGTGCTCAGCAAAATCCTGACGAGCGAAAATCTCGTTGCACGAAGAGCACATGACGGGCATCGTGTTGAAAATCGACCGCCATTCCTCTCGAATGGCTTCCCCTGCGGCCTCAACCTCTTCCGGCGTGTTCGCAAGGTGCAGGGTTGTACCGGCGATGGTTGCTTCCAATTTTGGAGCCACAATTTTGACACCGCAAGCCGCTTCGACCGTGTCAAAGTTGACCCAGCGCTTGCCCGCATCCCTCATCTCCGCCATGCCCTGCGGACGCTTTAGGCCCTTGATGTGCGTCGTGAACGGACCGTCTTGGCCGGCGAGCATGACGGTGTCTCCGACGCTCAAATCCCCACGGTACAGAATCACGTCAACCGTTTTGCCCATGCCCACCTCGTCTCGCATCTCGAGCACGGTGCCTTGTGCAGAGCCCAGGGTGTCCGTGAGTCGGTCCTCAAGGAAGCGTTCAGCCAGCCCAACGGTGACCGCAAGAAGATCTTGCAAGCCTTCGCCTTCCTTTGCCGACATGGGGACCAACGCAACGTTTTGGCGGAAATCTCGAATTTGGTCGTAGCGTTCGAGGTTGAAACCGTGCTCGGAGAATTGGCCGACCGTCTTCCAGTAGCGTTCCTCAAACAAAGCCTGCACGTCTTCCCGCTGCTCTTGGAACGATTCAATGAACGAGCGTCCGGCCTCGCACCGCCAACCGTGAATGCGATCCACCTTGTTGCCTGCAATCACAAACGGTGTTCGTGTTTCCTTGAGGATGTTGAGCGATTCGATGGTCTGAGGCTGCAGGCCTTCCATGATGTCCACCACCAGCACGGCGATGTCCGCCACGGAGCCGCCGCGATTGCGAAGCGATGCAAAGGAGTGGTGGCCTGGTGTGTCGATGAACAACAGGCCCGGGGATTTGAAATTCTTGCCGCCCAGCATGGCGGCGCACGTTTCGTTCAACACGTCTGCAGGCACCTCGGTTGCGCCGATGTGTTGGGTGATGCCGCCCGCTTCCCTCTGCATCACACTGGCTTGTCGTTGACTGCCGATGGACCGAACCATGTCCAAGAGGCTGGTCTTACCGTGGTCCACGTGACCCAAAACCGAAACGATGGGTTGTCGATTATGACCCCGAGGTGCCGGTTCTGTCTGCTCGGCTTGGGCGACCTCGTCTTCGGTCATGCATTCACCACCGGACGTGCGGCGTTATGAGGGTTCACTCGTAGACCCACGTGCCCAAGGTGTTCTCCCACGACATCAAGCCTTCCGGGAACCACAAACCTAGCTCAAATTCAGCCGTTTCAGGAGCATCCGAGCCGTGAATCATGTTGAAGCCCATGTCCATGCCAAAATCACCACGGATGGTGCCAGGGTCAGCGTTGCGACCGTTGGTGGCACCGATGAGTTTCCGGGCAACTGAAATGGCCTCCACGCCTTCCCAGGCCATGCAGACCACAGGTCCGGAGGTGACGAACTTGATCAGACCGGGGAAGAAGGGTCGTTCCTTGTGAACATCGTAATGAGAACGAGCGATTTCTTCGGACGGAACCATGGCTTTCAAACCCACGAGTTTGAGGCCCTTTCGTTCGAAACGGCCAATGATTTCGCTGATGAGGCCTCGTTGCACGCCGTCGGGTTTGATCATAACATAGGTCGTTTCCATGGTGTTCACCGTTCCTGTCCAAAAGTGACCCGTTTATGGGCGTTGCTGTGTACCTGTGGGATGTTCAGCATTCACTGGATGCCGCCTTTCACGTAGTGGCGGGTCCACTTGACACGTCGAGCGTTTCGCTTCAGTTGGAGTTGGTTCTTGCGAGCCTTGCTGCTCTTGAACCAAAGAACGCTGCCGTCTTTGCGTACAAACATCATGCCGGTGCCGGGTTCGATTTCTTCGCCGGTAAAGTTGCAAATTCGTCGTTCTGGCATCTGACATCACCGTGCGTTGAGTTTGCGAGCCTCTCGACCCGTGTCCTTGAGCATCAAAATGTCGCCCACTCGAATGGGACCGACGACGTTTCGGCTGATGATGCGGCCAACGTCCCGAGGATTGGGGGCGTCGTTGACACGCACCTTGACTTGCGTGGCTTCCCCAGTCATACCGGTTCGTCCGACGATTTCGACCACTTCTGCTGGCCATCCACCAAGTTCTTCACTCATGATGATCATCTCGCAATTGTGGTTCAAGCGTTCTTGAGGCCTTTGATTTCCTCAACAACTTCGTGGAATTTTTCTTGTGCGCCTTTGGTGATTTCCATCACAGCGACGGAAGCTGCTGAAGCGCCTTTGGCGAGGCCGACGCCCTTGGCCAAGAATTCTTGGCTGGGAACGTAGCCGAAGGGAATGCCTTTCTCTTCGCAAATAAGAGGAATGTGGGCGAGCAACTCGGGGGGGTTCACGTCCTCAGCGAGGATGATGAATTGGGCCGTACCGCGCTCGGCGGCTTTGGTCACTTCGTTGCTTCCTTTCTTGACACGACCGTTTTTGTTCAGGTCGATCATTTCGTAAATCTTGTTGGCTAGGTCTTCTGGGGTTTCAAATTGCACGTGTACACTCATTGGAATCACTCCTTCCTCGTGATAGGGGCATGCCTCCGCACGACCTCGCGGATATAAACACAACGGAAGGTGGAGGGCGGACGGTTTTGCCATGTTCCGATGCGGCTCGACTTCAGTGATGCGTTTTTCAATCTGACAGCCCGAGCGCACCGAGAACTTGCTCCACACCCCGGGCGAGCGCCGGACCACCAGAAATGACGTCGCGTGCGTTGGGAAGGGAGCCCGTCGCGTGCACGCCGTCCACGTACCGGAGCAGACGAGCGATGGCACCGCCGGTGAACAATCCGTGGCTGCAAGCAGCGTGAACCTCAACGGCTCCTTGACTTCGGAGGGCTTCAGCTGCTCGACAGATGGTTCCGCCCGTAGCAATCATGTCGTCGACGATGGCCACGGATTTTCCAGCGACGTCGAGATCCTTTGCCTTGTGAACGATGGTGTGAGCGTCAACTCGGGTCTTCTCGAGGTACGAAAACTCGCACCCAATCAACTGAGCCACGCTCGACGCTCGGTCAATGGCGCCCTTGTCGGGAGAGAGAATGAAATCCGGGTCGACGGTGGTCTTGAGGTGGTCCGCAAGCTCCGGCATCGCTGTCGTGAAGGCAACAGGGACGGACATCCCCTCCAAAACCGCTGTATCATGAAGGTCCAACAGCACCATGCCGTCGCACCGGGTGGCCAACATCTCCGCGATGGCTCGGGCGGAAATTGACTCGCCCGGCTTGAATCGCTTGTCTTGACGAGAGTAGCCAAAGTACGGAACGGCCAAAATCACACCTTTTCCCGCTTCAGGGAGGGTCTGAGGGCCGATTTCTCGCAAATTCTGCAAACGGCCCGCGCGAACGTCGTCAACAGCGTCAAGCATCAACAGAGTTTCAACGATGCCCG
>PBMS01000029.1 GCA_002722695.1 Methanobacteriota archaeon
ATTGGGGGTCGGGGGACGGTTCAGTGGACGTTGACTTCTCCATGGAGGACACAACCGTCGTCAGCACACTCGGGGACAAATCTCGCACAATTGAAGGGCTGAAGCCGGTAGGGTGCACCCCTGGAACCGATGGAGGCTCCCTTGAAGCAAGCACGGGCGATGCGGTCCGCTTTACGGGGTACCTGGCGGCCAGTCAATTCTACGACGCCCACAGCGAAGCCGTCGCAGGGCTGCAGTTGGGCGTGACCACCGCCGTGGCAATTCAATCCATGTCCTTCGATCAAGCGGCTTCCGTTGTGGACGGTGAAGGAGCGCGTATTGACGTGTCCATGTGGAACGTTCCACTCCAACCCGAAACCGGAGCGGGTAGCGTTGATCTCGACAAGGTGGACTCGGAGTCCGCATCGGAATGGTTCGTACTCGGGCTGATTCCAACAACAGAACACGTGCTCTACGGCATGAAATCGCTCAATGAATGGCACCAAGCCGTCACGATTCACGGCTACTTGGTGGAAGCCGCCAACTCAAGCAACAGTGGATACGGCTACAAAGCGACGTGGCACAACGCTGACAACGACTGCTCGATGACCGTTGGTACCAACAACCGAGAGGATGCGCTGGTGCTCGTCAGCCGCATCACGCTTGAAGACGCCACCGTATCGTCCAACGGCGAGTCCGACGATGAGTGGGTGTTTGGAAACGTTCCGTTCCTCGGCCGAGCCGGCTTCGTCCTGTTCTTCCTTGCGGGAGGCTTTGGGGGTGCGGTCGGTCTCTTCATCGTCTCCAATCGAATGATGATGAGCGCGGCCAAGTCATCGATGAGAACCCTGATCGGTGATGAGGGCATGAGGAAAGCCGCCAGCGTCAAGACCGACGCAAAGGCCGCTAAGAAAGCAGGCATGGAATCTCCCACCCAGCGGCAAAAGCGCTCCGAACAGGTACGAAAAGAGACCGAGAAAAAAGAAGCGAGGCAACGCAGCCCACCGAGGAGCACCCCCTCGAAGAGGAAAAAAGACGACGGTGGATTGGGTGGCTTCGATCTTGACAGCGTGCTCGCGTCAACGTCAATGGGCGGTCCTGCCGGGTCCGGTCCCACCGGGCGAAAAAGCTCGGTCGTGGTCACCGACGCAGCGCAAGAAATGGACCGAGTGAACGTGCAAGAATCGAGAGGTTCGTCGCTTCCCCCGTCCATCGGTCAGCAGCGCAGAACCACCGTATCCAGCACTCCCAGCAACGTTGGTGGGGAAGAGCCAACCAGACCACCCGTTCGAAAACGAAAGGCCGTCAAAAAGGCGAAACCCGCTGCTGAGCAACCACCTGAACCGTCTCCACGATACGAGGAGGACGAGGACTTTTCTGACTTCTCGTTCTAAGCCGGTCGCACGATGAACACGGCATGCTTGAGCACCTTCATCGTAAGTGGTGTTGACCCGATGTTTTCTCCATCGATGTTGATCGCCGTCGGCTCATCGGTGTGAATGCTGAGTTGCTTGAAACGGTGGTAATCGACCCGAGGGTGAAACACGTGTCTCCCTTCGCTTTTCAGCATACCGAACGCTTTCAGAACGTCCCTTCGACTCATTTTCTTGAGGATACCGATGTCCATCAGTCCGTCGTCCATCGAGGCACCCGGAGCAAGAGGGAGCATGGAGCCCCCGGTCTGACTGTTCTGAACCAAAAAAAGCGTGAAATCGTCGGTGATGAAACGGTCGTCAAGGGTTAGTGTTGCCGTTCTACGGCGACTCGCAAGAATGGCCAAGAGAATACCAACGTCGTACCGAGCCGGCCCCATCCATCGCATTTTCTCGGCTTGTATGGTGGAATCAACCCCCAACCCCCAGGTCACCAAATTGTGTGAGTATCGGACGAGTGAACCTCCCGTGGAACCGGGCAGGCCTTCTGTGAGCTCAACGCGAGCCAAATCAAGGGCTTGAGTCCGGCCGCTCAAGATGGCTTTCACGGCCGCTTCAACCGAATCGATGCGCAGGTCGTGCGCTTGTGAATTTCCGGTGCCAGCCGGTACAATGGCAAACGTCTCTTTGGTGGTTTTTCCCAACAGCATTCGCCCCGTGATGACCTCCGAGAAGGATCCGTCGCCCCCCACCACAGCGACGATGTCTCCGGTCTCCACGACCAACGCCGAGGCCATCGTCACGAGGTGGCCGCTGTAGGACGAGTAGGAGCACGAAATCTCAATCCCAGCATCCTCCACGAGTTGTATCACCCGTGCGGCGATTTTCCGCCCGTTCTTTTTCCCCGCAAACGGATTGACCAGCAAATGCACCCGAGCGCACCCGTCTCGAGGCTCACCAGCTTCCACGAACACCGAAGCGTATTCCGGCTTGTGAGCGCCTTTCTTGCGCCTCGATGATGCGTCGGGTTGAAACTCAAGCGGTTGATTCAGCCCCTCCGTAGGCTTGGTCGCCATGTCCATTGGACTGATGTTCCACGCTTGAATGCTTTCCCTGTGGCCCGATTGTGCAATAATGCACACTGAATAGATATTGAATCAATCTGAATAAATTGGGGTTTTGCCCTTGTCACCATCCCCAGAGCCCATGCAAGCAGTCATGAACAATGGGTTTGTGGGCGGTCTGTGAGCGATGATTGGACGAAGGACGAACACGCGTTCATGGAGCACGCGCTCCTGCTCGCCGAGCGAGGCCGCGGGAAGGTCAGCCCCAATCCGCTCGTAGGGTGTGTTTTGGTCAAGAACAACACAATCATCGCTGAGGGTTGGCACGACCATCTTGGCGGCCTTCACGCCGAACAGATGGCCATCCACGACGCGGAAGAAAATGGACACTCTCCCAACGGCTCAGTGGCGTACGTAACACTCGAACCGTGCAACCACTTCGGCCGCACACCTCCGTGCACGGAGGCGTTGATGTGGGCGGGCGTGAAGGAGGTCGTCATAGCACATCACGACCCAAACCCAACCGTTCGTGGAAACGGTTGCCGTGCGCTTGAAGAGGCCGGCATCCCCACGCGAACCGGACTTATGGAGGCTGAAGCGAGAGAACAAATGCTCGCGTTCTTGCATTGGTGCGAGCACCGACGACCGCTGGTCACGGTCAAACTCGCCCTTGACGCCAACGGCTCTGTGGACGATCGTTCGACCGACCCCCAACGATTCACCTCACGGGGTTGTCTTGAGAAGGTCCACGAGTTGAGAAGGGACTGCGATGCAGTCCTTGTTGGCGTGAACACCGTCAACAGGGACAACCCGCAACTCAACGTACGACTGATTCCCTCAACCCGGCAGCCGCTGCGCGTGGTCCTCGACCCAAACGGCCGAGTGAATTCCAGCGCCCAGTTGATTCACGACGGTGGCGAAACCCTGCTCATGCAGGAAAACTTCACCGGCCTGTCATCGTTGATGCACCAACTTGCCGACCAAGAAATTCAACGCGTCCTGGTGGAGGGTGGCCCAACAACCGTGCATCGGTTCATTGAAGCGGGGTTGGTCGATGAGTTGTTCTTGGTCCACTCAGACGCGGTCCATGCATCGCCGGTGCCGTCAGGCATCACTTCAGACGTGCTGGTCTCGGCGGGATTGGACCTGGCCCACGAATATGTTTGGGGCGACGAGCGAGTTGAACACTACCTTCGCTCGTTTTAGCGAAGAGTGAGCACGTCGCTCCAACGATGAGATGAGCCTTTTCGAAAAAGACCCTCGTGAAACGCGCGCTGATGCATGTGGACGCACCGAGCCAACCGCCCCCGATGGTTGTAGCATCCCTGGCGCGTATGAACGACCACCAGCAATTCATCCAGCGAAATGCACGGGCCCGTGGGCTCAGGTGCAGGCGCCGTTACGCACTCCGTGGTTCCATCCCACTCCACAGCAGAAACATCGGGTGGCATGAGGAGCGGGTCGTGTTCAAATCGAACGCTTCCCTCTGCGAGTTTTACAGGTCGCCACGTTGAACGCACGCCGTTGTCCAACCAGTCTCGAATGGTTTTCAGCTGTTCCCGAGTGGCCAAACCGATGTGCGAGCGCTCCCACCATCCTGGGGTTCGAGCGAGGGTCACGTGATGGACGCCAGGATAGGCGTCGCGGGGGTCCAATCCGTCGGCCCATGTCCGGCAAAGGCCTTCCAAGCGGACGCTGAGCAACGGCAGTGGGCCGAGGTTGATCTCCTGAAGTCGGTAGGGGTTGGCCAGTTCACCCTGAAGAAGAATCGGTCGGCGCTCGTCAATGGACGGCGATTCGTTGGCACGCAGAAGTTCATCCAAGGACGCTTCTTTGGTGCCGTATCGACGAACGTAGTCTTTGAGGTCCTCCCCTTTGAGGACGCCGTCGGTAAACTCGCCCGAGAACCCGTCAAGAGGCGTCAATTTGCGTTGCGTGAACAGGATGGGGTGTTCGGGCAGAGGGAGCGGTGAGTTGCTTGAGGCGTAGTGCCATTGTCGTGGTGAGCCCTCGTGCATGTCCAGCCCTCCTCGGGCGTTGTACATCAAGTTCGCTTTCAGTGTGTGTAGGTGGTTTCAAACAAACACGCCGGGCACGTCACCTTGATCGGGCGGATGTTGGGGATGCCCAAAGGCACCCCGCATGCAGAACAGAGAATCGCCTGATTCACCTGCTCGCGTCGCTGGGCTGCCTCGCGGGTCGGGTCGTACTCAAACCGAAATCGTTCTTTGTCCACCAAGGTGGGAACGGACACCGGCGAGGCTTCATCCAAACCGGGGATGTCCTTGTACGATGTGTCCCAGAGCTGACTTGGGGGCGTTTGGACACCCGGCCTGCCCGAAGTAACGGCCTCTCGAAGAGTCGCTTCGTCAATGCCGTACAGGCGGCAGAGGCGGTCCATCTCCACCGTTTGGTCGTAGCCTGTCAACGAACGCAGAGCCTCCAACTCGTGGTCTGGAACTGGACTCATGGTGCAAGCACTGCGTACCTCGCTATATTTGTTGAGGGTCCCAGCGTCGTAAAAACACCCGCTCGTTTTCCGGATTCATGAAACCTCAGGAGGTGTTTCGGAAGGATACAAAAAAGCTGGGCCGTCGCAGCCGGTTGAGCGCCATGGCCAGTCGACCCTTTTCCAGAGCATCACCAAAGTCAGCATCCAAAGGCAGAGGTGTCCGAAAGGTTGTCTGCGGTTCGGTGATGCAGCACGCCAACGCGCTGTCGGCGAGCGATTCGCTGGCCACCGTTTTGGAGGTGTTGACCAAGCGGGATTGGGACCACGTGTTCATCGTGGACGGCAACGGGGTTCCGATGGGGAGGATTCACGCCGTGGATCTTCTCAAGATGGTGGCAAAAAAGAAGGTCAACAGAAACATGGCGTGGATGCATTCAATCCCGGCTCGACAAGCCCTCACTCATCCACCGCTTTCGGTTCGACCAACGACGCCACTGCTCAAGGCCGTTGCGTTGATGCTCACCCACGACCTCAACCAGCTGAGTGTGGTCAACGACGAGGGCGTTCTCGTTGGTGAACTTGGGCACAGCACCGTTGCGAAGGTGTTGCCACGTTTTTTGCTGTGATCAGATGCCCCAATATCGGTCGGCTTGGGCTTGACGGGTTTGCAACGTTCGAACCACCGTGGTCACCATCCAGAGGACAACCACCCACAGCAGCGGCGTGGTGAGATCGGTAAGAATCATCTCGACACTGAATTCATACGCCGTCCCGCTCAACACACGAATGGCGATGTCCAGCGCAGCGTTGAGGAAGGAGTACACGACCATGCCGAAGACGCTGAGAACGATGAGACTCCCAGAGAACGAACCCCGTTTCAGTCGTAGGAGCATGAAGCCGGCGGTGGATGTAAGGAACGCAATGACGGTCCACGCCAAGGATGAGTGAATCACAGTGAGCCAGAGAACGGACTGTGAGTTCGCGGCACCCTCATCAAGTCCAAACGCTCGCCATCCTTCTGCGACGGCAAAAATAGCGCTGAAAAGGGTGGCCGTCCAAAGCAGAGAGGAAAACATTGCAGCGTCGGCGTTTTCACGCATTTCCTGAATCACACGGTTGACGGTTGATTCAATGCCGGCACCTTTGCTGAAGATGTAGAGGCCCAAGACCAACGGAAGAGCACCGATGACCACGCCCCCGATTTCATTGGGCAGCATGATACCCAGGCCAAGAATGGCCAACACGGCACCGAAGGGGATCATGAATCGAGAACGCCACTTTGGGTCCTCCAAGGCTTTGACGATGTAGTAGTACGTCCCTTCAATGCCTTTGGATTGCTTGACAATGATTTTTTCCGTGTGGTCGATGCGGACCTGGGAAGAGATGAGTGGGAGAACGCTCTCATCTTCGGCGCCATCGGTGATAAGAATGGCCTGATCGGGTTGGAACGCCGACACGACTTCGTCCAGTTGGGCGGCGATGGCGCGATCCGAGCGAACGCCTACTTTTTCATCCCCGGTTAGAATGGCGATTTCGACATCGTCCTCCTCGGATTTACCCTCTGCCAGGTTGTCGTGGGCCTTCAGGGCGCCGAGAATGGCGTTGGTGTCGCTCTCCTCGGGATCGGCGATACCGAGTTTAAGCGCCGCCGTCAACACCTGTCGGCGACCAACAACAGGGCCACGAATCGAGGTTTTCAAACCGAGGTCGTTGTCCCGGTCAACCGTTAGCACCAGCGTTCTGGTCATGAGCATCCCCCGTTTGGTCAACCCACCGCGGTTCTATCTTTCAAACCCTTTTGCGAAACGCCCGTTTCGGGCCGAAGGTCAAACGGCGTTCTGAGATTGACGAAACCGCACGGAGGCGACGTCGTCATGACCCGAGGGAGGGTCCTTCCATTCCGGGTCACCGGGAAGCACCAACCCGGCCCCGAGGTTGACCAGTTCCACCGACAAACGTCGTTGTTCCTCCACCAGCTCCGCCCAATCTTTGGATTCGTCCTTCCATATTTTCCACCGATTCAAATTCTGATAGCTCCGAACCAGATTCGCGTAGAGTTTCAAATGAAGTCGGGCAGAAATCGGCCACCAGAGGAGGAACACCACGAAGACGCCAAGAGCGGGCAATCTGGTGATTTCCAGCAGCAACCAATGGGAAAGGAGGAGTTCGTTCACCGGACTCTGAGCGCTCAACAACGACCACGTGACGAAGGCAGAAGCTGCCACCCACCACAACGGGAACATCACCACGGCTGAAACGACCTTCATCGTACCCACAGCCGAGGGTTCGATGCCTCGTCGTTTGAGGGCCCGGCTCACAAAGCCGTTGCCCTTGTAGGGAACGTAGTTGCCAGCGACGGCGCTCCATGTGACCAGGCCAAACATCCAAGAAAAGGCCCAAATCCACTGTCCGAAATGCTTGATGTACCCCGGAAACGAAAGGCGCTCTGGCCGGGCGTCCACGTCGTACGGTGTGATGCCGCGCTGTTCAAGGGTGTCAAAATGAGACCCGCAACGCTCGGCGAGGGCTTTGGTCGAGGCTGGCTGGTGTTCCGCCATAAACTCCCAACCGGCCCGGAGACGGCGAGCAGCGAGGACCGAAGCTGCAAAGGAGGGTTTTCTGAGGTCCACGCCGGTCTGCCGTTGCTTCTCTGCGTAAACCAGACTGCGTCCACGCCAAATCATGGTGCGTTCCGACCAGGAGGTTTTCGAGTGGTTTGCTCGTTGAAGTTCAACCGCAAAAAGGTCCGTGACCTCGCCGACCCAGGCTCGATCGTTTCGATCCTGTTGGTTCGAATCGTCTGTGCGGTCCGGTAAAGGAGGAAGGTCCATGACGCGCTCCATGACCACGGCCGCACGCTCTCGGAAACGTTGCGATTCGGAATAGTGCAAGCCCACCGGGACAACTTTTGGCGAAGGGAGACCGCGTTCATTCGCTTTACGGGTAGCGTTCAAAAGAATCCGAGCCGCTCCAGAACGGACCTTGCGAACGCTTGATTCAGCGTGCGACACGCCTTCGGGAAAAATCAACACGCTGCCCCCCGAGGCCAAGGTTGAGGAGACGTTGTTCAGCTGTGCCCGATTTCGTTCCTGAGACATGTCGGAATCTTCGGCGTCCTGCGGTCGCTCGATTGGAACCACGCCCGAAGCCTTGAGCATCCGTCCAAGCAGAGGAATCTGAAAGAGCGTGTGTTTCGCAACGGTGGTGAGTTTTCCCGGGACAATGGAGGTCATCAGCATCGGGTCAATGAGCCCGCTCGGGTGCCATGTGATGTACAAAACCCCGCCCTCTGGCGGAATGTTCTCCTCGTCAACGATGTTGATTTCTCTGAACCAAACATTGGTCAAAAATCGGTAAAATCGCCGAACCAAACGATACCCCAAAGACGGTGACGCGAAGCCTGTAGGACCGCCAACCGCCTGCTGCATGGGAGGAAGTATGCATGCTCTCATTTAGAGAAGATGCCTGCGTTGGAAGGTTATTCGTCCGGTTTGGTGTCATCGTCATCGCTTTGAGTGCCGGTGCTTGAAGAGCGGTCCGTCAATCGTTTCCAGCGCTGCGTTGCGCGGATGTATTTCAAAGGGTGATCCATCCATGATTGGTCGCATGTTCGGTTGTCTCCGGGTAGAACAGGGCAGTTGTGATTCACCTTGAGTTTCCCACAGCCCGCCGGCGTGTATTCGTGCTGGTAGACGTGTTGAACCTGATACGATGTGGTGGACTCGCTGAAATCCGGTGCACCGCGGAAGAAATTCACGCACGACTCCTCAGGCAACGCCAACGTTGCCGACATGGACGCCAAGAATAAACGGCCAAAGTGGTTGACGTTGACCCCCACTGAGAGGTCAGCAATGACCTTCTGCATGCAGGGCGGCCAGTCCGTCTCCTCGGCACCGACCAGGGCGATGGCTTCGCTCGCCTTGTTGGCCATCAAATTTCGAACCATCCCGACGGGTTCTGCAAGACGCACAGCAAGGTCGGTCGTCACCTCGGCCATTTTGTCGAGAGCTTCCGCCTCAATGCCCGCTTTGATTCGTTCCCGCAACAAACGCGCCACCTTGGCCGACGACGCGTATTGGCGTTCATTGTGGAGTTTGACCCATCCGTTGTCCACGTCAACGTTGGGGAGGCGCCAACGATGGCCGGTGATTTTAGGACAAATTTCGATGAAATCGGCAAGGCCAACGCGCCACTCATCCACCGCCGTGCGGCGCGAAGAGGTCAACGAACCCCCCAAACTGGGGAGAGGAACGTTCGACGTCGCAGCCGAGACCTCCACCTGAGAGAGATAGGTGTTGGCCACCGTGCGCAAATTGCTCTGGTCTTGAATCAACAGTTGCTCGGCGCGGGCTGCTTCGGCCTGCGCCCAACGAGCGATGAGTCGCTCATCCTCGCTCGCGCACATGACGAGTCGGGCATAGTAAAACGAGAACGCCTCTACCAGCCGCCCCTCCTCGGTGTGAATGTCACCTCCTGAAACCTGAACGCCTTCCTTCGATTGGACCGAATCGATCAAACGAATACGCGCCCGCTGACGAGCTTGCTCCATCCAGGTCCCCTCCAACAACTCGTTGAGATCGATGCTGTGGCGCACCGCCATCGACCGAATCCAACCCGACGCCTGAGGCAGGAACGGGTATCGAGCCAGCGTGACCTCGTCCGCAACGCTGGGCGGCGTGGTTGGAACGGGCATGGCTACAGGACAAGGCCACGGATTATGAAGTCCTGCGTGGCGCGTTCTTCTTGACCTGCGCGCGTTTCCAAGGAAGCATGAGGACCGACCCTCACCCGGCGCTGGTCAACATCCAACACGAAGTGAGAACGCATTTTGGGTGGAGTTATGAGCGGGATTTGAACAGTGCTTTGGGCTTGCAAGAAGCGTGCGACAGCCACCCGTTCGGTGATCGGTTTGGATGGACCCCCCGTCATCGAGTCGCGACCCTTGAGGCCATTCAAACGACGTTGAATGAGGCCTCAACCATCGTTGTGGTTGGTGCCGCCATCAAAAAAGAAGCCCTCGACCAACCCTTTGACGCCGGGACCGTCTTTGTGGCTGCTGACGGCGCCGTCGGAGCGTGCCTGGGCCGGGTTGATGTGGCGTGTGTCGTCACGGATTTGGACGGCGAACCTCATCTTTCCAACGCCGTAGGACAAGGTATCCCGTTTGTTGTTCACGCACACGGGGACAACGACGAGGCATGGAAACGATGCCTGAGCAAGTGGGCTACGACGGGCGGAGTTCGTCTGGTGCTGACTCATCAAACCGACGAAGCAATCGAGGGAATGCACAATCCAGGTGGATTCACCGATGGTGATCGTGCGGCGTGTTTCCTTTCCTGGCTGGGCGTGCCGGACGACAAAATACGGTGGGCTGGCTTCGCCACCGATCGCGTCGGTCCTTGGTCAGGAACAACGCATGCCGAGCGAAAACTCGCGAAGTTGTCCTGGATGGCACGGGTGTTGAGTCTCATCGACCCCGGATGGGCCAAGCGCTGCATCGATGACGATTGACTCCCTCAGCGAACATAGGTAGAAGAACAAACAGGAGGGCCCAAAGGCATGGAGCGTGGTGTCACCTGGCAAAGTGCCCTCATGTGGGTGATCGCTCTGGTGATCGTCAACGCCCTCTGGCTGAACGTTGCCGGACAAACGGCACCCAACGAAATCAACACGGAAAATCAGTTCCAAACCCATCGAGAAATCGACATCTCCTCGGTGTTTGGGAACAACGCCCCCATCCCTGCTGAATTGACAACAGCCTTTTCGAGCACTTCGCTGGACTCAGCCAACGTGAGTTACGCCATCAAAAAGGACAACAAAACGGTGGTCGCATCGTGGTCGGGAGACCTGAACAGCGACGTTCCAATTTGGACCGGGGAATTGGAGCCCGGGCAATACACCATTGAAACAGTGGTTGAGGACGGCGTTTTGGTGGAGCAGGACCTGCTTCTGCAGCCCTTTGCATCGGTTCAGCCGCACGGCCACGTTGTGCTGACGTTGTTGCTGGTCGCCCTTGCGTGGGGCGAACAAGGCGTCCGTGCGCTTCTTGCGAAGCGAAGTCCATCAACAAAGTCCATTCCGACCGAAAAGGTGCCGTTCAAATCCAAAGGGTTCCAGCAGGAACAGGACTCGCAGGACTGGGAGGAAGGCGACTCACCTTGGCGTGACCCGATTCGGTGATCAAAGGAAATCGGACAACGAGAGTTGCTTGGCTCGGTCGTTGTTGAACAAAGAGTCAGCGCTGGAAGCCAGCCAATCGGCGTTCTGGCGCGTGTAGAGGTCAACCCCGTAGTGATCCATAACGAAACGCATGACCTCGATGTATTTTCGAACGGCGCCTTCCGAAACCGTCAGTGCCAAATTCCCGTTGCACAAACCACCCTCGGATTTCGCAACGCCCATGTTGGCCAGCCCGCGACCCGTTTCCTTCTTGGCTTGAATGCATTTTCCAGAGAGCGGCATTCGCCGATAGGAATGACCGCACTTGAGACACCGAACCTTCTGTCGGCCGTAGGCGTTGAGGTTACCTCGCAAATCCGGAAGGAAGTGAGAGCGGACGACGCTGGAAGCCACCTGACGCACGTTCACACCCCGCAGGCGCTGTCCAAGGGCCAGCTGCCCGTTCATTTTGTCGATCATCGTTTCCAGCGTTTTGTAGGCGGACAAGGCGGGGCCGTCGTCGAGGGAGCGGCAATCGTGCGTAAAACCGTACCCGCGAACGGCTGCGACACTCCCAAGGCGACGCTCCACGAAATCCATCCGCCCTTGAATGTCCTTCGGGTGAGGTTGCTTGAGGGTCGCCTCGTAAAAATCGCGCTCGTAGAACCATCCCGCGTCAACGTTGAGGGCTTCCTTGTCGACCTCGGTCGGGTTGAGACGGGTGGTCAACACCAACGGAGCGTCCATCTGACCCCCTCGGTTGGCGGGTAAAATGTCGCGACTGAAGTTCAGCAAACCGTCCATCAACAGCATGATGGCGTCCTCATCTCCGTCGCAGTTTCTTCGCTTGGCAGCGTGGAACAAGGGGTGAGCATAGCCGCCCGAACAGTCCGCCCAGCCAATGATTCGTGAGAGCACGCCACCGCTGGTGTGCGGTGCAAGTGCACAGATCAGCTGGCCAACCAAATCGTCCGCCTTGTCTGCGTTGTAATACGGTTCCATGCCGTAATATCGAACCAGCAGTTCATCGATGTACTTCGCCGTGCGCAACAAAAAGTCAGCCGCACCCTTGGCCACGATGAAATCCTGCGGAAACAACTCCAAAATTTGCTCGTCGTGTTCCAAAACACGCCCACGATGGTCGTGTGTGTAGCCAAGGGCATGAAGGGTTTTCCACGGAACACCGACTTCACGAGGTCGAAAGTGTGTGGTCGGGACATCGCTCATGTCGAAGCGAACCGTTCCGTCTCTGAACACCGGCAATTCATGGCGTGCACGAAGAATACCTTTCTCGATCGCCTCGGGGGTTTGGTTGCGGCTGTTCAGTTTTTTCATGCACTTGACCTGCGCAGGGAGCCGGTCGAGGCCGAGGCGGATTCGTGCGTCTTCGACCATTTCGTCCACCCGAACGGATTGGACTTCTCCGCGCCGGTAGGCGTTGGGTCTGGTCGGGTTGGCCTTCGTTCGCCCGTTGCAGGTTTCGCCCGCTTTCCCTTCCCCGTGGGCGTCCAAGCCACGGTGATGACATCGAAGATAGGGGGATTCCTTGCCGCACACCGTGCAGGTGCGACGACCGACTTGGACTCGTATGGTGCGCTTGTCGATGGCGTTGTTCAACAAACGCTGGTTACCGCCGTTGAGCTCGATGGGAAAGAGGGAGTGGGTCATGGGGTTCATCACTCGAGGGGCCGCTTTTTCCGGGCGCCCCATTCGGCAACCAACTCGAACCGGTGCGCTGTGTTCCCATCGCAGCTCGGACATTTGTCTCACCAACACCATGATGCCTTCAACGGCATGCTCGTCCTCAATCCGTTGCGCTGCGAGGTAAGCGGCCGGGTCGCTTGGGCCATCATCGGGCACGGAAGCAGCCGCTTCCTGTCCAACCCGATCGGTTTCAGCAATGCCCAAGCCTCGTTGACGAGCCCCTGTTTCTGCGGCAATGCGCACGGTCGCGCGGTCTTTTTCCAGGGCGGAGTTCCGCTCGCGCTCTTGGTCCAAGACCCGTTTCGCTTGGCGCAAGGCCTCGATGCGCTTCTCAGCGATGGTCAGCGCATTTTTATGCCGCAGCGGAGCATCGCCGTCGCTCTTGAAACCGAGGCCTTCGAGAAGCGACTCCCACCCGGAAGTAACGACGAGGTCGTCGCCATCGTGATGGTGAGCGAGCCCGAGAACCATCATCGTCGCCTTTGCTAAACCGTGCTGTTGAAGGGCCCAACCTTCGGGAACTTCAGCGCCCATGAGCGGCGATTCGATCTCAACGTTGGGCCCGGGTAAGTGAACGTCACTCAACGGAGGCAACGACTCCGGTTCGAGCGCGTCCATCGCAGAAGCCTTCCACCCACGAACACCGCCCGACAACCGCAACCAGCGTGCGCCCGACTCTGGCCGACCCTCGATCGGCACGTTGTCGCGCTCGATTCGTTCTTCGATGCTGCCCGCAGCCAACAGCTTGAGGAAGGCGGGTAGCCACTCCAGCGGGAGATCCTTGAACCAAGGATTGTGCGGCGGTGGGAGGGACGTGCCAAAACGTCGGGAACAACCGACGGCTTCGAGCCAGGTCAATCGACACTGTCTCAGGCGCTCGTGCCAGTCACGACGAACCCAAAACTGCGCGTCAGGATCTGCTGCCTCTCCGGAAGGAACCCCCGGGGTTCCGGCAGGCCAGTCGTCCCGAACCTCTCCTACGATGTCGAGGAAGGCTGAGACCTCATCGTCGTCAACGAGGTTATCCAGAACATCGCTGGCCCACCAATCCATGGTGTAGCCAGCTGGCACAAGTCGCTTGTTGTTCTCCAAAAATTCACCATAACCGATGACCAATTCACCGTTGTCCCAGACCTGCTTCACCCGGTGACGCAATTCCACGTAAGCGGACGGGTCGTCAACTCGGAGAAACCGACCGTCGTCGAGAACGACCCACGGGCCCTCGGCTTCGTCACACGGTGTGATGGCGCAGGCCTTGCCCGGTCGCTCGATTTTCATCTGCGTTCCGATGGTGATGAAATCATCGAGAGCCAGCATGGACGTGGTGTTGGTTGAGGCTGCCGCCAGACCCGATGGACGGGAACGCCCGTATCGCAGCCTGAAACCACCGGGCTGAAGCGGACCTCCGAAGACGGGTCGGCCAGCGATGATGTCCTTCATGAACTTCGTAATGGGTGCAATTTGTTGGCTTTTGAACGACGTGTTGTCCTCGGGTTCGTCTTCTTTGCCTCGTGAAGCAAATTTTGCGATAAAATCCCAGCCGGGCATGTTCAAACGATCGGTGTGCTTCTGAATTTTGGGCGCTTTGAGGCACATGCCCTCGCCGATGACCAACAGAACGCCTCCTCGGATGCGCGGCTCGTCGATGTTGCGGACGTTTCCGTAACCAGCGCACTCAATACGCTCGGTGGACTCGCCGTTGATCATCACGGGACAGGCACGGACGATCTCATCAATCTCATGAGGGGATGGTCGGTACTGCAGGTTTCCGCGATACAGTCCGAATTCTTCCTTGACGCGTTCCACCTCAGGGTCGGTGGGTTGGTAGTGGCCGACGTTGAGCTCCCGCCGTATCATGTCAGCGATGAGCACAGCCAAGGCCTGAGCCGTTCCACCCGCTGCACGAATCGGTCCCGCAAAATGGACGGAAACAAACTGAGAGCCGTCAACGTTGTTGAGGAGCCGAACTTCACTGATTCCCTCCAGCGGTGCAACGAGAACCGCTTCAGTCAGCACGGCGAGGCCGACGCGAAGACCTACATCGATGGATTTCTCAAGGTCATACCCCAGCTCTCGGAAGCCCCGAGCAACGGATTGAGCTATGATGATCGATGTCGTTTCACGGTCGTGTTCGTCCAGCAAAGCACGGATGTCGTCGGCGACCGCATAGCCGTCAAGATGTTCGATCAGCAATTTTTCTGTGCGTCCGGCCAAATCGGATGCTCGTGGAATCTCGACTCGGTTTTTGTGGTCAAGGCCCTGCCTTCGAGCCAGTTCTGCGATTCGATACGCATCGTCTGTTCGCTCGTCCAACCACCGGTGATAAGCATCCATTTCCCGTTCCAGACGGTCGATGTCGAGGCCGATAAGGGGGTTGTGTTCCCCCAAATTCACGGTCTGCTCGGCGTCGCTCATGTTCACTCAAATACGGTTCATGCCGACCCTTTATCATCAACACGGTGGGAATGAATGGGGTTTTTTCAACGCTTCACGGGAAGGAAAGTTCATGTCGTGACCGCCAAGGAACAACCCATGGGCGTTCATGACACGGTTCGAAACCACCCCGAATGGCCGACGCTCGCCGAGCTGGTCCGCGAGTTGGCCTTCCTCGACGGCGGAAACGAGACCGCTTTTACCCTGGCCAGCGGGAAGCAATCCCGATGGTTCTTCGACACGAAGCCCGTCATGATGCACCCCCGGGCTGCCACCATCATTGGCTCCCTGCTCAACCTCCGCATACAGGCCATGGGGGGCCAGCTGGTGGGGGGTCTGGAACTCGGTGCCGTTCCTTTGACGGCGATCGTCGTGACGTCCCCCGATGCCGACCCTGCTCTTCGGGGCTTCATGGTGCGAAAATCGCCCAAGGGACGCGGAGGGCGGAAAACAAACAACCCACCTGGCATCGAGGGAACCTCGCTTGAAGGCGGAGGGGACGTGGTCATCGTGGAAGACGTGACCACGACCGGAGGGTCGTCCATTCTTGCCGTTGAACGCATTCATCGAGACACGGACTGCAAGGTCATCGGGGTCATCAGCATTCTCGACCGAGAAGAAGGGGCTGAGAAAGCGTTCGCCGAGGCAGGTGTTCCCTTTGAATCGCTGTTGACGCGGTCCGACATTGCGGGCTTGTGAGGAGAGCGCATGCATCAAGCGGTTCGACCTGTGGACGCATCGGCCGTGGGTTTGGTCGAGCAGGCGCAAGACGCCACGGCACCACCGGGTTTGCTGTTCCACCACGCCAACGAAGGACGCCCACTCGCCACACCGTGGCAAATCGCCGCCCTCCGGGCCCAAGCTCTGCGAGAACACGACCTTGCGAACGGGTTCATTCTCGATTGCGCCTGCGGCAGTGGCATCCAACTCGCTGCATACGCAGCAACCCTCCAGCGACCCGTTCTGGGCGTTGAACTGGCACCAGAACGCGCCCAAGCAAGCGCTGTGAATGTGCGCTCGGTCGCCGCTCACACCAGGTCCATGGACGAGGCTTGGTTCCTGAACAGTTTCGTCGTTTGTGGGGACGGTACGGACGCAGAGGGCGTGCTTTCTTCCCTCGGAGAAGGAAGGTTCAGCGTATCGTTTCTCCACCTCGATCCCGCCCGTCCTCGAAACAGCAGAACACACGCGCTCGAGGAAATGCAACCGCCGTTGCATCGTGTTCTCGAGGGTTGGGCGCCGTACTTGGACGACCCGGCCCTTCTGTTGGATCTCTCGCCTCGGCTGACCTCCGACCAGCGAGACGAAGTTGAAACCATCGTCGATGCTGTTTGGCCAGGCGTTCAGCGCACGTGGGAATGGACCTCTCGAGGAAGGGGGCGCGTTGACCGATTGGCGCTTTGGTTGGGGCGGGTTGCCGATCCCTCAGCTGCACGTCGGTTTGTTCGTGTACCGTCTTCGCTGGCCGACGCCCCGGTGGTGTTGACCAGCGCGGCCACTCCAGAAGCCATTGAGGCAAGGCATCACCCGCCTCAACGTGGGGAACACGTCAGCATCCTCGACGCAGCTCTGATGGAAAGCGGAC
The DNA here is from genome assembly GCA_002722695.1 of Methanobacteriota archaeon. Taxonomy (GTDB): domain Archaea; phylum Thermoplasmatota; class Poseidoniia; order Poseidoniales; family Poseidoniaceae; genus Poseidonia. The sequence goes on from PBMS01000029.1 coordinate 16,750, forward strand.
TGATGACCGAGTGGCTGCGCATCGCCGCACCGGACGATGTCGGTCGCTGGGCGTGCGTGGAGGGGCGTCGCCCGCAGTTGCATCACGACCGACCGCTCCGATTGGATTCAGGCAGCCGCACGTTGGTGCAAGCCACTGGAAAAGTGGTGGAATTGCTGAAATTCCCGCTCGACGAATCCACCGTTGACCGTCTGGTGGAAACGGCGCTGGAACACCGACTCGGCTCGGTGAAATTGCGCTACGACCTCGCCCCGAACTTGCAACCGAAATTGCAGGGTTCCTTGGACCGACAACTTCGGCGGCGGCACGGTGACCGACAGGGCTTCGTGGCTCAGCATCCACACGGTGAGGTGTTGATGCTCTGTGTTTGTCCCAGTCCGGCCAGAGAAACCGATTCAATTTGACAGGTTTTCAAGGCTCAGTGGCGCGAATCCATCCATCGCGGTCTTGATATATGGGAGGTTGGTCGGAGGGATGCGTGACACTGTGGTGTTAACGTTGAGGTAGAGGACATGGCACGACCTAAGGATGCGGACCTTGGTGATGACTTTTCATACATTTTGCGAATGGCCGATACCGACATGGACGGCCTGAAGCCCTTGGCAACGGCCTTGACCTCGGTCAAGGGTGTCGGCGCCCGCACCGCCGTTCAAATCTGCAAGAACACCGGATTTGACCCCTACGCTCTCGCCGGATTCCTCGACACCGAACAGCAAGAAAGTCTGCGTGTCGCGATTGAATCCTACGCCGAGAGCGTGCCCCTTTGGATGCTCAACCGGCAGCGAGACCTCGAAACCGGCAACGAAGTTCACCTGACCGGTCAACAAGTCCGATTCACACTTCAAGACGACATCAACCGCCTTCGAACCATGAAGTGCTACCGCGGTGTCCGCCACGCCTCAGGCAACAAAGTTCGCGGCCAGCGCGGCCGCTCGAACGGCCGTGGTGGCTTGACCTTGGGTGTCAGCCGAAAGAAGTGATGAGGGGGATTTGACATGGGAGAGCCAAAGTTTTCACGACCCAAGTACGACACGCCTTCTCACCCCTGGAAGGCCGACCGAATTGAGGAAGAGCACGCTATTCAAGGCAATCACGGACTCAAAAACATGAAGGAGATCTGGAAGGCCAAGTCCCAACTTCGACGCCACCGACGACAAGCCATGCGACTCATCGGAAACATCGACACCACCGAAGGCCACGGCAAGCGAGAACGGGAAGATCTTCTCCGCTCGCTGCACCACAAAGGCCTCATCGAGTCCGATGCCGACCTCGGCGACATTCTCTCTCTGAACACCGAGGATGTCCTCAACCGTCGCCTGCAAGCGCAAGTGTACTACAAGGGACTGGCCTGCACCATGAAGCAAGCTCGCCAGTTGGTCACGCACGGCCAAATCTGCATCGGCGACCAGAAAATCACCATCCCATCCTACGCAGTTGGCCGAGACGAGGAAGCCGAGCTCCGGTACCACCCCGCCTCCCCACTCAACGACCCCAACCACCCCATCCGCAAGGCCATTGAAGGTGTGCGAGAAGCAGCCTCCTACGAAGACGAAGACGTCAGCCCTGACGCTACCGCTGAGTTCGCCGAAGAAGTTCGTGAAGCGGCTGAGGCCTCGACCGAGGCCATTGAAGGGAGCGATGAATGATGTCCCGGAAAGCCATTGTGAACATTTTCAGTTCGTACAACAACATTCTCATGACGGCCACGGACTTGACCGGAGCCGAAACCATCACCACGTGCAACGGCGGCGAAGTTGTGAAGGCCGGCAAGGACAAAGGCGGCCAATTTGCAGCCACCCGTGCAGCCGAACGCATGGCTGACGCACTCAAGGACAAAGAATTCAAGGAACTCATCATCAAATATCGCGCCCCCGGTGGGAACCTCTCCAACAACACCGGTCCAGGAGCCCAAGCTGCCATTCGAGCACTGACCCGTGCCGGCATGACCATCACTCGAATTGAAGACGTGACGCCCATCGCCCACGACGGAACGAAAAAGAAGGGCGGTCGACGTGGCCGACGTGTCTGAAAAAAGAAGGTGAACTCCATGAAGACCGAGATCGTAGATGGCTGGCCACAAGGGAACGAAATTCGCATTTTGATCAGCGAAACCAACGCCTCCCAAGTGAACGCCATTCGTCGTGCACTCATCGCTGACGTGCCCAAGCTGGCCATTACCCGAGTCGACTTCTCTCAGGGCGTTACGCAAGACAACAAGGGCGAAGTGGTTGAATCCGTGAACGTGCTTCCCGATGAAGTGCTGGCCCACCGACTTGCCATGATTCCCATCCCGACCAACCTTGAGGAGCCTCTCTATGAACCCAGCCAGTGCATCAACTGTAAAGACGTCATTGAGCGCGACAAGGGATGCCCCCTGTGCCAAGTGCTCTACACCCTCTCGGCTCGAGGCCCATCGGCGGATTCTGAAGAGGAATTCAAGACGGTGTATGCAGGAGACATCACCACCATTTCAGACCCGTACTACGATATCCGGGATGAGCACAAGTCCATTCCGCTCACCGTTCTATCCAAGGGACAGTTTCTCGAGTTCTACGCCTTCGCTGTCGTTGGTCGAGGTCGCGACCACGCAAAGTGGTCCCCCGTCGCTGCGGTCGGCTTCCAACCTCACCGCATGGCCGTTCTGAACAAGCCCAAGAAGGCCAGCGTGCTGTTCGAACTTGGATTGACCACCTCTGACGGAACACCCATCAACGCCAAACTTTTCGGCAAGGACAAGAAATTGACCAACGTAAACCATGTCATGGACATCGAGCAAGCGCTCCATCAAGTGGGTGAAGGCACTGGACGAGACACGGCCTTTGACGATGCCATCACGCTTGAGACGATCGACGATTCGTTCGTGTTTTCGTACGAGACCGACGGAAGTCTGGACCCCGTGGTCGCCTTCAACGCCGCCCTCGGAGAACTCAAAAACCGATTTGACAATCTTGGCGAGGACTTGATGTCCGCACTCGCCTGAAACCTCCAGCGTGGAGTTCATCAGCCAACACCGCCTGGCGTGGAAGCATGACGACCACCGTTCAGCGATGCGGCGGCCATATCACGTTGCTCTTCACCGTTGACAAGTCGAGTGCGTTGATGCGAAGTCAGGGCAGCAAAGGTGCCGGGTTTTCCATTCACCACGGCGTTGAGGTTACCGCCACCTTGCATCGCGTCCCCCCAACGTCAACCACGATCATGAACGGGGTTAAACCCGACAAACCTCAGGCACAACGGGAGATTGTCCCGTCCATCATCTCGGTTCAGACCGCTTCTGGAACGTACATGGAACGCATTGACCTCTATCTCGACTACATTCAGGCCTGCCGAGACGCAACCCTGCTGAAGGAAGACGAATGGCTCACGTTGGACATCAGTCTCGAGTGCCCCCTCAGCCAGGGGTTTGGGATGTCGGCCGCAGGACTTGTGGCCGTCGGGCGTGCAGTCCACGCCCTCACTGGACGTGGACGAATCGTGCAATATCTCAAAATCGCTCACCGAGTTGAGCGAGCGCACGCCGGAGGCTTGGGCGATGTGCTGGGTGTGTCGGTGGGTGGGGTTGAACTTCGACTCGCACCGGGTGCACCGGGTTGGCCCGGACACGCTGTCGGTTTCGAGGCCGACGCCCCGGTGTTGTTGGCATGGGACCCGCTTGAGGAGCGACACACGTCCACCTACATCGACGACCCGGATTGGCAGCGCTCGATCACCCTTGCGGGAGAAAAGGGTGTTGCGGCCCTTGCAGCAGGCCAGTGGACCGCACAACAGTGGCCCAGTCTTCTGCACGAGGCTCGCCTGTTTGCGACCGGTTCAGGGATGTTGGAGGAAGAGCAACGTGCCCGAATCCATCGAACCGTTCTAGAGGCCGTCCAGCAGGGAGGCTGGCAGGCCAGCATGGCGGTTCGTCTGTGCATGCTGGGAAGTTCGGTTGCGGTTCTACCTCGACGCTTTGGGAAAGAGCCTGCCCTTGAAGAGTTGGAAGCGCTGGAACAGCTCGTGCGGGAGCAGGGGTTTTCCTGTCTCATCTCCTCGTTGGCCCCGCTCAATCGTCAGGATTGAGACGGCTGAGATCAATGGGGCTGGCGTCGAGCATCAAGACACCCGGCAAAAACAGGTTTTCTGAGAACCCGTGGCGGAACATGATGGCCCCGCTCCCCCACTCCTCAATGTAGCGATTCATCTGTTTCTTCATCTTCTTCCTCTGGAACTCCACGTCGGCCCCGTAGAAGTGTTTGGCGTCGATCCACGCAACCGGCTGGTCGTTGATGTAGACATGGTCCAAAAACAGCAAGTCCGGTGTTCGAACCGGTCGGCCAAGAAGTTCGGATTGCTCTTTCACCATCTCGGGTTGGCGACGGAGGCGGATGCCTTGAGCCTCAAACCAATCCGCAAGGATGTCCTCAAACAAATCTGCCTTCACTTGAGTTTCCGATTGATCAACGCTCGAAACGCGATCGACGGCTTCCGCAGCCTCGAACTCATCCCGCTCCCTCTGCTTCATGGAGGAAGGGTTTCGCAGACTGTCCTTGATGCGTTTTTTTGACCACCCTATCGATTCCAGCACCACCCGGAACACGTTAACTGGAGGAAAATCGTACCGCTTTGACAATTCAACGATTGAGGCACCTGAACGATAGTGTCGAGCCAGTTCTTTGCTCTTGGACTTGAGTCGATGGTGAGAATACACCGTTTTCTGCTGGAGCAACGCCGAGCGCAGGGACAAGGCTTGGTCGAGGGTCATGTCCTTCGCATCAAGGGCGTTGGCGATTTCATCCACGCGCTCGTCGCTCAGCCAGCCAAAATCGCCTCGCTTGACAACCATGCCAGCAACCCGTTCTTCGGCTTTTAGAGACACGGGTTCGGGCGTCCAGGACAAATGAAACGTACGTGGTGCGTCCATGCCCTCGGGAAAGGCCATCGGGGAGGGGCGGCGTTCAAAACGCTGCTCTGCAACCTCGTTCATGCTGCGAATCTCTGAAGCAAAGCGTTCCATTTGGTGAACTCGTTTCGGTCCACCGTATCGCCGTTGCGAGGACGAACCGCGTCGCTGCTTTTGCCTTCGACGCTGGCCGTTTGAGTCACTCATGTTGGCCGCTTTGGCCGACACCCAATGAAGGCTCCCCTGCGCTTGGACGGTTACACGACGGGTTCTTATGGCAGAGCAGGTTGGTGAAATCATGAGATTCAGCGCCCTCTTTGCAGCGGTGGCTGTCTGCCTGCTGACCCTCGCTCCTCTCTCAACTTTTGAAACGGTGAGCGAGGAGAGGACGCTGGACTCCAAACCTGTGATGCGGACCAATTCCGACAACCTAAGCGGTTGGCTGGCAAGCGCTGGCGGCTCAAGCTCAGAACGGGTTCAGGCCATGGTCCCCCTCCCAAACGGAAGCATGATCGTTGCGGGGATGTTTGAACAGAACATTGAATTCTACGGCGATGTTATCGGCTACTCGAGCAACGATTCCACGTTTGGCATCGACTTGTTCCTTGCATGGATCGACAGCAACGGCACGTGGACCGAGACCTTGTCCGCATCGAGCAGCGGACTGGACGGTATCGACGCCATGGGGCGTCTCAGCGATGGAAACGTGGTCGTCACCGGCACGTTTTGCGGCATGACGAAAGGGGATGCGTGCAACATGACGCTCGGTGGACTTGAACCGCTCAACAAATCGAACGACGACGACGAGAACGCTGTTTTCGTGGCGGCCATGACGCCAACGGGTGGATGGATGTGGGCCACCTCCTTTTCCAACAACTACCAAATGTCGGTGATGGATTTACTCATCACGCCCAACGATGAGATCCACCTCGCGCTTCTCCACCGAGACACGTTGATGTCGGGTGATGATGTCGCCCCGGGAAGCCTCTCGGAGGACACCGTTGCGGTCCTGATGCTCGACAGCAGTGGAAACCACATGCACATGAACACCGTGTTTTCAAGCGAGAGTCTCGAGGGGTTGGGCTCTCTGTGCATGGATTACACCGGCCAAACCTACTTCGCAACCAGTTTCCTTGGCTCGATCAACTTTGGCGATCACGCCCTGACGAGCTTCGGAGGCTCCCACATCGCTGTTGGTCAATACAACTCAGGTGGCTGGCTTTGGGCCAGCGGGGCGGGCGGTACCAGCGATGCTTCCGTTGCGGATTGCGACGGTCGAAACAGCGGCGGTGTCGCCATTGTGGGCGATTTCATGCAAAATCTCACGTTTGGTGGGATTGAAATCAGCCCGTCGGTATGGGTTGATTTCTACGAAGCGCATGTTTCCTCAGACGGTACGTGGTTGCACGCCACCGGTTTTGGAGGCACGGGCGCAGACCATGCCACGGCCATCCACATCACCGAACAGGGCGATTCCATCGTTCTTGGGAAAACGACCGGGACCATCGCCCTCGGAGAGTACACCCTGGCCGACATCGACGGGTTCAACGACGGAAACCATCACGATCTCTTCCTCGCCCGGCGCCAAGCCAACAGCACTTGGGATTGGGCGCTCTCGGCAGGAGGAGGGGGCGATGACCTGCCGGCCATGTTGAGCATGAGCGCCACCGGTTCTCCTGTGGTCGCCTTTGTTTCAAACGACGACGGAACCTACGGCGCCCACGACTTCACCCAGCGACAAGGCTACGATCTTGGTGTTTGGATGTACGAAACCGACCTTGACCTCGACGGTGTGCTGGACGGACTGGACAACTGTCCAAACACCGTCAACAGCGATCAAGCCAACCTTGACAACGATGCCTACGGGGATGCTTGCGACGACGATGACGACGGCGACGGCGTGATGAACGACATGGACGATTGCCCAACCGGCGAGGTCGGGTGGGTGGCCAACGGGATTTCGGATCACGACAGCGATGGATGCAAAGACATCACAGAAGACCTTGACGACGACGAAGACGGGGTCTTCGACGAGTACGATGCGTGCCCCAAAGGCCCGATTGGTTGGGTGTCAAACGAAGAGACCGACATTGAATCGGACGGCTGTTCAGACCAAGACAACGATGAGGACGGCTTCGTTGATCAAGCCGACAACTGTCCGAGCGTGGCCAACCCCACCCAAGCCGATTTGGACAACGATGGACTTGGCGATGCATGCGACGACGACAAAGACGGCGACGGCGTTTCTGTCCCCGACGACAACTGCCCCAACGACATTCAATCATGGGTTTCGTTTGAGTGGAACGACTACGACAGGGACGGGTGTCTTGATGAGACGTTAGACGAAGACGACGACGACGATTCGGTGTTGGACACCAACGACGCCTGCCCTCTTGGAGAAAAAAATTGGGGCGATGAGGCTGCGGCACTGGACAACGATGGCGACGGATGCCACGACGACCTTGAGGACAACGACGACGACCAAGACGGCGTAAAAGACCCCATCGATCGGTGCCCTCGCGGACTAATCGGCCCTGCGCAACCGGGACAAGACAACGACGGGGACGGCTGCATCGATGCTGTGGAAGACGATGACGACGACCAAGACGGTGTGCTGGATCCGATGGATGACTGCCCCAACACGGACCTTTCCGAGTCGGTCTCACTCAATGGATGCAGCCAATACCAACTGGACGGTGACAACGACGGCGTGGTCAACGCGTACGACTACTGCCTGAATTCGCCCGCGGGCAGCACGGTCAACGAACGCGGCTGCGAAACCAACCAGGTCGATGCCGCAAGTGATGCTCAAGGCGACGGGATAAGCCCGGCAACCGTCGTGTTCATCCTTGCCGCAGGCGTGGTGGTGTACGCCGTGTACAGCAACGCTCAACGACCGGGGCCCCCGCTGCCGAAACCGGAAACATTTGCGATTCCACCGCGCCCCACGGTCATGGACGAAGAGGCCTGATCACGAATAGACGACGGCTGGAGAAAGCGGCATGGCCGAGCCTGATCGACCGGTGTCGTCGTGGTCGCTTTCGCCGACCACCACCATCACCGCCTCAAGGCCGAGTTCGACGGCGATGAACGCACTCGCAGCGTCGAGGACAGCCTGTTCCTCCATGGTTGACGCAACGACGGCTTTTGACGCATCGTCCCACTTGAACACCTGCGGAAGCATTTTTTTGCCCCAGAACCCAATCATCTCGCCTTTTCGCTCACCTTGGGTCATCGGCATTTCTTGAAGGATCGGTATGAATTTCTTCGGATGACCACCGTCGTGTATGAACGTCAGCGCTGCTCGAGCCATGGTGCGCTTCCACGACGGAGCCACAACAAACGTCGCCTGAGATGCGGACGTCCCGAGATGGCGTTCCGCAACCACACGAACCTTTCTGGCTTGTTCGAGGACGTCTCGGATGTATTGCTCCGCAGAGAGCACGAGGTTCTGTTCATCCGTGAGAGGAGCTGGCAGAGGCAACGTGCTGCCGGAAACGAAGGTCGAGGTGGAATCGAGGTTCGCCCACCACTCTTCGGCGAGATGCGGTGTTGAGACCGAGACCATTTGAGCCCAGATCGGCAACCAACGATGAGCGACCTCAAGATTTTCTCCGCCTCGGCGTGTGTACCAGTTGATGTCTTTGATGATGTCGTAATGCGATATCTCGACGGCTCGACGCAAATCGTATTCATCCATCGCCGTGCAGAATTCATGCGTGCGCTGGGTCATTCGAGCGTCCAACCAAGCGTCCATCGGTGAAGGCTTGACCTTCCAGGCGGTGAGTTGGTGAGGCATGGACCGCATCTGCACCATCACGCGATGGTTCGCATCCAGTGCGGTGTCGGACCAGTCCATGCCGGCCGTGGGGTTGGCGGCGAAGAGAATGAACAGACGCACGGTGTCTGCCCCGTACAGCGAGATCATCTCCTCGGGAGAAACGGTGTTGCCAAGCGATTTGCTCATCTTGGCCGATCGTGAACTCAACTCGCTGCCGCATTGAGGACAGGGGCTTCCTTCGTGCACGGTTGGGAGCGTGATGCCGCACGGTTGACAAAACGGTGCTGCCTTGTTGACCATCCCTTGACACAGAAGCTCGTTGAAGGGTTCGGCCACATCCGTCAACCCCAGATCTCGGAGCGCCTTGGTCATGAAGCGAGCGTAAATGAGGTGCATTTGGGCGTGCTCAATACCGCCGCAGTAGAAATCCACCTGCATCCAATGGTCGGCGATGTTCTTGGCGAACGCTTGGTCGTCGTTGAGCGGATCGGTGTAGCGTAGGAAGTACCAGCTCGAATCCATGAACGTGTCCATGGTGTCGGTCTCCCGCCGGGCTGGTTTGCCGCACTTTGGGCAATCCACGTTGACGAAGGTCTCAGAGGTTTCCAATGGGTTTCCGTGGCCGAACACCACGTCGCGCGGGAGTTCAACCGGGAGATCCTCTTCAGGGACCGGCACCGCCCCACAATCGTCGCAATGGATAACGGGTATAGGAGTCCCCCAATACCGTTGGCGAGACACGAGCCATGGACGTATTTTCCAGTTGATGGTTTGATGCCCTCTTGAGCGCTCTTCGAGGGCCTGGCATACGGCGTCCTTGGCAGCTTGACCGTACAGACCGTCGAAGCCCTCCACCGGGCTGTTCACCATCCAGCCAAGATCGATTTCCGCTTTGCTCATCGGTGCCGCTGGATCTGCCCCCTCCTTCATGACAAGCACGCGCTGAATGGGAATGCCGTATTTTTTTGCAAAATCAAAATCGCGCTCATCGTGAGCAGGAACGGCCATGACGGCCCCGGTTCCGTAGGTTGCGATCACGAAATTTCCAAACCAGATGGGCACCCGTTCCTCGGTCAATGGATGAACAGCGTAGCGACCGGAGAAAATGCCCTTCTTTTTGTTCATGTTCTTGATTCTGTCAAATTCGGCAATGGTGGCCATCTCGTCATGAAATTCTCTCCATACGGGCTCATGTTCGGTGCCGGCCACGAGCGATTCAGCGAGGGGATGTTCCGGCGCTAAGGTGACGAAGGTGGCGCCAAACAACGTGTCCGGGCGAGTGGTGAACACGTCGATGGTCTCCTCTCGTCCTTCGATGCTGAACTGGATGTTGGCGCCTTCAGAACGACCCAGCCAGTCCAACTGGAGGGATTTCACGTGCTCAGGAAATGCAATGCTGTCCAACCCGTCTTCGAGCTCTTGACAGTAAGCGGGGAGGTCGAGGAACCACTGACTCATTTCCTTCTGAGCCACCGGGCCGTTGCATCGCCAGCAACGCCCAGCCTTGACCTGTTCGTTGGCGAGGACGGTGCTGCAGGATTGACACCAATTAACGGGCGCAAATTCTCGACGAGCCAATCCATTTTCCATGAATTTTGTGAAAAACCACTGATTCCATTTGTAATATCGGGGGTCGTGGCTTTTGAGCGTCCGTCGCCAATCGTAAGAGAACCCCATCCGCTTGATTTGCTCGGTGATGGACGCCATGTTGCGCTCGGTGATGTCGTGAGGATGGCCGCCTTCGGAGATGGCTGCGTTTTCTGCAGGCATCCCGAAGGAATCAAAGCCCATTGGGTAGAGGACATCAAAGCCCATCAGGCGCTTGAACCGGGCCACTGCATCGCCGATGGAGTAGTTTCTGACGTGCCCCATGTGCATTTTACCGGATGGGTACGGGTACATCTCAAGACAGTAGAACTTGGGTCGGTCCGGGTGAAGGTCGGCATGAAACAAACCGGCATCGTCCCATTGCCGCTGCCAACCGACTTCGTCAACCGGCGTCGTTTCCACTGACATGCTGCATCACCGCCCTGAGGACAGCCCGACCCACTCGCCAACACGCTATGAAATCCACGCTTCAAATCGTGCCACACGACGAAGAATCCAAGGGATTCAAACGAAGTCGGTGTTGGTGAAGTCGTCGCTGGTCTCCAGCAAGAACACGGCTTCTCGAGTGAGTTTGTATCGGTTTTTGACGCCCATCTTTCTTCGTTCAACCAGGCCGAATTTTTGCAAGGTTCGCAGGTGATGAGAAATCAATTGCTGGCTCTTCTCAAGTCGCTTCGCAAGCTCGGCCTGCGTTGGGAATTGGCCGAGTCCACCTTCGCGATCGAGCAGGTTGAGGATCTTTCCCTGCAGACTGTTCGGATCGGGTGAAAGGGGTGGGACCGGCAGGTCTTCCTCGGGCATGTTGGGGTGAAGCTGATTGGTCAACGGGTAAAAGCGAACCAAGCGCCCGTCGGACTTCCGCCACACGTGCTCTTCCGCTTCCAGCACTCGAAGGTGGTGGGTGATTTGCCCGTTGCTCATGTCGAGGGCGCTCATCAACGCACGGAAGTGGCAGCCGGGGTTGGCGGTTAGATACCCCATCAACCGACCGCGCTGATAGCGCCCGTCGGTGGTTTCGTGGGTCTTTCCGATGAGGCCGAGGAACCACAGGCCTGCGGCTGTGGCCGGAATCCGCAAGGCTTCATTGGTGGCGGTGGCCACCAGGAAAAGCGACAACACCGAAGTCGTGATGACGACCACGGCCACCGAAACCGCTGTGCTTGGCGAGGGTGCTTCTTGGACGGCTTCGACCGGTGCCGCCGCAGCATCGGTGGAGTCGTCCTCCGCCTGCAGACTGGCTTCCATGCGGACCTCAAGGACTTCCACAGAGGGTGCGAGGTAGTCTGCACAAGCGGGTGAAGGCTCGGTCGGTGATACGACATAGAGCCCTTCGACGAGAGAACTGGGTTCCCAGGAGGGAAGGGTTCGTGCGTTGGACAGCAGATACGTGGATCCGTCTGTGTCCATTGCATGACAGACGCCCCGGTCCGTGAGGAGGCCAAACCACGTGCCGAGCAGTTCGAACGTTTCGGGCTCAACCGTCGCTTCCTCCGCATCATCGGTTCCCGTAAAGTCAGCTGGCCAAGCAAAAGGCATGCTGGTGGAAGCGGCGGACGTGGAGAGGACGGTGAGACGAAGGGTGTAGAAGCCGTCGGGGAGAATGGGGGTGCCGTCCTGGATCAAACGAACATCAAGGTCGTCGAATTGGAGCGGTTCTGAGTCCCCAGGGATGAGAATCTTCCGTCCATCGTAAGCGTCGCAAAGGGTCTGGAACATGTGAATTGAGACTTGGTCTTCGTCAAGGAATTCAACCTCAAAGGAACACGGCTGAGCCATCCTCAAATGATGGGGTTCAGCGTTGGAAACGGTCGGTACCACTCGCAACGTGTCCTCGCCTGACCATTCCAACGTGGCCTCGAGCAAAGCCGATTGAGTCGGGGCGCAGGGGTTGGTTTCTCCGGGGTGGAAATCTATGCGTTGCGTGGTGCTCATACCGAGCTCAGGAAGTTCAGCCACCACGGTGTACACACCGGGCTCGGCCTTGCAACCGTCGGCTGTGAAGAAGTTCCACTGAGGAAGCGTGAAGCGTTCGGTTTCGCCTGTGGAAAGCGCCATTTCCAATTCAATATCGACGCAGTTCGCTTCCTCCCGGCTGTCAAAGACAACGTCGCCCAAATCGTTGACCACCCACATCTCTGCCTTGCACGAGGTGGTGAACTCCAAAACCACCTGCTCTTCCAGCGAGTTGCTGAGCAACACTTCGCTGATCAGAACGTCGTTTGAGCCGAAGGCGGGAAGCTCGTTTCCGCTGAGCGCGAGCGTCATGTCCAGTGCCAGGATGTCTGGGCCCTCGCTCTGACTCAGCAGGGTGGTGAAGATGGACACACCACCGGACGAAGCGATGGACACGCTTGACGACGGGTCAGCGCTGAATTGTTCCACGAGGATCATCTCACCCGGCATGAGAAGGTCAACGCCCGCCGTGCACGGGGCACCCAATCTGTGAACGTCGTCGATTGTAAGTTCAAGCAAGCACGGTGTTGCTGATGGAAGAACGACGCTTTCCGGCAAGGGGTTGTGGAGATTGACCATGTGAACCACAGGACCGCTGGACGTCCGCTGAGCGGTTTCCACCGAGTACACGAGTCCCGTGGGGAGGGGCACCGGCGTCTGGATGGTGACGAGTTCAGTGGTCGAAATCCCCGATGAATGCATCAGTTCAACGCTGTATTCGCCGCTTTCAAGCCACAGGCCTTCGTTGTCTTTCATGGACCATGTCATCGCCTCGTACTCAACTCGCTCACCCGCAAACACGTCCATCCCCTGCTCACGGGAAGGGCATGCGTCCGCACCGTTGACGAGTTGGACGCCGGTGGCGTTGTAGACGTTGATGTACAACGGACAGGAGGGGTTGACGGTGAGTGTGACGTCAGGGCCGCTGTTGGACAGCGTCGGGACCAACACAAGCGGCTGATCGGGTGAATACCACGGCTGGTCGGGAATGCTCTGTGGGACGGCCTCGAGAACAACGTTGCCTTCATCGGCCGACGCCATGCCGATGAACAGCGAGGTCAACAACAACCCCGCAAGGACCAACATACGGCCTGTCGGCTTCTCGCCCATGTGAAAACATGACCCGTTCTCCTTTGAAAGGGCAGCGGTGCAAAAGGTGTGTGAACCATCACAGGTTTTCAAGGTCCATCATCGTTGGAATGGCAGCGTCTTGTGCGGCTTGCTGTTGCATTTCGTACTGCTTCCACTCCGGCAAGCCCTCGGACCCTTCCCAACCGAGTGCGCGGGCCTCTGTGTAATTCCCTTCGGCGAGGTAGTGTTGAATCCACGCTTGTCGACGTTCCTCTTCTTCAGCAACCGATGCTTGGGCAAGTTGGCCCTCTCGCTTGGCGGCCAGAGCCTTCCGCCTTCCAGCGGCACGAGCGACCTGAGCGACAACAATCAAGGCGAGCAGGAAGATGATCACGCCAGCCATGAGCTGCAGCGTTCCGTTTTCACCGCTAAGAAGTGAAGAGCCTCCGCCGTCGTTGGATTGAAGATTGGGATCCGAGGTGATGCCGCAAACAGCCGTGGACCGGGAGCCCTGAGAGACATCGGGATCCCAAGGGCACGGATCTGCGTCGTCTGAAACACCGTCGTTGTCCGCATCGGGACATCCGAACTCTTCGTTCGCGGTTGACGTTCCGGGCACCTTCGGGCACGCATCGGGCTGATAGGAGCCTGTTACAGCGTTGTCGCCGTAGCCGTCCCCGTCAAAGTCGTTCCACTGCGTCACTCGAAGCGGGAAGTTATCGACGCGATTTGAACTGCTTTGGTTGTCGCCCCAGCCGTCTCCATCGATGTCGGACCACTGGCTGGCGATCTCCGGGAACGCATCGCCGCGCTGTTCTCGCAGCACCAGGAACATACCTTGGTTCTCCGTGTCAGCCTCGGTAACGTTCTCCCAGTAGTAGTTGTCACCCCAGCCATCGCCGTCGAAGTCTTCCCACTGCTCCTGGTCGGTTGGGAAGAGATCGTCAACGTCGGCATAGCCGTCCAAATCAGCATCGGGGCACCCGTGGCGGCCTTCCTCAAACGACTTTCCAAAGACGTCAACGCAATCGTCGCCGCTGGGCACGTTGGTGTTGTCACCAAAGCCATCACCGTCGCTGTCGGCCCACTGGAACGGGTCGGAAGGGAACGCATCCAAGGGATCGGTTACACCGTCCAGGTCCGAGTCGGGGCACCCACGACTCAATTCTGCTTGCGATTCACCGTAGTCAAGGGGACACACGTCGCCGTTTTGACCGTCGGTGTTGTCGCCGTACCCGTCGCCGTCCTCGTCACTCCACTGCGTTGAATCCGTTGGGAAGGCGTCGCCGTTGAATCCACCTGGATTGTCGCCGTAGCCGTCACCGTCACTGTCCTTCCATTGACTGGTGTCGTCGGGGAACGCATCGGGGTTGTTGCCACTGGCGTTGTCCCCACGGTTGTCGCCGTCTCGATCCGACCATTGAGTGCCGTCATCGGGGAAGGGGTCGCCAGCGTTTGAGTAGCCATCACCGTCTCGATCAGCGCATCCAATTCGGTCGATGGTGGACGAGCCCGGGTTGTTGGGGCACTCGTCGGGTTGATTCCCTTCGGGGTTGCTGCCAAATCCGTCGTTGTCTTCGTCGCACCACTGCGTGGGGTCGTCTGGGAACGCATCGGCACCAAAGCAATCGCTCGTGCTGGGCCAGCCCGCCGTTGGGTCGGAGTACCCGTCACTGTCGGTGTCAGGACACCCAAGACGATCGTATTGGGAGTCACCCCACGCGTTGGGGCAGGCGTCGGCTCGGTCGCTGTTGGGGTTGTCACCCACCCAGTCGCCGTCGCTGTCCATGTGTTGGGTTCGATCGAGCGGGAAGACGTCGGGTTGGTTCGCCGCAGGAAGGAGCAGGCCAGGCCACTCAAACGGTCGGTAGGCATTCCATGATTCATTCTCGTAGTTGTCCCCAAAACCGTCACCGTCCGTGTCGTTCCACTGGGTGGGGTCGTTGGGGAAAGCATCACCCGACTGGTTCACGTGGTATTGGTACTCGTCCAGTTCAAAGAGGTAGTTGTCGCCGTAGCCGTCCTCATCGGCGTCCACCCACTGACTCGGGTCGAGCACCGCCCAGTCGCCTTCGTCGGACCAACCGTCGCCGTCGGCGTCGGGGCAACCGTAGCGGTCTTCGGTGGACGTCCCTGGCGTGCTGGGGCAGGCGTCGGGCTCGTTGGCTGGAGCGGGGTTGTCCCCGTACCCGTCGTTGTCCGTGTCGTCCCATTGGGTTCCGTCGGAGGGGAACGCATCGACAACACCGTCGCCTTGGTCGGTGGTGTTGTAGCCGTCGTTGTCCTCATCGATGTCAGCAAACCAGTAGTAAACGCCCTCGTCGTTGCGCCCGTGAGCCGTGACGATGTGGGTTGAGTCAGGGCTCCACGCCACGCCGTACATGGTTCCGCACTGGTTGTTGCCTCCTGACGTGCAACCCCCCGGTCGTGGACCGCTGAACGAATCGATTTGATTGCCGGTGTAAGACTCGAAGACACGAGCGGTGGCACCGTCACTCTGGTACCAGTACATGCCCGCAACAACTTGCGAACCGTCCGATGAGAAGGTCGTGGATGCACACGATGTCGAGATCGTTGTTTGCCAAATGCGATTCCAAGAACCGCTTCCGTATTGATACATGTCAAAACTTGCCGATTGGCCTTCCCAGCCTCCGCACATGGAGATGTAATTGCCGTCCGGAGACCACGCCACGGCGTTCACGGCAGCGGGGGGATTGGTGAACGTCCACGTCGTTGACCCGGAGGTGGTGTTCACGATGTAGATGTCACCATTACCGGCCAGCGCAATGTACTGACCGTCGGGAGAGAATGCAGTGTCGAAAAATCGATCTTCGCTGTTGGGGTTGAGGGTGTAAAGTTCCGCTCCCGTTTGCACGTCGTAGATGGCCACTTCCCCGTTGGTGCCTTGATTGCCGTTTTCACGTCCAATCGCCACGGCTACCTTGGAGCTGTCGGGCGAGAATTCCACACTGTTCACGAGATCGTTTCCGCCGACGTCGACGCTGCTCACGTCGTAAACCAACGACAGGTTGTTGCTGTAGAGGATGGCCAACGAATCGTTGTTGAGGCCGGCTGCGATGTACATGCCGTCACCCGAGTAGTCGACGGTGGTCACTGCGGTGTTTGCGTTGAACGACCGCAGGTTGGTCCACGTGCTTGCGTTCCATATTCGAACGAATCCGTCTTCTGATCCGGTAACGATGAATTCCCCGCTGGGCGAATATTCAACAGCGTAGTAATCGTTGCTTGAACTTGTGGTGAACTCGTTCTGATAGTTGGGGTTGCTGATGACCCACGGGTCGCTGAAATCAGAGGTCCCGTCGCCGTCGCGATCCGGACAGCCGTCCTTGTCGACCGTTGAGGTGCCGGCAGCCCAAGGGCAGTCGTCGGCGCTGTCCTGAACCCCATCGCCATCGGAATCTGCGGCTTGGGTTGCAAGACTGGTCACGGAAACAAGAAACAGGAACACCAAGAGGACGGCGCCGTGTTTTCGATGCGAGCGGGTCTCGGCAGATTTTGCCATGCTTCGCCTACCTTTGTCCCTATAAAGGGCTTTTTGCCCAAATGCTCAGACAAGAAGAGCGACCAAGTCGGGCACAAAGTCTTGAACACATGAAGAGTTCAGCACGAACCATGGCGGGCGACATCCCCAAGGTGAACGTCGCCGCCAAAGACCGTGTGCTGCTTCACCTTTTGGCCCACGACGAATGGGCAGACCGATACATGGTGCCGCCCGCTCTGACACGGCCCGGTATCGCCGAAGCGTGTGCGCAGCACCCGCCCAACGTTAGCCGTTCGATGCGCGACCTGCTGAAAGAACTCCTGGTCGAAGAGCACACGCGGGCCGTTCAAGGCGATGAACGGCGGCAAAAGACCTGGCAGCTCACCGAAGAAGGGCGTCTGCGTGCCCGGCAGCGACACGTTGCGCTCGAGGACGCCAAAGTCCTGGTTCGAAACATGGACGGCGACCTGCTCGAAGTGAAGGCAGCGGAGGCCACTCAGCTGCTCGATACAAATCTCAGTTTACTGCAAATTTTGTTGCACGCGCAGCACGAAGGTGTGTTGACCTACGGTGATATTCGGTTTGGCAGCATCAAGAAAACCACCGAAGGCGAGATGCCTGAACCGGGTCGTTTGACCCCACTGGTCGGGGTGCACTCAACCTACGCCAACCAACCTCCGGTCACCCGACCCGTCTACGGGCGAGACGACGAGCTGAAAACCCTGCACGACTGGTTTGCGGAACGTCATCCGTGCATGGTCGTTCACGGCATCGCCGGCATCGGGAAATCAACTCTGATCGCTCACTGGCTCCAGCAACACATGAACACCGACCCACACCTTTCGGTGTGCTGGTACACCTGCCAACCGTGGGACCGAGCGTTGGGCCTGGCCACCAGTCTTCTTCATCGGTTCGGCATCGATGAATCGCACGACCCCTACCGCATCATCGAAACGCTTCCTTTGACCCCGGGTGCTGACATGGACGTGGACGCTTGGCGACGAAGGCTTTCTGCGTACATGACCGACGCCAACACGATTCGTGAACGATTCAAGGACACCGCCGGGGGGCCGCCTCCCTATTGGCTCATCGTCTTGGACGACGTCCATCACATCAGTGAAAAAGCACGACATCTGCTTGGCTCGCTGCTTCAACTTGCGCAAAATGGTCCGCTCCGAATTCTGTTGGTTTCTCGAACGGAATTGAACGTGTACGACCGGCGCGATGTTCACATTCGCGACACGGTCAGAGAATTGCCCCTCAAGGGCCTCAGCCTCGAAGCCACCGAAGCGTGGCTCTCGAGCCTTGAAACCGACGACACCCCTCCGGCCAAAGAGGTTCACGCAGCGACCGGAGGACATCCGCTGGCCATGGAATTGCTGGAACTCTATGGCCAACCGACTCACAACGATTGGTTGCGATTCCTCGATGAGGAAATTCTGCTTCGTCTGCCCGAGCAAGAAAAGGAATTGCTCGCCACCCTTGCCGTGGCGGAATCGCCGGTGGCGTGGAACGTTCTGGCCAACAGCGTGGGATGGAACGGAACGCCGCCGGACAACCTGTTGAAGCACGGACTCTTGCTTGAGTTGGAAGAGGGCATGTGGCTTCACGAAGCCTTGCGAGAGCGTTTGCTCCGGGACGTAGGCGACCGTTTGGAGGAGCGCAAGCTTCGACTCAATTGAAATCAGAAATCGTCGGCTGACATGACCTCGTCGATCCACGAGAGGAGTTTGGTTTTGGGCATGCTGCCCACCTTTTGAGCCACGATGGAGCCGTTTCGGTAGATGAACAGGGCGGGAATGCTGCGGACGCCGAGTTGCGCCGCCGTTCCAGAGTTTTGTTCGGTGTCGACTTTGGCGACCAGAATCTCTCGTTCCTGAGCCACGGATTCAAGCACGGGTCCTATGGCTTTGCACGGCGCACACCATGGTGCCCAGAAATCTACAATCACCCACTCGGAGTCGTTCACAGTGTCGTTGAATTCACTGTCGCTTACGTTTCGTACCTCACCCATGGGTTCACCTAACCTCCGCTCAAGTTGAGATTTTATAGGCGTTTGGCCAACAGCAAATGGCGTGAAAAATGGCAAGTCTCATCAATTGGCGACGATTGGCGACGGTTGAGGGATGACATGATAATCGCACCCAGCGTCCTCACGGCCAACCTTGCTGACCTCTCAACCGACTGCAAGGAAGCCATGGCTGCCGGCCTGGATTGGCTCCACCTCGACGTGATGGACGGGAACTTTGTGCCGAACCTGACCTTCGGACCTCCAGTGATTCGAAGCCTTCGTCAGGCGCTCGGGCCAGACGCCGTGTTTGACGCCCACCTGATGATTGAAAACGCCGAGGCTTGCTTTCAAGATTACATTGACGCGGGGTGCAATCACCTTTCGGTTCACGTCGAAGCCGTCAAGCACCTGCACCGACTGTTGAATGCCATCCGAGAGGGAGGCGCCACGGTTGGCATTGTGCTCAACCCGGCCACCCCCGTAGAGGCGGCGCTTGAAGTGTTGACCGAAGTGGACCTCGTGCTCATCATGAGCGTCAACCCCGGCTTTGGCGGGCAGTCGTTTATTCCCAACGTTGAGAGCAAGATTCGCCGCCTCGCTCAGGCCATTGAGCAACAAGTTGCGGAGGGCGGACGAGCGGTGCAAATTCAAGTCGATGGAGGCGTGAAAGCCCACAACATCGCCATGCTCCAAGACTGGGGCGTCACCAACTGCGTGGTCGGCTCGGGCCTGTTCAACGACCGGGCCAACGTTGCCGACAACCTCGCTGAAATCCACACTGCGCTTAGCTGATGGGGGACTGGACATTCAGATCCTCGTCGTTTCGCTGCTCTATCCGGTTCCGTTGAACCCAACGCGAGGGGTTTTTGTTGAAGATCACGTTGATCTCCTGAAAACTCAGGGTCACGACGTCAAGGTCGTGAACCCTTTGCCCCGGATGCCGCGCTACGCAGAAGCGCGACGTTCGACCCTGATGGGCGTGGCCAAGGCGCCTCGTCGTTGGACGCACAACGGCACATCGATTCTCGCTCCCCGGTTTTTTGCGCTCCCCGATCACCCCTATCCGCGTCTTACGGCCTCCAGCGTAACCCGCCGTGCGAGGTGGGTTGAGAAACACCTGGGCTCGTGGAGACCGGATGTCATCGTGTGCCACACCCTCTGGCCCGTTGCCAATCTTGCGAAGGAACTCGCCCAGCGGTGGAAACGTCCGTGGGTGGGCGTGGTCCACGGCTACGATTTTGATGTGGGGCTGGACCTCGATGGCGTGAGCGAGCAGGTTCGATCTGCGGCCACGTCCTGCGACGTGTTGGTGTGCGCATCTCAGCGTCTTTCGGACGTGGCACAAGGTTGGTCGAACAAAAGCGCGGAAACCATTCCGTGCGTGACCGAGATCGACCGAGACTGGCGTCGTCCGGTTCGTCCAATGAAAAAACCGTGGAAGAAAGAGCCCATTGACGTCCTCTTCCCTGCCGACCCTCGACGACCTGAAAAACGACACTTGCTCGCCTTGCAAACGGGCGAGGTGCTCGAAGAACGAGGATGGATGGTCGGCATCACCACTCTGCGCCACCAGCCGAGGGACATCGTCTACGATCGCATGCTGACCGCAGACGTCACGCTCATCACCTCCCGCAGGGAAGCGGGGCCGTTGGTGGCGCGCGAATCTTTGCTGTGCGGAACGCCCGTGGTCAGCGTAAACGTGGGAGAAGTGGACCGGTATCTTCCGAAAGAGTGGGTCCACGGAGACGATCCGGAAGCCCTTGCCGATGGAATCGAAGACGCGCTTCGGAACGGATGGCAAGGCGAAGAAACGGTGGATGAACGGCTTGCATTCGCCTCATTTGATACGGTCAGTCAAGCGTGGACCGAGCTGCTTTCCAGCCTTGTTTCGTGAACGCAAACAACGGCAACCCCATGACCCACCACAACGTGTTCGACACCAACCCCCCAACAACGAACAACGTGCACACCATCACCAAGGTCCATTCGTCTCTGCGAGCCACAATCGTCGAAAATTCACCGCTCATCCACCACGATAGGCCCAACAACACGGCGGCAGAAAGGCTGCTTGCGGCCGCGCCGGCGTAGAGCTTCTGTCCCGGATTGCTCGGACCGTTCAGCACCAACACCGCCCCGAGCATGCCAGCAGCGAGAAGCACCAGAGCGATGAACAACGTGAATCGCCATGGTCGGTCCCCGGCCATCAATGCTGTGTAGGTTGGGGTCGCAAGAAGGGTCAAGCCCCAACCCGCCAAAAGAACGGTGAACACGTCGATGGCCGATGCCCCGTATGTCCCGTCCAAATAGTCGGAGGGGAAGGCCATCGGAGCGAACAAGGTCACCACCAAATGGCCACCAAAGAGACCGTACGGCAGTAGACCAAAACACATGTCCACTGCGTTGTTCAATTCCCTGCGATGCTTCTGAGGCTTGAATCGCGCATCGCCAAGGACGGGCAGTAGAGCGGATCGAACCGCGGCGGGAACGACGAGCCCAGCCAACCAAGCCAGCTGTGCGACATGGAACACAGCACCCAATTCTGCGCCACCCGAGGCTGCGACCATGAATTTCTCAATCCGAACCACGTAGGGAAGAATGCCCAGCGTGATGGCAAAAGGGAGAGCCGAAGCCAAGAGTTGAGGTGTTGAAACCCAGCTCGGCCCCAACGCATCCCAATCAACGGTTGCCTGGGTCGGTGGAGCTGTTCGCACCACCCAAAACAGTGCCAAGCCCCATCCGGCCGTGGCCCCGAACAAGAACGCACATGTGAATGCAGTGGCGGACGTGGAGCCCTGCCACGCCAGCAAGCTGTAGAGCACGACCGTACATCCGCGTTCCACCACTTTTGTAATGGCTTCCAATCGAGCTTCCCCCAACACCCGCAGACCCGACCGTGGAGCGTACGACGCAACGTGTGCAAGAGCGATGAGCCCCGCAGCGAGAAGAAGTTCAGACGGTGCCTGAACGTTCAGCCACGCCTCGGGTCGCAGCAAACCAGCGACGGCGACGAACGGCAGCACCGCCAATGCCTGCAAGCGGTACGTGCGCCACACAGCGGCGGGAACCAACGATGGTGCTCGCGTCCCATCGCGTGCCAGCAGGGTGGGCAAACCAAGGTCAACCACGAGAAACAAGGAAGCGTACAAGTCGATGGCCAACACCATCCAACCGTAATGCTCTGCCAACAATGCGTGCGTCAGTATGATTTGTCCGATGAAGGCCAGCGCAACTGCGAGCAAATCTGCGCCCACCAACCACGACGCGTCCCGCCCGGTGGAGGGGGTGCGATGGGTTGGCTCGGTCATGAAACAGCTAGGGTGAACGGGCTTTCAATGGATTCCACCGTTCTCAACCGAGGTCGTCCTCTTCCAGACCCCAAGCCCATCGACTGACGGCGCCGCGTTTGCCCTCGGACGACCCAATGCGGTGAACGAAGGGTGACTTTCGGAGGGCTCGTTGCAAAATGTGTGCGCGAACCGCCCGGCCCTCGGCTTCCAAGGCCTGAACGATTTCGGGTGTGGTGGCCGGGCCGTTGGTTCGAAGCCAGCCGACGATCCACTCGGCTTGCTCTCGAGTGGCTTTTCGTTCTTCGCTCCATCGAGACGGGCGTGCCATGCGGTGAGGTTGGGCACCCGAATCAAGAAGATTTGTCAGTCCTCGTCGTCGAACTTCAAGTCTCGAGCACGCTGCATGGCGGCGTCATCGGTGAACCAAAACGTCGGCGTGGGCCCGAGGTCTTTGTCCCACCGTTGGACCGCTCGTGCGAACATTTCCCCATCGGCGTATTTTTCACACCAGCGAAGGAACCATTCGGCCTGTTCCTGCATCGCCTCGTCGCCCTCGGACTGTCGACGAAGCATTTCAGCTTGGAGAGCGGTTATCATCATCCAGTTTGGTGTCAAGGCGTAAGTGACGTAGGGGTTTCGTTCCATGTCCACGCTGCGCCATTCCGTCCACAAGGAGAAGACCTGGTCGTAGAGGTAGCCGATGGTGAGGACACCCAGCATGACGGTCAGGAAAATTGACAGCAAACCAAAGTACGTTGCAGGTACACCGGCGATGGTGTCGTTGAAGCAAAGAGCGTCCGCGCAAGAGGCTTCGAATCGCCACCGAACGTAGGGCCAAACAAGCAGGGTGATGGTGGTGCCCCACAACAAGAGGCCAACCACGGCCTGGGATTGTTGCATGCGCCAATACTGACGCATCACCCACTTTCGGAACAGCGAAGGAGAACCGTCTTCCGTCATAACAGCAACCTTCCCAAGCGACATTCACTTAACAAACAAACCCATGGATGGGAGGTTGCAAAAGACATTTTGAGTTTTACACCCCGTCCTTCAACCACAATCTTCCGGCGAGGCTCTCCCACTCAATGGATTGCGGGTGGCATGAATTGTGGTAGTTGGTGAATTCACCAAAGTACCACCTCCCATCGGCCCGGAACAAGTCCACTCGCGTGTAATCGATGTCTTCGGCCAAGCGTTCGACGATGTTGACAAGTTCGGTCAACCCATCCTTGCCGAGAAGGGACACGATTTCAGCGGGCGTGTTCTCTTCGCTCCATCGAGGGTTGGTTTGGTGAATGCGCTGCCCGCCGGGCGTGTAGATGGACTGGGAATGATTGGTCATGCGCCCTGTGTCGTATTGGATGAACCCCACCTTTCCGTGGAACACATGGACCTTCCAGTCGTTGGGCAATCGATTGTTGTCGGTGAGCAACTCTTCGATCATCACGCCGCGAGGCTGAATGTTCGCAGCTCCCCATTCAAGCGGAGCGGGGAAGTCCTGCCGTAAACACCATCGCAAGGATCGCTCGATCCGCCATTTTGGCCACGGTTTACCGTCTTGGTCCCGCCCGTTGCGAATGACGCGGTATCGGTGCGCCCTGCGCGAAAACAAACGAAGTTTTCGAGAAACGTTGGCGAGCGGTACGGGCCCGTTGTCCATGATGAACAGAGCGTCTCCCGACCAGTGGTTGGTTTTGATGACACATCGATCGGGCAGATTGTCCCAATCAATGCTCACGTCCTCCGACCAGTGGTGAAGTTCGGTGAGGTGGCAGACGTTTTTGGATTCGACCAGAGCCCGAGAGCGGTGTTTGTCCTCCATGAGCGGAAGGAGAGGATTGCGGTCTTCCACGCACCGTTTGAGAAGAAGTTGGCTGTAATGGCCCGCCTTGGATTCGTCGAGAGCGTGCCACGGGTGGACACCGCCTGGAAGTAACTCGGCCATCGATTGCGCGTGCGAGCGCGCCCGTTTTAGGCTTGGCACCGTTCGTCCGGCGGACGGACAAATCAAGCTTGACGGCCAGCGTCAAACATTTCTCGAAGACTTCCGTCTTGCAACATCTCAAGCGCGATGTCGGACCCGCCGATGAGTTCGCCGTGAACGAAGACTTGAGGCATGGTTGGGAAATCCGACCAGGCGCAAATGGAAGGGATGGCTCGGGCATCGGAGAGGACGTTCACCGAGGCAAATTCCTCGCCGAGGCTCTGCAAGACCTGAGCGGCGCGGTTGGAAAACCCGCACTGAGGCTGATTCGGGCTGCCCTTCATGAACAGCACGATGGGGTGGTCGTCAACGAGGCTTTGCAATTCTTCTGGGCTCCAATTCATGGTGTTCACTCCTTGTTTTTCATGATGCGGCGGATGTGGACGCCTTGACCCCCGCCGTGCGGGTCAAAGGCCGTGTTGCCCGCCGTTTCGGCTTGGGAGGGCGTCATGCACTTGAGATCGAGTGCGTGAATGGGATGGGGGATGTGCTGGCCCATGACGGCGAGCACCTGCTTTTGGCGCTGAAGAGGGCGGACGCCCTCGAAGGTCTCGGAGATGATGCGCACGTGGAAGTGGTCGCCAGACCCGTGAAGATCGATGACCTCGACGGTGGCTTCGGGCACGGCCTTCAACACCTCTGCCTCAATCCACGCCGCTTCAACCATGTGCACGCCTCATGAGTTCCTGTGTGAGCACCTTCTTTGAACCTGCGCCCGAATCTCTTGCGCTATTCGGACGCCAATCGTTCCAAAATAGCGTCAACTGCGGTGGCCTTCTTGACACGTATCCATGGATTCACGGTCCGTGTTTCAATGTCCATTTTGAGCCGTTCAACACCTCCGCCGCTGATGTTGAGAAGAATGCAGTCGTCCTTGTCCACCTCACCGGATTCCACCGCTTGGAGAATACTTGCTGCTGCCACCGCTCCGGGCGTCATGATGTCGATGCCCTCGATGGTTTCGATCATGGTGCGCGCCTCCATGGCAGATTCACGCTCAACGATGTGGGTTTGGCCGTTCGAGGCTTTGAGAATGTCGTGCACAGCACCAGCTTGGCCGTACGCAGGGCCTTTGTTGAGCAGATAGTCGGAGTACACCTTGACCTCTTCAGCGGGATAATCTCCGGGAACGAGGTGGTCGCGCCCCGCTTGCCAGGCGCTGTGTATGGGATGATGTTCGACGTTTTGTGAGACGTGTTGGCGAGGAGCGGGTCCTTCGAACAAACCGGCTTCGATCAACCGCTCAGCCATCTCGTGAATGCCGATGGGGCCCGGGCCGCCACCGATGCCTTGGAAGTAATGGTCGGGCAAACGCCCAATCGTGAAGGCTGCATCGATCATCAAGGTCCCAATGCCGTCTCGGCGAGCAACGTTGTGGACGCTGCCTTCCATCTGCCAGCCTGGAAGTTGAGCAGCGATGCTCTTGGCGACGGTCTTTGCGTCGTAATAGTCACCGTCCTCAATCACGACAAGGCGAACGCTTTCTGCGTTGTTTTCTGGGCGAGCCCAGATGCGTTTGGCGTGGTCCCTGCCCACCACGACGATGAGTGGGGTGCCGTCCAGCCCACAGAAGTGCGTGAAGGCTCGGGCGGTGTTGCCAGCGCTCGCGCAAATCAGCCCCTTGCAGCCGTGATCGTGCATGCGTTGGATGGTCGGAACGGCCTCCATGTCCTTGAAACTCCCTGTTGGACAAAGACCACCTTTCTCAGGCCAATACCCATGGTAGGTGACCCAGAGGTTGCTCAAGCCCATCGCTTCACCGAGGGCCTCGGCCCGGTAGGTCACCGTACCGGCAACGTACTCGTTGGCCTTCGAGGTAGGAATCCATGAGAGGTACTTCCACACGCCTTTTGCGCTGTCTTGAAGCTGAAACGGTTCGCTGTAGACCGCACGCAGCAACGCGTTGTCCGTGTAGTGGAGCGTGTAGGCGTCGTCGATGAGATCGCCTGTCTTCAGGCATTTGAGTTGATACTTCATCCTTTCACCATGCCCATGGTTGGCTACGCCCTCTCGTCTGGAAGCCGTGGTATAACAGTTCGGAACATAGTGAACACCGGGAGGCCGTTCTCTCACGACAGGGGGCGGCCAACAGCGAAACACTGCCAACCCAACTTTTGCAACCCGTCCAAGTCCAACACACGACGACCGTCATAGACTCGAGGTGCGTTCATCTGTTGGCCGAGCGCTTCCCAATCAAGGTCAACACACGCTTTGTGTGCTGTCACCAATACAGCGAGATCGTGATTTTTTGCCATGGTAAGGTCCTCGACCACCTCGATCGAGGCAGGAAAAGTTTCAGGATCAATATGAGGGTCGTAAACGCTGACGGCGATGCCACGTTGGTGCAAGGCTTCAGCCAACGGTTCAGCCGGTGTTTCCCGAGGGTCGCCCACTTCGGCTTTGTACGACCAACCAAGGAAGAGCACCTTCGTAGATTCCGCCGACAGCCCAGCCTTCCACAGGATGTCGACCAGGACCTGCGCGACATGGTTGGGCATGGAGCGGTTGACCGCCCGAGCAGCGGTGATGAGCCCTGCAGGCACACCAACGTCGCTGGCTCGCTGAATCATGTAGTACGGGTCAACGGGAATGCAGTGGCCGCCCACCCCGACGCCAGGCGTGTAGCGATGGAAGTTCCACTTTGTTGCAGCAGCAGACAACACGTCCTCGACGTCCACGTCCATGGCGGGGAAAATACGAGCCAGTTCATTGACGAGCGCGATGTTGATGTCGCGTTGCACGTTCTCAATGACCTTCGCTGCCTCAGCAACTTCAAGTTTTCCAACGTAGCGAACGTCCTCGCTCGTGAGTTGGCTGTAAAGTTGCACAAGGGCGTCGCCCACTTCAGGGTTGGAACAACCGACGACGCGAGCCACTGAACGCACGCCGTGGGCGGCGTCGCCGGGGTTGAATCGTTCGGGACAATACGCGATTTCAACATCGACGCCGATCTCTAGACCCAAATCCTCAATGAGAGGCAACCAAGTCTGAGCCGTTACGCCGGGGTAGACCGTGGATTCGAGCACAACGATGGTGTTGGAACCTCGGGGTATTGACTCAAACACCGCTTTACCGGCCGCCTTGACATACGATAAATCAGGCTTGAGGTCGTGTGTTATGGGTGTTGGAACAGTCACAAGCACGATGTCGCATTGTGGAACGGCTTCCGCTGTGGAGGTGGTGATGTGCCAGCGTTCGCTGGCCGGCTGTGGGACGATGTCGTCGACATCAGGATCGCCCGTCGGGTTCTTTCCCGCTTTGACCGTGTCAACGGTGCGCTGCGAGACGTCAACGCCCCACACGGTGAACCCGGCATCGTGAAACCCAATGG
Organism: Methanobacteriota archaeon; assembly: GCA_002722695.1. Lineage (GTDB taxonomy): Archaea > Thermoplasmatota > Poseidoniia > Poseidoniales > Poseidoniaceae > Poseidonia. Next base: position 44,157 of record PBMS01000029.1, read on the forward strand.
CCGTAGGCAAACCGACGTATCCAAGTCCGATGACGCCGATGGTCATGTCGGCGTTTGAGTCCAGCGAAGCAAAGCGCTGACTCCATCCCATGTGCTATCCGAATCGGTTCATGTTATCAACTCAACCTATCAATGGACGGTGGAATATGCAAAACACCGAACGAATCCCCTCTCCGTTGAGGAACGGTCCGGTTTAGTCATATAGGAACGAAACGAGGCTATGTCGATGGGGCAGAATGGTCCAACCACCCCCGTGCTCCGCCAAATTGGGGTAAAATCAAATCCACTTCTTGCGCCCATAAACACGCTGAAAGAAGTCCGTTCGAATCGATTCCTGGTGCGGAATCTCATTCGACGTGATGTGCGAGGTCGCTATCGAAACGCTGCTCTCGGATACGCTTGGACGGTGATTGAACCTGCCTTGCTGGCCTCTGTTTACTGGTTTCTGTTCATCATGCTCAGTGGGAATCCTGACGAAATGTACGCCGTTTGGGTGCTGTTGGGAGTGATTGTTTGGGGCTCTTTTTCAAAATCCTTGAACGCCGCAACGAATTCCCTGACCGGCAATGTACGTACGATGCATCTTGTTTTCTTCCCGAGATCGATATTCCCCGTTTCTGGTGTTGGTGCTAACATCGTCGTCACAATGATGAGTTGTTTGATCATCCTCCCTCTTCTCTACATCTACGAATTACCAATCACAATCCACCTGGTCTGGATCCCCATCGGCGTGTTGTTGGCCGGGTTTATGGCGCTCGGTTTTGGCATGATGATGGCGCCTCTGAATTGTGTTCAAAGGGATGTCCAGCATCTGATTCGTTTCATCACGCGTGCTGGCTTTTTCGTGTCCCCTGTGATGTGGACAGCAGAAATGGCAATGGAGCGCGGGGCTTGGGGCGAAGCTGCCCTATGGAACCCGATGGTACTACCAATCACGATGGTTCGTCATGCCCTCGAAGGGAAGAGCGTTGAATTACCGGATTCGATTGTAATTTCAAGTCTCGTGGTTTCGTTTCTGATCTACGTCGTCGGGACGATGATTTTCTCAAAATACGAGCGTGGGGCGGTGAAGTATCTATGACAGAAACGAGCATCAGCCTTCAGGACATCGTCCTTCATTTCCCAAAGCAGCGGAATATTTTCGGGATTATCTCGGACTTTTTCCGTAAAAAAATACGGCGGTTCACTGCACTAAGCGGTGTAAATTTGCACATTAAGCAGGGCGAAGTGGTTGGAATAATCGGACGAAACGGTTCCGGAAAATCCACACTCCTTAGAGTGATATCGGGTATTTACCCTCCTGACGAAGGCATGGTTCATGCTGCGGGAGACATCTCCTTGCTTGCAGGTCTAGGAACAGGGTTCTCTCCGCATCAAACGGGACGAGAAAACGCTTTGCTGTACGGCTCAATACTCGGCCACAGTGAAGAAGAAATGTTGTCCAAGCTGGATGAAATTATTGAATTTAGTGAACTGGGTTCGTTTATTGATGAGCCGCTGAGAACGTACTCAGCAGGAATGAAAGCCCGTTTGGGCCTGGCCGTCGCTTCTGCGATTAAACCGAACATCCTTCTCATCGACGAGGTCTTGGGTGTGGGAGATCCAAATTTTCGAGAGAAATCCAAAAATAAAATTCTCGCAATGGTGAAGGGAGCCAGTACCGTTGTTATCGTATCCCACAGCTTTGGTTTGATGACCGACGTGTGCGATCGCGTCGTCCTTTTGGACCGAGGAAAAATCATTGCTGAGGGTGACCCGCAAACATCGATCAAAGCGTATTACGATTTGGAGGAATGAACGCAATGCCAACGCCGCGTAATGCAATGACGGCGAGAGAACGTCAACTGAGCGATGAACTAAACAGAATCCGGTCAACATACTCTTTCAACCTCGGACTTCTGTTGACCGAGGCTCTCTTCAGAAAACCTTGGAAAATTCCTCTGCTCCCACTGTCGTTCGTCTTGTTCAACATCCGATACATCAAGCAAGGAAGAGTAAAAAAACTGCACATCGAAGAAAACTCAATCGAACTTGATGAAAACGTATTGATGCTCATCTCCACAACTGAAGAGGGCACGGCATCATTGGAACGGTGTGCGATTCTTGCAACAGAGTGGCTGAATGAACCTGAACGTAAGGTCGTGATCGTCAGTCCTCACGAAGACTACCCGGGATTCTTACCGAAAAAAGCGGTGATGTATCCCATAAAAGATCCAAAGCTCTTGCACAAACAAAAACGGTCAGAGTGGAACGCATTGTGCGAGAATCTGATCTCAAATATTCTTGAGTCGCATCGCCCGCAGCACGCAATTTTTGATGGGCCTTACCCCTATCGAGGAGTCTTAAACTCAATCAAGTCATTTCCGTCGGCCACATGGGTTTGGTTTCGACCCGAGGGGATCGACAACAGCACCCTCTTGACGCAATCCGAACATTTTACAAAAACGGAACGTTTCTCCATCTCAGACAGACCCGGTGTGGCAATGCACGAATCGAGGAGATTACCTGTCAAAAAAGAATGGAAACGAATCTTACTCGACGCCCGAACGTATGGATCACACACGATGAAGCACGATGTGAAAATGCACAACATCTACAACGAGTTGGGGAACGACATCACTGTCGTTCACCCCTACGATGCAAATGCAATGGGTGGAGAAATCACATCGGTGCTTTCTGAACAATCTCTTGAACACTTGATGGGGGCCGTCGTTCCTGCAAATCTAGAGATTGTTGCTGCCATGATGGCCGCAAATCTACCAACCCTGTGCATCCACACCGACGATACAAATCCCGCCACTTTAGCTGACCTGCGAAAGGGCTCGGCCCGTTGTCCGGTGATGTTTTGTCATGAACGGGACACGGTTCAGATTTTGCATTGTTTGACGACGCTGGTGAGAGACAACAACGCTATGAGAGAATGTTCCAACAGCGTGAAAAAAAGAAATTGGGTTTCTCAAATCATTCCGTCGCTTCATAAAGATTGACCGATGAAAGCAAACCGACGTCCCTTTCTGTCATCGGCAGTGCGAAATTGGAAAGTCGGTTTTTTGTGAAGGCCCTGTACTTCTCCGGAATCATCTCAAGAGAAACGGGCAGGTAATGCTCAAGGAAGGTCCAATCCCTGTCAAGGTGGCGGTTTAAGTGTGGAAATTCATCAACCACCTTCAGTCCATCTTTTGATACCCCTCCATGTTTAATTGAATAGAGCGTACTTGCTGCTTGTTTCAATGGCTCTTTTTGCAAGAAGGTGGTTATTTCATTGCTCATTGCAAACGGCAACCCTTGCAAAGTGTTTTTTCTGAAACATTTCCAACAGGTTCCGCAAACCTGACCGGGACGGGAGGAACGAAGGCACGACTGTGCCCATCCGTCCCACCCCGAAGCCGTAACAATGTTGAGATTGACCACTTCCGAACAACCTGCAACCGGCTGGTACAGCGAAAGTCCGACGGCGTCAAACATTGGCGCATAGTGCTTCCAAAACCAAGATTGTTGGAAATCGCGATATTTGTACCCGTGAAAAAGGTATGAGTTTTCCAGCGGCATCCCTGTGCCTATGCTGTCCAATCCAAAATAATCAGCAAGGAGAATGGCCTGCACAGCGCATGCATAATCTGTTGAGAATCCTGCAGACTTTCCTTGATGTCGCCTTAATTCTTCATGGTTTGAAGGGATGCAATGAACGATTCTGCCAGTATCTGTTCTGATTTTATCAAAGAATCGAAAAGCGTTGGTGTGATCCAGCTGACCTGAAATGCCGGTTCGTTCATTGTAGAGCAGCACCGTATCCTCCGGCATAAGTGCCATAGCGGCAGCAGAATCTATCCCGCCAGAAAATGCCAGTCCAGGCCTCCATCCTGGTTCTCGTGTTGGGTTCCAATGTTCCATTGCTGACTTGTCCCAAGGCTCAACAAGAAGATGGTGGGCGAGTTGAAACAAGTCAGGGTGTGTATCATCAATGGACCAGTCCATTGGCATTTGGAAGTACACTTCATGTTCTTTCCATTTCAAAACAAGCAAGTCTCCAGCGGTGGACCAGTGATCACCAACGATGTATCGATCTTGATCTCCTTTCGTGCCCGAACCACGACCGTCAAGATACTTCGCAAGCTCCTGTTGAGTCGATTTGCTCGTCCGAGTTAAATCGGGCAATTCATGTGACGGCATGAGTTCGGTTGACCATTTGCTTTCGTCTCGAAAACGAGCGCTGAGTTTGATTGCCTCGCTGTTGTTTTGGGAGGCCATCTGAACAACAACATAGTATCCTATTTTCCCAGAGGATATCTTGGATTGAAGAGTCCCATCCAACTCAAATTCATTCCTGAGTTTCAGATGAACGTTTGAGGCAACTCGAGAGGAACCATAGGGGCCAAGCACAAGGGACTTGATGGGACCGTTGAGCACAAGACGGCTGAGTTGGAGGGTTGAATCGCAAGCCAATGCATCCAATTCCCAACGTAGCATGGGTGGAAATACGTCGTTTGAGATTCCTAATCGCCCAAACACATGGTCCAAACGCACGGAGTAATCCGTTGGATTTTCTCGCAGAACCGTTGCGAAACGCCGTGCGTCGGTTTCATCCACTATGATATCGACGCGTTCATCGAGTCCCGAGCGCCGGATCGATCGATTGACGCAATAAATCGTGTTGTTGTCTTGTTGATCCTTGTTGACCGTGGACGTGTTGCTCTTGTGCTGCCTGTAGAGATACAGTGGTGTTTGCAGATGATACCCAGCGGTAATTTCAGACAGTTTCAGAAAAAAGTCATAATCCACAGCGTTGGTTATTGACTCGTCAAAGCCGCCTGAACGATTGAAATCACGCCTTCTAAACATTCGAGGATGATGAATCATCATGCCCTTCATGAGGCGCTTTCGGCTGTATATCGCCCACGAATATGCCGGCCCCATCGAAGCTCCATGCTCATCAATAAGAAAAGAATCTCCGTACACAAATCCAACATTCGAATTGTTCTGCAGAAACACCGAGAGCAATTTGTCTGCTGCCGATGGAAGAAGGACATCATCGCCGTCAAGCTGCAGTATGAACTCACCACGACCAGCACGAATCGCTGCGTTTGATGCACTGGAGATTCCTTTGTTCTCCTGATGCAGGATGATGACTCGTTCGTTCCCTGAATACAATCGGTCGATCAACTCGCCCGTACCATCTGTCGATCCATCGTTGCATACAATTACTTCAAGGTCCGTCATGGTTTGGTTCAGAGCACTATCGACCGCCTCCTGAATAAAGTCCACACAGTTGTAAGCTGGGATGTATACGGTTAATCGAGGGACTTCATAGACTCGTCCTGGTTCAAATTTTCTGTACATTGCGGGACATTTTTCGACGAGTTGGTTTCGTGTGATCTCCTTCCCTGACTCACGGTCTGTCTCGTTTGATCCACCCGGTGGCTCTTGATGGAGGGCTTCAGCCCCCTCGACAGGTATGAACCACGCCCCGTGCCGATAAAGTCGATAGCCGTATTCCTGGTCCTCTGCTCCCCATGCAGTGAAGGTTTCGTCAAATCCACCGACGGATTCATGCAACTGGCGATCGATGCAAAGATTGCCACCACAGAGCCATCGAAACGCGTATTGAGCACTCTTTGCTTGCTCGGTTTCATGGTAGAATTTGTATCTCCAGTCTTCGCTCGGAGCTTCATCGCCCACGGGTCCGCGTCCGGTGTCAACGCGTTGAGTGGGTAAATCGAGGACAGTTTCAATGTTCTCCAGAACGTCTTGAATCGAAAGGTCGTCGGTGTTTACATATCTTCGGCCGCCGATCAATACTGCCTTTTTTGACACATGCATGTACTTCATGAACGATTCAACCAGAGTTGGTTCGGGCAACATGTCGCAGTCAAGGATAATAATGCAGTCGTTGCTTGCTTCACGTACGCCCAAATTTCTGATTTCGCTCAATCGATAACCTAAATCTTCCTGAAAAACATGTTTGATGGGAAAAAAGTCCTTGAAAAGAGGAATGAGCGACTCCGGTGAATCGGATGAGCCGTCGTCCGCTATAACAATCTCAATCAGAGAAAGTGGATAACTGGAATGGGTGAGTGCTGCAATTGTCTTTCCCAGCTTCTCACGACGGTTGTAAACCGGTATAACAACCGAAACCGGTAGTGTGTATTCTGGCCTGCTTCGTGCAGGAAAGCGCAATTTGACCGCTCGTTGGAACAGAGTCCAATCATTTCCCTGCCCGAGGAGAGGAGGAAGTAATTCGTCGAATTCAAGCATGGTGGGGGGCTCCTAAATGCACGTCCAGCGCCGCAAATTTCCTTGGTTCCCCGTTGGATTTGAATTGCTCGCTGATGAAGATTTGAGCCTCGCAATTAAAATGTGCTTCCAAATCAATCATCAGGGAATGCTCAGCTTCCCGGTCGACATCGTCAACAAGGATGTGTTGTAACTTTGGTAAACGGGTGAGATGATTTAGTATTCCGCTGCGACCGATTGAACCCGGCGGACCGTCGATGATGAGTAGGTGTGCTTCCATGGGGAGTTCATCAAAACACGATTCATCGTACCATCCCTCTTCTTTTCGGCTGATGGACACAGAATTCGTCACGATCGGGGCAAAGACATAGGTCGACTTGGATTTGTGAAGCCAATCCTCGTTGTGTTCAACGGAATAGAGTTCAAATCGTTCGCTCAAACGCACGCTGCCGTCTCCACTACCGAATTCAATCACCACTGCTCCTGAGGGTATGCGTTCCTCAATCCATAAAAACGCCTCATTAGGAAGCATCCATCCTGCGTTCATGTGTCCACCCATTCTGAAAGCACCACCTGCAGAATGCTGGCACCGTTTTCCTGTTCAGAAACTGGGTTGCGTGGCCTTGACAGCAATTCAGCGACAGCGGTTTCTATTGCGGATTTGGTGCGCTCTCTAACCACCAACCCCCATCCTTCCGCTTCCGCTTGGCGACATCGAGCAAGCTGGTCGTCCATTCCAGTCGCCATGTTAGGGTAAAACACGGTAGGAATACCGAACTTCCTCATTTCGTGGTACGAGTTGTACCCTCCAGCTTGTACGCTGGCATCAAAGGCATTGAAGTACACCGAATTAGGGTAATCTCGAAGCAAGACAACCCGATCAAGGTTCACAGAAAGACGTTCCCCCAGCATGCTTTCACCCAGCACCACGCTGACATTCTCATGAGCGAGAAGGGCGTCGATGGTAAGTCGCACCTCAGAACCAATTTCGTTGATTTGGCCAGCACCCAACTGAACGTACACGACTCTCTCTTCCAGCCCAAGTCCGAGGCGTTTTCTTGCATCGTTTCGTTGAATCAATTCTCCATGGTCAAGAAGCACCATTGGCGGAACTGATATTGTCTTTACACTGTGTCCAATTTCTGTTGGTTTCAGAGGAACACTGTCCTCGGGTCGCACGATTAGATCGAAGTGCTCAATTGAGTCTACGGGTATATTGCTCCCTTTCTTGAACATCCCTCGTCGAAGCCACACTTTCTTGAGGGAGCGCTGCCCATTGAGCGCGTTTAACATACCACGATATGGAAAGGCTCCATCGTAAACAAACATCGTTGGGCGATGCTGGGTAAAAACGAGTGAAAGTTGCTCTTCCACCATCGCATTCCATTCGGATGTGGTCATGTTCTTGTGTTTTTTTCTACCCGCAAGGTGGTAGGTCGGAAATCCATCGTTGTACAACAGATGCAAGGTCGGCATTGTTGTAAAGAACACCACCTCAGATGATGGAAATCGCTTTTTCCACCTCTTGGCAAGAGCGTACATTCGAGTAAAATGGCCAAACCCGACGCCGTTTGTTGGAAACAGGACAATCGAATCCTTTCGAGGTTGATGCGCTTCTTCATGTTCCCCATCACCGTAGGGGATTGGGCGTTTACCAATTCGCTCCATGCCGATGCAAAACACAAGATAGGGAACCGTGAATGGAAGGAAAATAATCCTCCAAGGTCTCTGAACAGCGTTTGTCAGAAGAACACCCAGTCTGAATGGAGCAGAATTCCGAAGTCGCCTGTTCTCACGTTGGTAAAATCCATCCCGCTGAGTTGGCGTGTGAGATTCGTGTTCGTGGGCTTGATGATCTCCATCCATCACGTCATCAGAGTCGTAATCAATCATTGAACCCCCTCCTCACCATTCCAAAATGAACCCAGGTATTTGTCGGCGTATTCAGTGTACCCGTTTCCTCCATGAGGCGTGGGGGTAAACTCTCCGAAAACCGCCCCTCTGCTGGTGGCGAACATGTCGATTCGCATGTACATTCCTAGAGCGGCTCCTATGGTCCGCACGGATTCAATCATTTCTTGCCAACAATCTGGCCTCTGAATTGGATCTTGACCTTGATCCCTTTTTTCCATGATCTTCCCTGGCATCAACTTGAAATTTTCATCGTAATATTGATGTTCATTGAGGCTTTTGTTAACTTCAGATTTTCTCAAAGCCACATGCACCATCGCAATTTCTTCACCAAAGCAATAGAATTTGAAGTCCCGGGGTAAACCGTCGCTGAGTTGTTTAGGTTCTGGTTCAAGCAGTTCTTCAATCATGATTATTGGTTGATTTTGACGAATAAACTCATCCTCTGATAGTGCACGAACCAAATGCTCTCTTGTATACGCTTGGTGAGTCAAAATATCCATACCGTCCTTCATGCAATAGACATTGTTTGAGTTCCACCCCTTTTCCGGCTTAATGACAAAGTTACGGGGCAATTGTGCCAGTTCAGGTATGTCTTGGCATTCCTTGCCCTCCCAATACAAGACTGGGACCTTCAACCCCAAATCCTCCACGAAACTTCGCCCGGCAAGTTTCGGGGATAGTTTCTTTTGCCAAACTGGTTTTTTTGCCTTCCACCAATCGTGGTTTCGTTTCCTTATCATCTCTGAAAAAAGGGGCATGCCCGTTTCCCAAACATGATGTTTAGATTTCATCGCATCCGGAACCTCGAAAGGACGAATAGACAACCTTCGAGGTAGGTAAGGTGAGGCGATTCCGGATTTGATTTTTTTGTGCCATAATCGGAACGAGCAGTGATGATTCAATCTGTGTCCGGACACAGAACGCCAAGAAATGTGGAACGGCCCTCCACCTGTCAACGAACTGTTATGCAGCATCATGAACATTGAAGGTACGCTCATTCGTAATCGTCGCTCGTTTCCATAATACGCCTCTATACGCTCAATGTACTCCGTATCTGCACCAACCCGAAGAGAATCAAAATATCCGATTTCGTCCACAACCTCCCTCCGTATGAGTAGGGAAATACACGCCATTCTCAGAGCCCCAATTCCCCTGAATTCGACATCAGAGTTTTCGTCGATTCTGAAATAATCGTGAGTAATTCCTACCGCCTCAGGGTTTGAGCTCAGTGAATCAACCTGCATCTCAATACGTTGTGCATGACAGTAATCGTCGCTGTCCATGAAACCTATGAACGTCCCATTTGCTTGTGATATTCCGAAATTTTTTGCGAGATATGTCCCCCCGTTTTCATTCATTTGAAACACGCGAATTCGGTCATCGGTTTGCTTCAATGTTTGAAGATACGTAAAATTATCATCAGGTGAACAGTCATCGACAATCAACAGCTCAACATTTCGGTATGTTTGATTGAGAATCGAAGCTATCGCTGAATCCAACAATGGATCTCGTTTGTACGTAGTCATGATAATGGACACAAGACGGTCATCGTCCACGAACTTGCTCACATCTGTGGAAAGATATCGCGGCGTTATGGCGTTGACTGGTGATGTGGATGTCACCGGAGCGAGGCCATGTAATTCCAGCATGTTGTTGATGTGCTTAATTTGCATTTGGGCTTGTCCTGCATTTTTTTCGATTTGAGAGGCAGTGATGTACACATCGTTGGATTCTGGCCAGCGGACCAAGCATTTTGATATGGTATTGCGTGCTGTTTGATGATTTCCCAGCCAGGAGTTCACCAAGGCAAAATAGAGTTGACTTCGCTGATTGTTTGGGTGATGGTTTAAGCAGGTTTGAACAATTTCCAATGCCAAATCAAAGTCCTTCAAAACGCTCAAAACAAAATTTAATCGGGCAAATTGATGATTTAGGTTATTTGGAAATTCTTTAGTTGCCTTCGTAATTTCAAACGAATACTTTTCTTCGGACCATATTTTAATTCCACATTTCAGCCTTCGCTGCAATGCCGATTGATGATTTTTGTTGATTTCCAACACCCGCTCAAACATGCGGATTGCGTCTTCCAACTTCCCCATGGACTCGAGAGCTATGCCTTTACGCATCAAAAAAGAGATGCTCTCCGAATGTGAGGCTAAAGCGCCATCAAGTATGTCAAGCGCACTCGCCGCATCCCCTTCCTCCAGCATTCTCGCTGCCATTAAATCGGTTTCAAGCAAAGTGCCTTCGATGAGTCCCAGGAGGTGTTCCGCTTCCTCCTTTTGACCTAATTCACATAACTTTAGATACGAATTACGTATTGTTGCCTTTGCGTCGACACCAAGCTCAACCAACCGTTTGCTTGCAAGTAAGATGTCCTGGACTGAACCATGGTTGATTGCAGCGTTAGCAAATCTCCGCAGGTGATACAATTTTACCTCGCCCAATTCATTGAGTCGATGGTAAGCGTCCAAAGCAAGCTGAGGCGTTTTCGTTCGATACCCAATTTCAGTCAAAATCTCCAACATCTGTAGGTCGTTTGGATCTTCCTGAAGGACCACAGAGGCAATTTGTGCTGATTCATCAAATCGTTTTGCGTGTTTCAGCCGCTTTGCCAGCGAACGTTTTTTGGAAAGTTCACCGTCGATTTTTCCAAGATAATTCACCCATAAATTATGAGCCATTTCTATCTGCCCGAGGGATTCACACACCTGTCGCGCAAACATCAACGTCGACTCGTTCACAACCTCTCGAGACATTAGCGAGTTGAGGAGTTCAATTCCTCCCTCAACATCTCCAGATTCAAAATGTTCTTTTGCTTGGACAAAGATAGGAAAGGGGATGTCCATGTCCCAGTTCGATTGGAGAAAAAAAGCCCTGCATGATTGCTCATGCCAAAATGTCTCAAACATCCTCGAGAGCAATTCTTCATCGGTGGATGTCCAAGTGATTCGGGAGGCAGCGCGCATCACGATTGAGCAATCGCCGCTTATGCATCCTGCGTGTATCAGACGTCGAAGATATTCTGGCTTTGGGTTAGAGGCGATGGCTCGTTGCATGAGGACGACGGCTTCTCCATGGCGAGCTGTGTTCATGAACAACCTCGAAAGGACATCTAACGCCCACAAATCGTTCGCATTATCACTGAGCATTGCCTCGAGGAAAGGCTCTGCCTCGTCGTAATTTTTGCTGTTGTAGTGGCGTCGTGCCTCGTCCTTGTTTGAGGTGGTGTTTTTCTTGAACGGCCACCTCATGAACAAATGGTCCTGCATTGGGGTTATGGAGATGTTGTATTAATTTCAATCTGAAGGTCGTTTCCAAAGCCATCAGACCGGTCCCGAATCTTCTGCAATGATATGCGGAATTATGAACACGAACCCCTGTATATCTGCGGATTTCGATAGCACCATGCAATGGGTAGGAACTCTGGCATGGACAAGCGAAAAATGATGAACAGGTTGCGATTACGGATAGCATGCCAACTCTCTTGATCACTGGGGGTGCAGGTTTCATAGGTGGGCGCACCGCTTCACTGGCAATTGAACAGGGGTGGAGAGTGAGGGTTCTGGACAACCTTTCCACTGGTTTGCAATCCACTTGCACGAGGTTGAAAAATCAAGGTGCAGATGTGTTGGTCGGTGATATACGAGACCCAAAAATGGTTGATTCTGCCGTGAGAGGCTGTGACGCTGTGGTTCACCTTGCAGCACAGGTTTCTGTTCCGTATTCGGTCGACCACTCAGACGAAAATTACGCAATCAATGTGGGAGGTACCGCTTGCCTTCTGAAAGCATGTCGAGACAACGATGTCTCACGCTTTATCATGGCGTCAAGTGCTGCGGTTTATGGATCGTGCGAGACTCTCCCGCTCAGAGAAGAAGATGCTGGGGCCTTTCAATCCCCCTACGCAGAATCGAAACACATCAATGAAGACATGATGAAAGAAGCGAGGCAGAAAGGTATGGAAACAATAGCCCTGCGTTTTTTCAACGTGTATGGGACAGGGCAAAGAACGGACGGGGCCTATGCGGCAGTTGTTCCGAAATTCATTGAACTAGCAACACAAGGAAACGCGCCAATGATTTATGGGGACGGCCATCAAACACGAGATTTCATCCATGTTGATGACGTTGTTAACGCCGTTTTGATGTTGGCAAGAGAGAAATGGAATCCTGCTTACGCTCCTGTATACAACCTATCAACAGGTATTGAGGTCTCCCTCCTGCAGCTCATCAAAAAAATCCAAGGTGTGTTAAGTGAAATCTCACCAACCACAAATCGACCTGCTCCGGTACACACCGACGGCCGCACTGGCGATATCCTTCGGTCGGTAGGTTCGAGTGCTCGAATTCAAAAGGACACCGCATGGAGACCTAGTATCTCCCTGGAGAGTGGAATACGGCGTCAAATAGAGGACGCTCTCAACCGAACGTGAGCGTCATGGAATTGCTCTGGTTCACTGGACGCTCAATGAGCGATCTATGCTCATGCACTCAACGCGCTTTAATCGCTGGATTGTTGAAAAATGATGTGCTGATCACCTACGTCAATTCAGACGCAAGCGTGAACATTGAAAATCAAGCGTTCACCCACGTCGGCTTAACTCACCGTGCACGTCTCGGTTTCAAGGCACGCACGCTCGGGAAAATGATGGCGTTTTGGCTGTCGTCAACCGATGTAAGCGACCGCGCTGTGGCGTTGGTTGAGTGGCGCATTGCTCAGCACATTGTTCCTGTCCTCTCGGACAAAGGTATCCCATGGGCCTTGATGGACCGCAGCCCACCGGCAGATCCTGGTTTGTTGGGTCGTTTGCAGTGGAGGTCGTGGTCGCAAGCGTGGAAACTGGCCAAACGTGTGGATGCTCCTGGATTGGTTGTTTCTGCCGCACATCAGGCCTTTGTTGCGCAGAAAACCGGACATCAGCGAGCCACGGTGATTCAGGCCGGTGTGGATCTGAACCGATTCGAACCTGCGGAAAAGCAATCCACGTTCACGATGGTCTACCACGGGAGATTGGACCGGCACCGTGGATTGTTGGCGTGCGCAATGTTGGCCCAAAAAGCACGGAGTGAAGGTCTTGAGGTGGACATGATGTTCATCGGTGAGGGGGATCTTCTCCCTGCTTTGGAACGATTGGCGGACGCGAACGATTTCATTCATGTTCACAAACCGATGAAGCAAGAAGAGTTGGCACCGCTGCTCGGATCGTGTCATCTCGGCTTGTTGCCCATGCCAAAACGGACGGCCTGGATGCTGGCCAGTCCGCTCAAACGCAGTGAATTCCTTGCGTCAGGACTGCCTGTGTTTGGCATCGATCATCAAGGTCACAGGCTCGCCGGTGTGGAAAGCGATTGGTTTACGTTGGCTCCCCAGGAGGATTTTCATGCAGACGGTCTGGAGGTTTTGCGCCGCCACATGGGCACGGAACGCCAACACTCTGCCGCGGCACGAACGTACGCAGAGAGCAACCTTGGCTGGTCGATTTCGGTCGAGGCGTTGATGGGCGTGTTGGACGATTTGCATCACAGCGAATCGTAAACCAGTGCCCACTGTTTTTGCACCTCATCAACGGCGTGAGACGCCACAGAATCAGCAAGTTCACCGGTCGAACCTGGTCGTTCAAGCAGAGCGGCCAAGGTTGAAACCCATGCTTCGACGTCATCGTGAGGTGCATAAGCCACCGCATCGGGCAGACCCGCCACCCGGTCGCTCACGCAAACGGGTAGATCAGCGGAAAGGGCTTCAAGCGCCACCATGGGTTGGCCTTCGTAGGCAGACGGGACGAGGAGAACGCTCGCACGTGCGAGCAGTGAGGCTTTTTGTTCGTTTGAAACCCAACCAGGAGAATTGATCCAAGGGCGGTTCTCCTCGCCCCAACCCGTCATCGTGAGGCGAAGGGATGGATGGGACTGACGCAATCGTTCTGCCACTTCGATCGCAAAGGCATGACCCTTGACAGGGTCGTTGCGTCCCAAGAGGAGAAGATGGTGTTCGTCTCGTGCATGCGCTGGATGAGCCGATGACGGCGGGAGTGGGTTGACGATGGCGGTCAACGGGCCAATGCGAGGTTCAAGTCGCTGCCGCCACACCTCAGAAAGGACAACCGGTTGAATGCCAGCAGAGGTCAGGATTGTCCTCACGGTCTCGACCCGACGTGCACCCCCTGCATCGAGCCACGCATCGAACCGACCCGAGTGAAGGTGAACGACCACGGCGACACCCTCCCGTCTGGCTACCGCAATCAGACGCGCTTTGCGACGCCATGACCAATCGGCAGCGACGTGAACATGCACCACATCGGGTCGTTGTGGTGCATCTGTGCAGCGGCGGTTCAGTTCGCGGCGCGCGCGCCGATAAGCGCACCATTTTGCCCACAGGCCACCGTCGCTGTGCGAGGACAAGAGCGTGGCTTCCCACCCTTCTGGAGGGTGGTCGGCGAGGGTTCGCATGACGGTGGCCATGCCCCCAGGGCTGTCGCATGGTCCGACGTGAAGCACCCTGCGCATGGCTCATCCACCACCTTCGCCGTCATGAAGTGGTTGGCAAAACCGCTTGGTCGCACCTCTGAATGGAGGAGAACCTAAGGGGAAGCGATGTCGGATGGAGGCCATGGTCGTGGTCCCTGCCGCCATCGAGGGGGTCGCTCTTGCTGTCGCCGCCGTACCGTTCCTGCAACACCGATGGGACATGCATCGCTGGGAACGCGATCATCAAACCGGATACGGACCGAAAGGAGAAGGTCATGTTGAACCGCTGACGGTGCTGCTGCCCGTGTGGAACGAAGCCGTGGTGATCGATGAGAAACTGGCCAACCTCGCCGCTCAAAACCTCAGTTTCAACCTCCTCATCGTCGACTCGGCATCCACCGACCAAACGGTCGGTCGAGCGCAAGTCTGGCTTGAAAAGCATCCGGATGCGTTTGCGTCTGCGGAATTCATTGAGATGTCGGAACGAAAAGGGAAAACAGCAGCGGTGATTCAGGCCCTCAAACACATCGGGACGACCGCTAAGGGTCTGGTGTGCATGACCGATGCCGATGCCATGATGGAACCGGGTGTTCTCCAGCGGATGATGCAGTGGTTTGCCGACCCCATCGTCGGGGCCGTTGGCGCGGTCCCCAAGCGCTTGGAAGCACGGCGGGAGGAGCGCCTTCACCGTTCAGCTTGGGAAGCCATGCGGGTGGCTGAGTCCTGTGTGGACAGCACCCCGTTTTTGGAAGGTTCCTGCATGATGTGGCGCCCGTCATGTCTGGCGATTGAAGATCTCCACCCAACGGCCAACGCTGACGATGCACAAATTGCGACGTCCATCCGCTGCCGTGGATGGCGAACACTGACCGACCCTCTGGCCACCTTCACCGACGCTGCACCCACATCCGGGAAAAGTCAACGTCGGCAGAAAGTGCGACGTGCACAGGGGCTCCAACGGTTGCTTGTCCGTGAACGAAAACGAGCAACAGCGAAAGGGCAAGGCGTATTTGGACGCATTTTTTGGCGTCAGCATCACTTTCACATCACGGCGCCTTTGGCGTTGACCGTCGCCCTCATCAGCGCCGTTCTTCGATGGGGGTTCATTGCACTGTACGGATGGCCGGCAACGTTCACGCTTGCCAACAGTGTTCATCTCGGGTTCTGCATGTTGGAGGCTGCCTGCACGATGCTGTGGTGGCGGGGCCGTCAAGGCAAATCAAACGGCCCGCTGTCTCTGCCCGGCCAGTGGCTGGCCAGCATGGAGATACTCGGGCGCTCGTTGATCACGACTGCAACCGGACGTTCCCTTCACATGTGGGAACAGCACACCGACGTGCGTGAACGGTTGATGAGTTTAGAAGATTGAAGAAAAGGCCCCTCCGGCGGCCTTGGCCGCCGGAGGCGCGTTGTACAGGTGTGAAACCTGGATGGTGTGGCTACTCAGCGATCGAGATCACTCAGCAACGACGTCGTTGGTGGTGTCGATGACCTTGCCTTCACGGGTGTCCGTGATGGTGACGTCGATGAGACAGCTGCCTCCGCAGAGATTCTGTCCGTTCTCGACGACGGTCACGCCGTCACCAACTGACCAAACTTGGTCGTCCGTGTTACCAAACTCGACGAGGCTGCACACACCGGTGCCTTCAACGCCTGGGTTGTCGCAGGTGACTGGAGCTGCGTCGTCAATCGCGAGCTTCACTGAGACAGCAGCCCAGTTGATGTCGCCGCCTTGGTCCATGGTCAACATGATGAGGTTGTCAGCGGTGCCTGTACCTGGGGAACCTTGGGCGTCCTGTCCGCTCACGGCGTACAGGGCAAGGTTTCCGTCGGTGTTGCCTTCTGCGAGGGAGCTAGCCCACACGTACAGCACACCAGCCAGCACAACAGTGATCGCAACCATCAAGATGGTAGCGATAACAGGGCTGACAGCCTCTTCGTTTCGGTTTTCTTTTTGCATATTTTTGTCCTCCTTTCCCCGTTGGGGGTAGGCCTGCCTATGTCCATCCTCATATTAAACCCATCTGCCTTTTTTCTTCGCCTCCGCGCGAGAAACAGCGGTTTTTGGGAAAAAATGCCACTGTTACAAATCGGTGTTGAACGCGCCAGCGAGTGGTGCGAACGGTTTGTAAATACCAAAATACACCTGAAAATATCTTGGCGTTGCTCACGCTGGTGTGAAGAAGATGGGTGAACAGGGTGAGAGAAAACGAGAGGGGATGGGATGCACTCAACGAGAACTTCAACAGCCCTGTTCAAGATTACGTAGATGAATCAAGTTTATAGGCGTTTTTGAGGAGAAAATCAACGATTATTCCACGGTCAAAATTTCGGGGCCGCCCGATGTCACGTGAACGGTGTGCTCAAACTGAGCAATGTTGCCGCCGTCTCTGCAGCGAAGGACGTGGTATGTTTCAAGGAATCGAATGCTGATGAGCTTCTTCACAAGGGCGTTCCATTTGCTTTGCAAACTGGCCTCATCGGCGTCAGGGAAGGGTTTCTTCAGCATGGGGAACGCCCATCGTTCTGCAAACGGCAAGGTGGAGTAGCGTTCCTCGAGATTTCGAGCCATCTGTGCGCCCAGTGGTTTGAGCTGGTTTTTTGCGCGCGCTTTTCGTGACGTGGTAAGGCCCGTCACGCGGTAAATGTTGGAGGAATTGGAACGGCCGATGTTTTCGATAAGCCCTGATTTCCCGGTGGTGTTGAAGGGTTCGATGGCGTACACGCCGCCTTCTTCGACCACTCCAGAAAACCCTCGGTTGTCTTTTCCGCATGCAAAGGACGGCACGGACACGCCGGCGTGAAGTTCCCAAGGCTTGAGTTGATGACCGCACAGATTCCGGATCGGTTGGAAGCCGGCGTCGAGAGAGGGTTGAGCCGCAGCCTGGCCGACTTTGTGCCAGGGCGTTCCGGGGTGGAGCATTTCAACAGCGGCGTCGCGAGCCTCTTTTGCGGCCTTGATCTGTTCCGTGTGCTGATTGCTGTTGCCGATTTCAATCGTCAGGGCGTTGTCGCCAATGTGGCCCTTGATGTGTACGCCAAAATCGATCTTCACGCAATCGCCTTTCTCAAGCACCATGTCGCCCTCCCACCCCTCAACGCCCAGCACTTGGTGGTTGGTGGTGAAGTGAGCAGCGAGGTCGTTGACAGCAATGGTTCCGGGAAACGCTGGCTTTCCACCGTGTCGGTGAATAAATCGTTCAGCGGATTCAATGATCTCGTGGAAGGTCTTACCGGGCTGAAGTTCGTCTTTCATGGCTTCGAGGGTTCGTCGTGCGACGTGGCCCGCATCTCGCCAATACTTCAGGTTGGATTCTTCCACCATTGAACCACGCTGTGCGCAGGTACGATGCCCTCTCTCATAACAGTTACCTCCTCCCCATCGGTGCCGTTTTTGACGCTTAGGATGGTGCTCCCGACGCCTCCCGGGCATGTGCCTTCCAAAACAGCGTGTGCAGGGAGACCAAGATCGGCACCGGCCGCTTCAGAGGTTGCTGCGGGCGATTCACCGGATTCGTTGGCGCTGGTGGCCGTGATGGGTCCAAAGGCTTCCACGAGCGACCGAGCCGCGGGATGGGCAAGGCACCGCACCGCAACACGACGCCCTCCCAATCGCTCGTCGAGCGGCTTGAGAGCATCAAGGATGAAGGTAAAGACACCTGTCGGGAAAGCCGCCTCCAGACGACGAACCTTGCTGGACACGTGGACCAAGTCTGTGGCCTGATCGAGGGAGAGCACGCCCAAGCTGACCGGCTTGTCGGAAGGGCGACGCTTCAGTTCAAACAGGTTGTCCAGCGATTCAGAGGTTGGCAAGCAGGCCAGTCCGGGCAAGGTGCTGGTGGGGTAAGCAACGACGCCGCCTTGCCGAACGTGTTGAACAAGCGCTTCGGGAAGCATGACGCTCAACCCTTGACCCATTCTGTGACGTGCTTCTGTGCAACCTCGGCTGCGAGGATTTTGTCTTCGGTCCGAACCATGAGCTTCCCGCTCGGATACAACGTCATGTCGCAGGCGCCTGAGAACGTCCAGCAAAGGCGCGAACGGACACCGACTTCGTAACCCGCCGCCTCGATGGCGCCACCGACCGCTTCGAGGTCAATGGATTCCACTTGATCGGGCACGATTTGATAGGAGCCTTGCGTACCGCACAGTTCCATTGCAAATCCGTCGGACATGATCAGCACTCACAGTTCAGGGGGTCGGGAAGGCGGCCCGGAGGGTGGACCGCTCGGCGGGCCAGATGGGGGGCCGGAGGGTGGACCGCTCGGCGGGCCGGAGGGTGGACCGCTTGGAGGACCGGATGGGGGGCCCGACGGTGGGCCGCTCGGCGGGCCTGATGGTGGGCCGCTGGGAGGACCGGATGGGGGGCCCGAGGGTGGACCGGAGGGTGGATCGCTCGGCGGGCCTGACGGCGGACCGCTGGGAGGACCGGATGGGGGGCCGCTCGGCGGTCCTGAAGGTGGTGGTGACGATGGGGGTGAGGGGGGGACGGGCGGTGGGGTTGGAGCCGTCTCAGGCGTGGTTTCAGGTTCGGGCTCGGGCATGGAGGTGCTCACGGGCGTCAATGGAGCGAGAAGAGGGTCGGCCGCTGGGGGTGCGGGCGCTGGTTCAGAAGCAGGTTGCGGGGTGAGCGGCGTGAGCGGCGTTGGGTCAGCAGAGGCCGTTGCCCAGGGGGGTGTTCGTGGACCGTCTTCTTCCTCGTCGCTTGCCTCACCGGGCGTCATCATGGTTCCACCGCCCTGGATGTTTTCACCGACGTAGGCGGTCATGACCACCGTGGATGAATCGATGATGCCGCGTTCTTCGGTGTTTCCAAAATCACCGAGGTGATTGTCAAAGGCGCCGCTGAACAAATTGGAGCCGATGGCGTTACCGAGGACGCGCCCTTTTTGAGCTTGAAATTCAAAATCCGCATCGTAGGGGCCCAGCTTCATCGACTGCCCGCCACCGTTGAATTCGAACGACCACGTACCGCTTTGAATGCGCGCCTCGAACTTGAATTGGCGCGTCAGGCCGGGGCCGATTGAACTGATGCCCTCCTTGGCCTCGTACCGCTTGCCTTTAGCGTCTAAAAGAGCAGCATCGAGACCCCCGATGGGGATCGACGATTCGTTCACCACGTCCACAACAACTTGGATGACGTCCTCATCGTCGTCGTCGATTTCCATGACCACCGACGTCAAGTGGGCGTTGAGGGAGCCGGCCCGGGCGCTGTGGTCATCGGTCATGCTGGCTCACCTGTTCCGACTGAGGAGTGGCTCTACTTCAATGGCTTGCTCCAACGGTCTGACATCAGCGCAGTCGCAGACGTGTCTCCGAAGGCAGCGACCAGTCCACCGCCGCAACGGTGTGATGCTTCCGGTCAACAGCCGTGCGATATTCGGCGTCCGTGGAGCCGGCACTGAAGGTGTCGCGCAAACCAAACCACAGCGGACCGAGCACGGGTACGAGGTACACCATCTTGGCCACGGCTCGTGGACCCCAATGGTGGTGCTCGAGCATGGTACCGTTGTCGTGGACGATGGCGATGCGAAAACCTCGTTGAGCCAATGAGCGACCCATCGTTTGGCCGGTGTACTTGAAGTAGAGGTAAAACGCGGCAGCAAAAACAAACCAATTCATCACGAATGCGGCAGAGTATCGGCCGCCTTCGGTCATCATCTCGATGTTGAACAGGTTCGCCATCAATTGGCCACCGGTGAAGAAACTCAGAACGATGCTGATGAGCATAACGTCCAGCATGAACGCCAACACGCGCTTCCACGACGGGGCGATGAGCATGCCTTCGGGCGCAGAACCGATGATGTTCTGAGCCAGCGTTCCACCCTTGACGATGGTCACCGGGTCTTCGGCCATGCCGTGGCTACGACTTCTCCTTTGTCAAATGACGCGTTGGCCCCATCATGCGCTGTGGGTCACGTGCCACGCAAACAACTGGTGCTCGTCCACCCAATCAAGGTAGGATTTCCACGTGCCGTCGTGTCGTAACGTGGTGGGGTGGCCGAGCAGAACGAGACCGCGTTTGGCCCGTGTGATGGCCACGTTCAAACGACGGTGGTCGGCAAGGAAACCAACTTCGCCGCGCTCGTTGGCGCGCACCGTGGAGAACACGATGACCTCTTTCTCCCGGCCCTGATACCCGTCCACGCTCTTGACCTCCAACCCAGCGTACGGCTGCCCTGGTTCACGCCCGCCGGCCAGTTCAAACAGACGAACCAGCTCACGGACTTGGCCGTTGTACGGTGAAATAACGCCGATGTCCTCGGGCTGAAGGTCTCCCGGTGCAAGCAAGTCGTTGACCACGCTGAGCACTTTGGCTGCCTCGTCTCGATTGTATCGGCTTTTTCCCTCTTCGTCGCTCTCCTCCACCCCCTCCACGGGAACAAACGCCATCGGTCGGTCCCAATCGGGCCAGAGAAAACCTGCTGGTGGTGGGCGCTGATCGGCTGTGCAACCGTCTTCGAGCCGATTTTCATAGAAACGGGCGCTTGGAAATTCTCGAAGAATCGGATGCATTCGATACTGGGTGGTCAGCATGTTGGAGTCGAGCCCGCAAGCGATGAGGCGGTCAAAGAGGGATCGGTTGAGCCCCCCTCGTTCGGCTCGTCGACTGAGCACGGTAGGTGGAAGCTGCTGGTGATCCCCCACGAGAATGAGTTGCCTGCAACCCTTGACGATGGGCACCAGCGCGCTGGGCTCGGTGGCTTGGGTCGCTTCGTCCATCAGCACGATGGGGAATTTACGGGATTCCAGAAGACGATGTCCGCATCCTATGGTGGTGGCACAAATGACCTCGGCTTCGTCAAGAACGCTCGCTGTCATGACGTCTTCCATCCTGCGAATTTCTTTGTGATTGATGTTGATGTCTCGGTGCATCAATCCTTTTTCTTTCCCTCTAAGGGACGGTAGGGCTTTCCTCAATTCTCGTTGTTCGTCTCGCAGGAACGCCAATTCTTCCTGCATGGGGTGGTCTTCCAAGACCGCATCAAGTGTTGCTGAACGCAGATGCTCTCGAACCTTGACGGGGCGACCGATGCGCAACGCTTTGACTCCCAAATCAAGGAGTCCCTCAAGCAGATTGTCAACCGCAACGTTGGATTCTGCGGTCGCAAGCAGTGGCCCGCTTCCCTCGAGTGAAAATTGATGCAAGAGGTGCGTTGCTGTGGTGGTTTTTCCGGTGCCAGGTGGGCCTTGAATCAGCGTGAGGCGGCGAGTCATGGCGGAGGCGATGGCGGCGTGTTGCGAGGCGTTTAGATGGGCATGAGAGGGGTTTGGACCGCGTCGTTGTCGCTTTCCCCGAATATCAGGGGGAAGTTCTGCGCTTTGGTTCATGTTCAAAACGTTCCCGAGGAGGAGTTCTCGGAGAACGGTCCCCCCGTCCCCTTCTGTGGAGTGAAATGCGATGAGCGCCTCGTGCATGCGATCGTGAGCGACGCGATTTGCGCCTCGATCAAGCCGCCATCCACCCTTCCGAACATCCCTCGGTCGTTCGCTGACCACCACTCGCAACCGCGTGGGGCCTCGGTCGAGCACCACGCCTTCAACCACTTTTTCACCCCAAGGGCGAGAACGGGATATGAGAACGATGTCTCCGTGGGAAAATCGGTGTTCGGGTAAGCGCCCCCCGTCCTGCGCTTCAAAGACAACGATGTCATCGCCGAAAAACCGCCCCTGAGTTCGGCCACGAAGATCGAACAGGGAGACGCCTGACATCACAAGCCGTTGCTTTGACCAGGTCTTCCAGCGCTCCTCAACGTGCTGTGTCTCATCGTCGAGTTCCTGTTTGATCAGCTCGGTCATCGTCGAGAAGTGATCTTGGCTTCGACGCCAGCGGTCGGGGGCAGGTTCGCCTTTGAGCCGAGGGGGTTCCGGGTCGCTGACGCTCTTCATGCGCTTGACCGACCCCTTTCGCGCCATGCTTTCACCACCGCACGGCCCTTCATCATCGTATGCATAAGGATTGAAGCGTTTGGCGAGCGACAAACCCTCAGTCTTAAACCGAGAATGCACCGCCCACGACTGGGTGGCTTGATGTTTGGTCGCAGGAAAAAGGTACAAGACGTCGATGGCGTTTCTTGTCCCTATTGCGGCCATCTGAACCCCGTTGGGTCTGAAAATTGCGAGCAATGCTATTACTCGCTCAACAAATCCGCTCGCGACCAGCCAACGGCCGAGCCCACGACCTCAGAAGACGAAATCATGAGTTTGCTGCTTGGCGAAAACGAAGAAGAGGAGGAGGCAGGCCCGGTGGTTGAAGCCGTTCTTTCCCTCGACGACGTGACCGTGGAGGTCGATCAGTACGCTGTGTCCGAACCGAAACACGACGAAGATGGCCAGCCCGTGCCGGATTCGTTTGATTTTATTGACGGTGAAGGCCCAACGCTGAGTTCCACCGTGGCTTCTCAGGAGCCCAACGAAGTCGAACTAACCGCCGAAGACGCACCCAAGAAGTACATCGAATTTGAATTGAGCAATGCGGACCCGCTGGACGAAGTGGCCGAACCCGTGCACACGGGCCGAGGCGGGCTTTACTCGCCGACGGTCAGCATGCCCACCGACGATGATTTGCTTGGCGAGGTGGGGCCGGCAACCAACACCGTGCCCGATTTGCCCGACCTACCTCCCGACGAGGTACCGCCCAGCGGCACGCTAGCGCAGGCCGCAGCAAGTGAAACCCCCGCACTTCCCGACCTGACGGACCTTGATGTGGGGCCGATTCCCGAGAAACCGCCCGCTTCTCAACCCCTTGCGGCGCAATACAAAACGCCCGATCTGCCGGATGTTGGAGAGGATGCACCCAACCAGGCGATGGCCACAACGCAATCGGTGGAAGCGGAACCGCTGCCCACTGAATCACCAGCCCAACCTCGAATATGGCCGTGGCCGAAAGGCGAATCATGGGCACCGACTCAAATCTACCAAGAGGTGGTTGCGGCAATGGACCACATCAAGCATCGTCGGATGGAGGAAGCCGCCGCCACCCTTGACGGTCTTGGTCCACACCTCGACCATCATCTTGACATGCTGCTTCACGTTTCGGTGTTGATGCAACATTTGGGCCGTCAAGAGCACATGAAGTGGACTCTTGATATGGCGGCGTACGTGCATCCGAACGACCCACATGTTCAACAAGCACGAGCCCAACTTTTGGCTTGAGGTGAGGAAGATGGTTGAGACGCCTGAACTTCGCGTCAGCGAACATCTGGTCCTCCAACCCGCGAACAACGGTGTTCTTGTGGCGATGTTTGAGGCTTACAATGAGGACCCTGAAGCGGCGCAATCAGCCCTCCCGTGGCTGGATCCTAACGACGATGTGCGGCGGCAACTGCGGGACATGCTTTACGATATCGAAACGCAAAATGGAAACGACCAGCTTCATTTTTGGTCAATCCATCGAGTCGACACGGCGGAATTTGTTGGCTTGGTGGGCTTGGGGGACGAACTCCAATCGCTTCATGCCAAGTTTAACCTCGGCTACTGGGTCAGAAGAGCCCATCGACGCCAAAACATCGCTTCAGCATGCGTTGATACGATTTTTGAATGGTTGACCTCACGAGCATCAACCACCACCGTTGAAATCGCCGTCCACCCTCACAACGATGCCGGATTGGCCACTGCGGACGCCATCTGCGACCGATGGGGTGGAGAACGACTTCCGGAGTTCATCGGCATTGAATTCAACGAACGCACCGTGCCTCACCATCTGCACCTGGTTGACCTTGGGCCGGAGGCCTGACATGCCAACATGGATGACGGTCGATGCGGACGACCTGAGGCACTTGCCCAAGCATCAAGGCCACCCCACACGCAGCACGACCGATTACACCGGAACGTCTGAAAAAGCCTCACCTTCGTTTCGTTTGGGATGGAGTGGCTTTCTGCGCTGGATGGGCACGCACGACGGAATTGTGACCCTGTTTGTCATCACCGATGCTCTCGAAGACACGACGTTTTGTGAGATGTTGGCTGAGGCAATCGACGCCTTTTCCGACCGACTGACCGTGGGCTGTCACGGCCACAGCCACCGCTCCTGGTCGGCGTGGGGCGAGGACGTGGACGGTTTTCGAACCATGCTTATCCGTTCGACGGAGCTTCTTCGCCGGCATGCTGGGACGGCGTTCCGACCTTATTTCCGCGCTCCAAACGGGTACGTGGCCCCTTGGATGGCCGCCGTTCTGTTCGAGCAGGGCTACAAAGTTGATACCTCGGTCAACCCTTCGTGGCTGGTCAAAGCCAAGGCGAATGGTGCAGCGTGGTCGGACGTGATTAAGGCCATGTCCGAAGCCGGTGTGGTGGAACGTGCCTGGTTGACGCAACTGACGCTCCCGGTGAACGGGCCTGCGTTGTTTCGATTTCCTCTGTCGCTCATCGCTCGTGGAGCGTGGAGGAAAACACCGCCGTTGCTCAAAGCAGGGCACCTGGGTGAGGTGGAAAACCCGCACGCACCGATCACGACCGTGTACTGCCACGTGTTGGATTTCGCCCGAGACAACGGCACCTGGACACCGCCCCTTCCGAGGCATAGAGCCAAGTAAAACCGACGCTCTGGCTGGCCCATGACCGTGATCAACTTCGCTGAAAAATTCAGTCTCTTCTCCGACCTCTGGTCGCCCAAAGTCGTGGCTGAGATGAACGATTACCAATTCAAGCTCGTCAAACTGCAAGGTGAATTCGTATGGCACGATCACGGGCACACCGACGAGGTGTTCATCGTTATTGAGGGCAGCATGAACATCAAATTTGAGGACCGTACCATTTCACTCAGCGCTGGAGAAATGCACGTCGTTCCCAAAGGAACACCCCACAAGCCCTACGCCGAGAAGGAATGCAAAGTGATGCTCGTCGAGCCACGGGGCGTGGTCAACACCGGGAACGCTGGCAGCGAGTTGACCGCTGAAAACGACGCCTGGATTTGAGCGGTTCAGTGCTCGTTCACGATGCGGCGATACACCTCGCCGCTCGGTCGAAGGGTCCGTTCCTGCGTCTCAAAATCCACGCGATGGAGGCCAAATCGCATCGTGTAGCCTTCCGCCCATTCGAAGTTGTCCATCAGCGACCAGTGGTGGTAGGAGCGAACATCGTGTCCGTCCTTGACGGCGTTGGACAACACCCACAGATGGCGACGGAGGTGCTCCGTGCGCAGGGCGTCCTCAGCGTCGGCCACGCCGTTTTCTGTGATCTCAATCGGTACGTTCAACGGGGCAAGGAATTCGATGGCTCGGCGAAGCCCTTCGGCGTACATAGGGTAGCCGAATTCCGTGGACACTTCCTGACGCCGCTTGGGGAATTTCATCTTGAGAAGGGACACGGAAGCCGGGCCCACCAACACGTGCGTGTAGTAGTTCAGACCGACAAAATCCAGCGTCCCTTTTGCCTCCGGGATGTCCTTGAAGAACATCCGACCGGTTTGTATCCCGCTTCGCCAAGCACCGTTCCAAAACCACTCCATAAGTCGTGCAAACGGCCAGTCGATCGGGCTCCAGCGGTTTTTGGGATCGAAGAGCGTCACGTTCTTTGCAACGCCGATCTGTACATCCGGGTTCAACTTCTTCAGTTGACGGTAGACCTTTGCGTGTGCCCGCAAAAGATTCCGCATCACGCGCAGCGTCATCGGTATGGAACGTCGTCCGGGGGGAAACATCCCCAAGGTGTAGCCCATCGTCGAGAACACGGTCGGCTCGTTGATGGTAACCCACACGGACACTCGGTCGGACAGAACCGCAAACACCCGTTCGCAGAACGAAACGAACGCTGGGAGATTTGCCTCATCGGTAAATCCTCCTTTGGCCTCCCACCAGTCCGGATGAGAAAAGTGGTGAAGGGTCACCACCGGGCGAATGCCTCGGGCGAGCAGGTCGTCCACCATGGCGGAATAAACGTCCATGGCCTCGTCGTTCCACTCGTTCTCCTTCGGCTCCAGGCGACTCCAGGCCACGGAGAACCGGTAGGAATCGAGTCCAAGATCGCTGACCAGTTGGAAATCGTCCTTCCAACGGCGCCAATGGTCGCACGCCTCACCGCTGGGTTCGAGACCCTTTGCCGCTTCGTGAACCGTCCAGTTGTTGACGAGGTTTCCCTCAACCTGATGCGCCGCCGTGGCGGTGCCCCATCTGAACCCTTTGGGGAAGGACACATCGTCGAGGTCCACGACGCTCCAATCCTCGTGAGGTTCCGGGTATCGGCGTCGGCGATAGGTGATGAGCGTGATCTTGAACACCACGAAGAGACCGAAGGCTACGGCGAGGAGGCGCCACCACATGGGCCTGAGATGCCTGCTGTTCGCCTTTGTAGTTCGGTATTGGGCCACACCCATGGGTTGGAGTTCGGGGAAGCCCCACGGAGCCGCCGGGATTTTTTTTATGTACCAGATGACTTTGACAACGGGCAATGTCGATGAAGAAAGCAGCCGTCCTCCTTTCGCTGGTCCTCTTTTCTGGGCCCCTTGCGGGGTGCCTTGAGGGCCAAGAAGCTCCCATCAGCTACAGTTCAAGCGCCCAGTGCACCGTCTCGTGGCACGTTGCGTTCTTTGATTTGTCCAACGACGCGTTTTCGGAATGGGGAGGTGAAGTGACCTTCTACGGCTCCGACGGCTCAACGGACACCATTCGTGAGTTCTCTGCCGAGAAACAATTTGTCTTGCTCGACCCCTCGTTGGAATGGTCCATGGAGTACACGTTCTTTGAGGGCGATGTTGGATTCATGAACGGCGAAACGATGTACGGCGGGGACAACGCCTACGGCGACACGGGAAGAATTGACATCACCTTGATGGTTCAGACCGTCGACTTTGGAGGCTCCAATGAATACAACGAAGGGGGCCCTGTGACGTATTCTCACTGCGCCCCGGACGACTATCACGTGGAATTCTTTGACCGAAGCGCGTTTGATTTCTGCTGCTGGGACGGTGAAATTGAATTCATCTCCGAGACGGGAGGCCAGTCAACGCTTGACGGTTTCTCGAGCGCCGCAAAATTCGTCGTTCTCGAACAAGGCCACCTGTGGACGATGCATTACACGTTCTACGAGCCCGACATCGGGTTCATCGTGGATGGAAAGGAGTACGGTGGAAACAATCAGAACGGTGATTCAGGCAGCATCACGATCGATCTCACCTGACGCTGGTCGCCAGCAGCGTTGATTGAATCAACGGTGTCCTTCTCACAACGCTTTCCAGCGCAGGGTGCGTCCCAATTCTCGTTTCAAAGTGAGGCGATGTCGGGCCGTTCGGTTGACACCGCGAAATTCTTCTGCGCCTTGGCGTAAATCTTGGCGTCGAGTTCACCTTCCCGCACAAGTGAAGACAAGGCGGCCAGCGCAATGGCGGCGCCGTCGATCTCAAAGAAACGGCGGAGCGCTTCGCGGGTGTCGGACCGACCAAAGCCGTCGGTGCCGAGCACGGTGTAGGGCCCGCTGACCCACTGACGAATCATGTCGGGAACGGCCGCCATGTTGTCGGAAACAGCAACGGTGGGAAGCGGTTCAGCCAGCAACGTCTCCACGTAGGGCTTCTGAAGGTCATCGGTGGGGTGGAGGCGATTGTGCCGGTCGCACGCCAAGCCTTCACGACGGAGTTCTCCGTAGGAGGTGGCGGAGTAGATTTCGCATCGCACGCCGTAGGTCTCCAACTTCTCCACGGCGTCGAGCACCTGAACCATCACGGGGCCCGAGCCAATGAGGCGGACGAGCGGCCCGTCGCCCTTCGGTGCGCCTCTTAGCAAGTACATGCCCTTGATGATGCCCTCGTCAACCCCTTTTGGCTTGGGCGGCATGGGGTAGTTTTCGTTGTAGATGGCGATGTAGTGGAGCACATCCTGATTGTCAACGTACATTTCCTCAATGCCGTGTCGGACGATGGTGGCCAGTTCGTAGGCGAAGGCCGGGTCCCACGCCCGAACGGCTGGATTGGTGTGCGCCATCAACAGCGAGTGGCCGTCTTGATGCTGCAAGCCTTCGCCGTTGAGCGTGGTTCGCCCAGAGGTGGCCCCCATCAAGAAGCCTCGAGCCCGTTGGTCGGCAGCGGACCAAATCAGGTCCGCGACGCGCTGGAAGCCGAACATGGAGTAGAACGTGTAGAACGGAACGGTGGGGTAGAGGTGAGTGGCGTAGGACGTGGCTGAAGCGATGAAGGTGGAGGTGGCGCCGGCTTCGTTGATGCCCTCTTCAAACAACTGCCCCTTTTCGGATTCCTTGTACTTCATCAAGACGTTGTGGTCCACGGGCTTGTACAGTTGTCCTTCGGGATGGTAAATGCCGAATTCAGCAAACAGCGGATCCATACCGAAGGTTCTCGCTTCGTCGGGAATGATGGGGACGACGCGCTGGCCGAAGGCCTTGTCCTTCATCAGGGAACGAAGCACTCGGACGAACGCCATCGTGGTCGAGACCTCCATGGTTCCTTTGGTTCCAGCGTCGAAATCAGCGTAGGCCTCGGGCGCAGGCAGGTCGATGGATTCGGAGGGCACCACGCGCTTGGGCATCGGACCCCCCATCGCCGTGCGGCGTTGGGTGGCGTAGGCGACCAGGTCGGGGACGTCCTCTGGCAATACGTAAGGGTAGGATTCGAGATCTTTGTCGGTGAACGAAAGGCCAAGGTCGGTGCGCATGAACTGCATGGTGTCCATGTCAGCCTTCTTCTTCTGGTGGGTGGTGTTTCGTCCTGCAAAGGACTGCCCGAGACCGTAGCCCTTGATGGTTCGAATGAGAACAACCGTCGGCTCGCCTTTGTGCGCCGTTGCCTGTGCATAAGCGGCGTGAAGCTTGGTGAAGTCGTGCCCACCCACATCGGCGCAAAGGGCTTCGAGTTCATCGTCCGACAGATGAGCCACGAGTGCTGCAAGTCCGTCCGTGTTGAACAGTTCCTTGCGGATGGTTGCCCCGTTGGAGGTCATGATGCGTTGCTCATCACCGTCAACCAATCCATTGAGGCGTCCTGCGAGGAGACCTTGCGTGTCCCGAGCGAAGAGATCGTCCCAAGAGCTGCCCCAAAGCACCTTGATGACGTTCCAACCTGCGCCTCGGAAGCGGCCCTCGAGTTCCTGGACGATTTTCGAGTTGCCACGAACCGGCCCGTCGAGACGTTGAAGATTGCAGTTCATGGTCATCACGATGTTGTCCAAACCTTCCCGGCCGGCGAGTGAAAGTTGGGAGAGGGATTCCGGCTCATCGGATTCTCCGTCGCCCATGGTGTACCAAACACGAGATGCGTGGGTGCTGGCCAAACCGCGGCCCTCGAGGTAGCGGTTGAACCGTGCCTGGTGGATGGCCGTCATGGCACCAAGGCCCATGCTGACCGTCGGAAACTCCCAAAACTCCGGCATGAGACGTGGATGCGGATAGCTGGACAAGCCCTGCCCCCCGACCTCTTGTCGGAAGTTCTCAACCTGCTCGTGCGTCAAACGGCCTTCCAGCCAAGCTCGCGCATAAATGCCGGGCGAGGCGTGCCCCTGCCAGTACAGGTGGTCGCCCGACGAACCGTCGTCCTTGCCCCGGAAGAAGTGATTGAAGCCGAGTTCCCAGGCGTGAGACACCGAGGCGTAGGTGGAGATATGGCCGCCAATGCCGTCAAAATATTTGTTCGCTCGAGTGACCATCATCATGGCGTTCCAACGAACAATGCCGTGCAGGCGCTCTTCCGTCGCGAGGTCACCGGGGTACGTGCCTTGGTCGTCGGGATGAATGGTGTTGAGGTAGGGTGTTTCCACCACCTCGATGTCCACCCCGACGTCTTTGGCAGCGTCCACCGTAGCGTGCAGCAAACGGCGAGCTTCCTCCTCGCCCCACTGATCGGCTACGGCACGAATGGAGTCCCGCCATTCTTGGGTTGTGACGGGATCGGGGTCGGGTTGTGTGGACCGCCGAGCAAACCCCATGATGTCTCCCCTGTGGTGATGGGTCCATGGTGAGGGTTTTCAATCCCTCGCCAGCAAGTCGTCTGATTTACTGTCCAGACGGCTCGGAGGACATTCGGGATGGGAAACGAACAACAGCAGGCCGTTTGTTCATCGATTTGTTGAGCAAGCCATAAGAACCGACTTTCCGGACCGAGGTCTATGTCCGTTGAGGCTATGGTACAGAAGATGATTGATGATTTGACCGCCGCTCTTGTCGATGCTGCAAAGCACGACAAGGGCAACAGTGCTGCGGGCACCCGTGTGCGAAAGGCCATGCAGGAAGCCAAGGCTGCTGCACAGGCCGTTCGCGTCCAGGTCCAGTCCGACAAGACCGCTTGAAGCGGCGCTCCAAAGCCGACCACCCCCGTCCAGCAGGACGCATAGGTTGAATTGACGCCCTCTGAAGGCCAAGGCATGCAACCGCTCTCCGGCGTTCGCGTGCTCGACCTTTCACGTATACTGGCTGGCCCACATGCCGCTCAGACCCTGAGTGACCTTGGGGCCGAGGTGCTCAAACTCGAAGCCCCGTGGGGTGACGATACACGCTCATGGGGTCCGCCCTTTCAACCCGGGTTTGACGGAGAAGAAGTCGCCGCCTACTTCCTCTCGTGCAACCGCGGCAAACGCATCGAGACGGTCAACATCAAGCAAGAACAGGAGCGCATACGCACGCTGGTGGCAGACGCAGACATCGTGATTGAGAACTTCAAACCGGGAACCTTTGAGGCCATCGTTGGCGAGGTACCCGATCACGTCATCGTGTGCAGCATCTCGGGCTACGGACAAGACGGACCCCGTCGAGACGAAGTGGCGTTCGATTTGACGATGCAGGCTCGCAGCGGCATCATGTCCATCACCGGTGAAGCCGATGGTGGTCCAGCCAAGGTCGGCGTGGCGTGGATCGACGTCATGACCGGCATGAACGCCGTGAGTTCCGTTCTGGCCGCCCTCTACCATCGCGAGAAGACCGGAAAGGGCGCTCGAATTGACGTCTCGCTGTGGGACACGGCGCTGGCGGCGCTTGTGAATCAGGGGCACAACGCTCTGGCCGGCATCACGCCGCAGCGCATGGGCAGCGCCCATCCAAACCTGGTACCCTACAAGACGTTCGAAGCAAGCGACGGATGGTTCGCCATCGGTGTGGGCTCCGAGAACCAGTGGCACAAGCTTGTCGACGCACTGGAGTTGGACGTGCCCGAGCACTGGAAGGACAACAGCGCTCGAATTGCCGAGCGTGCGGCGGTGGAAACCACCGTTCAACAAGCGGTCGCCCTGCAGACCCGTGATGTCTTGGAGGAATTGCTCGCTGGGATTCCGTGTGCGCCGGTCAACACCGTGAACGAGGCGCTGGCCGATGTGCAGACCGAGGCCCGTGGCGGACTCGTTGCGCACGAGGGCGTCATGACGCTTGCGAGTCCGCTGCGCTTCATTCAGCCGTCAAACGAAAAAAGCGAGGTCTGACCGCCTTCCCGAAGGTAGCCGCCTTCCTTGAGTTTCTCAAAGGCCTGGTCCATTCGCCGCTGACTGAACTGACGCTCTTCCTGCAGGAACTGCACCAACCCCTTTCGGTCGACTTGACCCTGCTTGAGGTCGGCTTCGTCCACGTCAACCGCCGGATGGTTGAGGAAGATCTGGCGAATCTCAGCCAAACGTTCAGGCACATCGCGCTCTTTGGCTTCGCAAACCGCTTCGAGCGTGCCGTGTTTTTTGATGAGTTTGAGACCGGTCTTGGGTCCAATGCCCTTGATGCCCGGGTGGTAATCGGTGCCGATCATGATGGCCAAGTCCACGAGTTGCTCTCGAGTGAGCTCGTTGCTTGTCAGCATCTCGCTGAGATCGATGGACTGAGCGTGAACCACGCGCCCGTAGCGCTTGGCGCCGTCGTCCATCAGATTGCGAACGAGCACGGGCGAGCCGTAGAGCAGGGCGTCCCAATCCTGGGTGGCCACCACGTCAAGTTGGCCCTTCGCAGCCATCACGGCGGCTTGGGCTTCGCCTTCGGCTGCGGCGGTAACCCAGGGCACACCCATGAGGTCGAGCAGTCGCTGCGTCTCCTCCACCATCTGTGGGGAATAGTGCATGATTCGAGCGGCCATCTTCTGGGCCAGCGCAAAATCTCCTGCGGCGAGCGCCTCTTTGTGGACCTCTTCGGCTTCAAGACGACGCGCTCGGCGAGCGGCCATCTCATCGGCCTTGAGTTCGGGCGAAGTGCCGTCGAAGACGTACACGGGCTTGATGCCCAAGCTGAGCAACGTCGCCGTGCGATGAAGAAAGCCCATGAGGTGTGACACCGGGTTGCCGTTGGCGTCTCGCAAAGGCATGCCGTCGCCCTGGGGTGACCGGTCTCGCATGGTGGTAAGGAACTGAAAAGCCGTCAGAAACGCGTCAATACCGACGCGCTTGCCGGTCAACGCCTTGAGACTGGTCTGCTGTGCTGGAGCGATGTCCTTGAGGTTGCAGCCCATGGTGCAAACAACAGGTCACCGTATGTAGCCGTTCGCCTGCGATTCCATCAAGAAGGCTGAGCCACAGGACAGGTCATGGGCGACATGCTGGCGTGCCTGCGCGGTTGGCACCCCGGGCTCGCACGCGCAGAGCTCCAGGCGCTTCTGCCCGAGGCAACGCTTGCAGCCGACACCTCCCCCCGCTGGTGTCGAGTCCGAGGCTCAACGGCTGCACAACGCCGCGAGGCCTTGGAGTTGGCCAGTGGCCTGCAGTGTTTCTTACTCGAAGGCGTGGTTCAATCGACGCAAACCGTTGATGAATCAGCGTGGTTAACCATCATGCAGACCTACCTCGACCAGCACCCAGTCGAGGGCACCGTAGCCGTGCGAGGGTGGAAGCAAGGGAGAAAAATCTCTGGTTGGAGTCTGAGCAACCTTTCGGGACAACTGGGTGGACTTCTGCACGACATGGGTTGCGTGGTCAACCTGTCCGAGCCCGATCACGTGTTGGCTCTCATTGCCGACGGGCCAACGGCCTCGCTTGCTTGTGGATGGATGGAAGGTGACGGGCAGGCGGCCTTCTCAAACCGCGAACGAAAAGCCGGTGAGCGCCCCTTCTTCAAACCCGTCAGCCTCGACCCAACGCTGGCACGCCTCGCCGTGAACCTCGCCACCGGACCGCTGGACGGCGGTCCCGTGGTCGATCCGATGACAGGAACGGGCGGGTTTCTCATCGAGGCCTCCCTGAGCGGCCGTGAGGCGGTGGGCATTGACGTTCATTCGGAAATGGTTGAAGGCGCAAAGGCGAACCTAGCTTGGGCACACGGAGGGAAATCGCCTTCCCACGCCCGAGTTTTACGGGGGGATGCAACGCGCCTCGGTGACGTCCTGCCGGCCGACTGGCACGGCAGAGTCCGAGGTTTTGTGCTCGATCCGCCTTACGGTCGAAACTCTCACGGCAGCGTTGAAGGCAATAAGTTGCTGGAATC
>PBMS01000030.1 GCA_002722695.1 Methanobacteriota archaeon
CAACCGTTTTCGCTGTGAAGTTGGTATTCGATCGTTTCGGCTCCGTACATCTGCGGATAGGCCATGTATGGGGGGTAGTGAGGCCCCGGCGCTAGGACCTTAGTGCCTTCTTCAAGCACGGCTGCAAACAGAAGTTGCAGTGCTTCTGTGACGCCGTGACACACGTAGACATCGTCTTCAGTGGCGTTCCAACCTTTGCGTTGTTCATCCCGGGCGATGGCTCGCCGAAGTTCAGGCAATCCGTAGGAAGGTGAGTACCCGTTCTTACCGGTTTTCAACGCCTGAACGTACGCTTCGACCATGTGACTGGGCGTTGGTAAACCGGGGTAGGCAATCGGGTCGCCAATGTTCAGTTTTATGATTTCATGACCTTGAGCTTCCAATTCAGCGGCCGGAACAACCACATCTCGAATCGCGTACTCAATGCTGGCGGCCCGTGGGGATACAGGAATTGGTGCTGACATGTGCTCACCTCAATTCAGTTGGTCTCGGCGTACACCGGCCATGGCCAACACTTCGTCAAAATGCTCTGGCGATACACTCTGAACCGAGAGGCGCTGTCCGCGCTGGAGCAGAGGCATCCCCTCGAGGTTGGGGTTTTCTTTCATGTCGTGAAGCGAAACCATGGTTACCTCCATCACGGGCTCGATGTCAACCATGAACCAGCGTGGTTGCTCGGGCGTGGATTTTTCGTCGTGGTACTTGCCCGTTGAGTCCCACGATGTAAAATCAGGGTAGCCTTCTCGCACAACTCGAGCGACACCGGCCACGTGTGGCGGCTTTGTGTTGGAATGATAGTAGAGAATCAAGTCGCCCTCCTTCATCAGGTCGCGCATCGTGTTTCGGGCCTGATAGTTTCGCACCCCGTCCCAGTGCGTCTGGCCGTCTGCGACCAACTGAGCGTAGGGGTAAACGTCCAACTCCGACTTCATCAACCAGTGGTTCATGGTACACCGGAGGCGTTGGGGGTCTATGGACTCCTCGCTTACCAGGCATCCTCGACGTCGTCAACCAGCGCAGCCTCCATGACGTCTTCGGTGACGGTTGCTGTCCGAATGAGACCGAGTTTCTTCGCCATGTTGTTCCCGCCACTGACGGCACCAATGCCCATTTTCTCAAGGGTGATGAAGATTGCAGGCAGCAGAATGAGGGCACTGGCGGCCGCCACCCACAACAGAATCAGAATGACCGTGATAAACGGCGTAATTTCAGGAATCGGAATGTCGTAAGCCGTGTACATACCCAGCGATGTGACCACGGCGGCCTCAAACAACGACATGCCTGTTCCGACCGCTGCGGTTCGAATCGCTTGAATGCCGCCACCAAGCTCACGAATACGGTTTGCAATGTGAATGGAAAAGTCAACGCCAACCCCAACCAAAATGGAGCCGATCATCACCGTGACCAACGACAACGGCACGTCCATCCGCCACATGACGAGCCATTGAAGCGCGACGGTTGCAATGACGGGCGATGTCGTCCAAATGGAATATCGAATGTCTCTAAACACAACAGCGAGCGTAATCAGGGTCAGGATGATGGCGAAACCCAGCGAGGTCCATTGCGAACCAACGATGAGTTCGTTCACCTCAATGGCTGTCGCCGCGACGCCCGTCAATTCTTCTGCGGATTCGCCGTAGCGCCCCTGGAACGTTGCGGCTTTTTCGTTGACAGAATCGACGCTCTTTGCAGTGTCAGCCACCGGTATGAAGGGCATGTCAACGTAGATCAATGAGCGGCTAAAGTCTTCGCTGACGAAGATTTCTCGGGTCTCCTTGGTCAACGAGGCGTAAAAGACGTCCAGAAGGAAAATTTGACTCTGCTGAGAGCCCGGCAAACCGAACTGCTCGGGTTCGGTCAGAAGGTCCCAAAACGATGTGTCGAGGGATTGACTCTGGTTGAGCAGAACCTCAGCCGTTATTTTCACGTCCTCGCACTGTTCATTGGAGAAGCAGGGTATGAGCTGAAAGAGCTCATTGACGCCTTCGCCGGATACCGTGACTTGGACACCCGATGACTTCATCAAGAACACCACAGAAACAGCCGTGGTGTTTTGGACGGTGTTGAGTTGGGACTCAAGATTGTTTATTTTCTGCAGTATCTCAACCGGATCATCGTTTGAATCGTCAGCGTCGTTAAAATCTCCACTGACGTTTGCGTTCACGAGAATCATCCCAACCTGACCGGCTTCGAATTCCGTGCTGTACTGCTTCATCTTGACGACGGGCGATTCGGTCTCCGGTGCCATGCCGAGAAGGTCGATGTTCTCCTCCACGTTGGCTTGCCCGATGGTAGCGGACATCAGAATAAGTGTCATGAAGAAAATAAGCACGCCCTTGTTGCGTTTAACGGGGACATCAACCAAGACATCGAACGCCTTCAGCGGCGCATGCTTTGGTTTTCTGAGGTCAAGAATCAAGGTGAGGTTGGGCACCATGAACATGGTCAGGATGTACACGATCACGATGCCTGCTGACAAGGCGATGCCCACAGTTTGAATCGGAGCCATCGGCGTGAACACCAGGGAGATGAAACCAATGACGGTCGTCACTGCGGAAAGGAACACCGCCTTTCCAGTCGATGTGAGCGATGCTCTCATTTTCTCATCCTTCGTGCCCTCTTCTTCGGCGTATCTGTTCGTGATGTGAAGCCCGTAGGACACACCCAAGGCCAACAGAATGGGTCCGACGATGATGACCGTCATCGTCACCTCATAATTGGTCCAACCGATGAGACCGAGGGTCCAAAACACAGCGCACAGGGTCGGCAGTCCAGCGATCGCCACCACCTTGATTCCCTGAAGGGGTCGTATGCCCGTGATGCCTGCTTGAAGCAGGTCGGAGTGGAAAATAAACAACCCGATGGCCACCAGAATCACAGCGTTGGGGAAAATGTCCCAGAACAATTTGAAAGAAAATTCGGTCACAGCGTTGGTGATTGGAACCGGGCCTGTGAGCACCATGGACAGGCCAAGGTCTTCCCAGGTGCACATGCCTTTGGTGGCGTCTGGGTCACCGTTGTCTTGGAATTCGCACGCACGCTCCATTTTGGAGATGATGTCGAGGACCTCTTGGGTTTCGGCGATGATGTCCTTGGCCGGGCGGTCCTCGGTTACAGCGATGGCCATGATGGCACGGTCGAGCACACCGTCGGGTCCGCCGTCCTCTCCACCTTCGATGTCGCGAGCAAGTTTGTTGAGACCTGCCGAGGGTTCGTTTTCATCGGTGTACATCTCGCCGATGATCAGGTCGATGGTGGTTTGACTTGGGATTTCGTACGAACCACCGAGTTGTTCATCGGTCAAAGCGACCGCATCGTTGACTTCTTTTGCAAACTCCCTGGAGGGGCAATCGGCCGTTGGGTCGTTTGAGCAACCGAGTTCGCCCACCTCTGTGATGACGGCTTCGCGGATGCGAGGCGCACTCGAGTTGACTTCTTTCAGCACCGTTGAAAGCGACAGGATGTAGATCACGTTGTCCGAATCGTCCGATAGGTACGGGTTGAGCATGTTTTCAACGTAGCTTATCTCCTGCAGAATGCGCTGGTTGGTGATGTTGTTGTCCGTCGATTCAATGTAGACAACCATGACGTTGGTGGACCAGTCCTCTTCCACTTTTCCAATGAGCTCCGCGACTTTGCTTCCATCTGGGAGATACACCTCGAGGTCCCCGTTGACGTTTAGAGCTGGGTTGTTGGGATCGCCGTCAAAACGCGTGTTGTCCAAAAAGCCCGATTGAGCGACGAAAAACGCCGTGAGCATGAGAAACACAAGAACGGTGGGAATGGGGTAGCGCGTGATGGCACCGGTCGCCCCCGTCTTCTGCCATTCGCGCTTGAAGCGTTGGGGTGCATCAAGAACGGCGTCAAGGGTTCGTTTGGAATCGATGGTCTTCATTTGACCGACGAGTTGATTCCTTACTGCCTTGCTCTTTTCAGCGAGGGCTCCGAGTCGGCCGGCGACGAGTGTGTTCGGCGATTCTTCGGCCCAAAAACGAGCTTTTGATTCACCCTCGTCCGAAGTCAATCAACCACCCCAACACAACCCAAGCATGGACCCTTCAAAGGCTTACCTTTGTCTCGTGCCG
Organism: Methanobacteriota archaeon; assembly: GCA_002722695.1. Taxonomy (GTDB): domain Archaea; phylum Thermoplasmatota; class Poseidoniia; order Poseidoniales; family Poseidoniaceae; genus Poseidonia. The sequence continues at coordinate 4,086 of PBMS01000030.1, forward strand.
GGTAAGCCGTGGATTCTGTCCACAGCCGACGGGTTGAAATGATGTCCCACATCCGCAAGATTGGACCCACCTCATTGACCGAGGCGGGGCCAGGTGAGGCACATGCCAGCCCCAAAACTTCCCGAAAAACGTTGGTCCATCGACCTCGAGAAATCCATCCAAGAAGCCCACTACGCCGACGCGGACGCCTACACAGGTCGCTACGGATTCAATGCGGACAGCGGCAAAGAATTGTTTGTCATCGATACACCACCTCCCTATCCATCGGGCACCTGGCACATCGGTGCCGTCGCCCAGTACTCCATGATCGACGTGCTCGCAAGGAGTCAACGACTGCTCGGAAAGGAAGTCTACTTTCCATGGGGCGTGGACAGGAACGGCATCAACATTGAGTTCACCGTTGAGAAAAACACGAAGCGGAAGATGAAAACCTACGACCGCGAAGAGTTCCTCAACCTCTGCGCATCAACCATTGAAACCTTCACTCAAGCAATGCGCAACACCGCCAAGCGCGTCGGCCTCTCGTGCGACTACGCACGTGAGTACCTGACCGACGCCCCCGACTATCGGAGCGTGACCCAATCCATCTTCGTTGAGTTGTTCAAAAAAGGCGACATCGTTGAAGACCTTCGACCCAACATCTACGATCCCGTGGAAGGCACCACCATCGCCGATGCGGAGGTTGAACGACTGCCTCGCAAAACCAAACTTGTCGATGTTCGATGGACGTGCGAAGACGGAACCGAACTGGTGATTTCCACAACCCGTCCCGAGTTGATTTGTGCTTGCGGCGTTGTGGTCGTCCACCCCGACGACGACCGATACCAGCACCTCATCGGCCAGCGAATATCGCTCCCCTTGGACACCATGGGTCGAACGACCACGGTGGAGGTCCAGCAGCATCCGTCCGTAAAATCCGAGTTTGGAACGGGTGTCCTCATGGTGTGTTCCTTCGGTGACCAGAACGATGTGGCTGTGTTCCGAGAACTCGGACTTACCCCTTTCCAAGCCATCGATTTGGAGGGAAAGATGACCGAAGTTTCAGGGCCTCTGCAGGGCTTATCCGTCATGGATGCTCGGGCGCGGGCCATCGAACTGTTGGAAACAGAGGGTCGACTGGTGCAAGCCGTGGAGCGGGACCAAGACGTGCCCGTCTCTGAACGGGGGAAAAACCCGGTTGAAATCATTCTGCTGAAGGAATGGTACGTTCGTCAAACCCACATTCAAGATCGCATGCGAAGCCACATTGAATCCATCGAATTTCATCCCGTTCGGAACCGACAATTTCTGCTGGATTGGATGGACAACATCAGCATTGACTGGCCCATCAGCCGCCGTCGGTGGTACCACACGGAAATTCCAATTTGGTACAGCGAAGATGAGTCAAAGGTCGTGGTCCCGCCCGCAGGAACATACGTCCAACCATGGAAGGACGAACCGCCTCAAGGCAGCCGAGTCCTTGACCGAGAAACACGGAAAGACCTCGGCGCTTTTGATGAACTGAAATCCACGCTGGGCAGCATCAAGGGCGAGGAGAAGGTGTTTGACACATGGATGGATTCATCGAACTCAAATCTGTTCGTCAGTGGTTATCTGAACCACCCTGAGGTGTTCGAGCGTGCGTTTCCGACCGCTTTGCGTCCGCAGGGCAAAGAGATTGTTCGAACGTGGCTTTACTACACGCTGCTCAAGTCAACGCTGGTCCTCGACCAACCCGGTTTCCAGCACGTGTGGATCGACGGTCTTGGAATGGACCCGTGGGGCCGAAAGATGAGCAAGTCACTGGGCAACGGAATCGACGCTGATTCGGTGCTCGAGTGCGGAGCAGGCGGTCGAACCGGTTCATGGCAGGTCAAAGGACCCGACGGGTCCGTAAAACTACGAGCCAACAAGATCGGTAGCGAATGCTTCCGATTGTGGAAAGCATGTGACGCTCAGGTGGGAGACGATTTCCACATCAACCCCGAAGAAATTGAGAAGAAGTACTTCGGCGTGCTCACCAAACTCTTCAACGTCGCACGTTTCGCTTCTCAATTCGATGTACCCGAAGACCTTCGAACGTGCCCGAATGAACTCGCCCCGGAGGACCGATGGATTCTCGCCGAATTCCAACAGACCATGCACACCGTTGAGCAAGCATGGGCCAACCTCGACATCTACACGGCGACCCAAGCGCTCAAAACCTTTGGTACGGGGTTGCTGCCAAGTCACTATCTCGAGATGGTCAAATCACGTCTCTACGACGGCGATGCAGCCGCAGCGTGGACGTTACACCGCATGGTACGAGATTTTATGGCAGCTTTTTCCCCCGTTTGTCCCTTTTTCACGCATCACATTTCCGACACGGTGTACGGGTCCTCGGCTGTTGACGTGGACGCCTTCCCAAGACCAGCTCTTAACGATGTGGCACATGGCACCAACGAAGGCGTCCGTCTCTGCGGGCTCTCGCATGCGCTGCAGGAATTCAACGGCCAGACTTGGGCGGCGAAGAAGGAAGCAGGTGTTTCTCTGAACCAGCCGATCAGCGGAATAAGCGTGCCGAATGAACTCGCTGAGTTCGGTGCGACCCTCACGCGCATGCATCAACTCGAGTGAGCTCACTCTTCCTCAAACAGCGTTGTCTGCCTCGATGGTGGAATCTCCAAATGACCCAATCGAAAGCCGATGAGGCGAACGGTGCTGTCCGCACGGATGTTGGTCGCAAAGAGCCAGTTCGCCAGGCGTTTGAACACGCCTTCATCGTCCATGGCCACGGTGATGCTCCTACCTGAGGTGTGGGTCTCAAACCCTGTGTACCGTATCTTCACTTCGGCCAGTCGCCCCGATACACCCAAACTTCGTGCACGCTCCATCACCAATTCAACCAGTTCCTCCAAGCGTTTCAACACCGTTTCATGGTCCGCCACATCTCGTTCAAAGGTGTGCTCCTTACCGATCGACTTCCGGCTGCGCAGCGGGCTCACCACGTTGCTGCTCTCACCCTCGATGACCGTCATGAACCAGGTTGCGAACCGCTCTCCGGTCAATCGCGACAACGACAGTGCACCCAACTCGTGGAGTTCGTCAGCGGTCGTGTAGCCCCATTCAGCGAGTTGGGTGGCGCGTTTTGGCCCAATGCCTGGAATGTCTCGAAGGGAACGACCCTCGAAAAACGACTCCACCTCATCGGGCATTACCCTGAATATCCCGTTGGGTTTGTTGACCTCGCTGGACATTTTGGCGACGATTCGGGTCGGTCCGATGCCAAAGGAAGCCGTGAGGTTCACCCGGTCTTTGATCTGCTGCTGCAGATGGCTCGTCAGCGCGAGCGCAGCATCCCAATCTCCGCCAACGGTCTCCGTGATGTCGAGGTACGCTTCGTCAATGCTCGCTTTCTCAAACAAAACCGCTCGCTCTCGCAAGCATTCCATGACTTTCCGACTCGCACGACTGTAGAGGCCACGCGTGCCCCGAATGTACATCGCTGGACCAAACGGTGCGGCAGGGCAACGGCGCCAGGCTTCGGAAACCGGCATCGCCGAACGAATGCCAAAGACGCGCGCCGCGTAATTGCAGGTGGAGACAATGCCACGGCCGCGGCCCTGTTTTGGGTCCGACCCAATGATCAGTGGAACGGAAGGATCAAACCCGTGGTGGATGGTCTCCACCGCAGCAAAAAAAGCATCCAAATCACAGTGCACGAGGATGCGTGGGCCCTCGTTCGCAGCGTTGTGCTCCGCCTCAACCACGCCCCCTCATCAAAGCCAGCGGTGTTTGAACTTGATGCGTGCATTCAGTTCAAGTTGAGGGGTGTTCGTAAGGATTGATGACCCCCGAAAGCGACCTTCGATGATTCACATGGAACCCTCGCCAACCCCACTGAAACGAAACGCTTCGCTGACACGACGCTTGCAGGGCATTGACCCCATGCACGTCCAGCCTCAGCCTGGACAACTCTACCACCTCAGTGGACCGGGGCGAGCGGGAAAGACCATGCGAAGCGTCGCCGAGCACTGGGTCTGCCACGCGCTGGCCGGGGGGGAACTGGTGCATTGGGTGGACGGTGCATGCCGAATCGATCCTGCCCGCTTCATTCCTGTGCTTGAGGCCCTTGGAACCGACGTCGAATCTGGCCTTGCTCGATTGTACCTGAGCAGAGGCTTCACGCTTCACCAACTCGATCGGCAGCTTGAGCGGTTGACCGATGAAATCGCCATCACGCGTTCGTCCATGGTCGTGGTGGACGGTGTGTTGGCCATGCACGGTGACGATGCAATTTCACCTTTGGAGTCCCGCCTTCTCTTGCGAAGGCACATCGGCTTCCTGCGCCAACTTGCCCACCGGTGGAACGTCGCCGTCGTGGTCATCACCGGAACCGCTCGATCTCCTCACACCGACTCCCGATGTTTTGCATACATCCAACGCCATGCACAAAACCACCTTGAAGGGGCATGGCGCGGGCAACGACGGAACAAGCGACTCCACCTCCACCACCAACGAAGCGGCCTGCACGGCCAGTGGCTGCCGTTTTTCAGCGACCCACAGATGCGCTTCCTGTTGCCGACCCAACGGCTCAGCCCTCAGGAACACGGGTCGACGGTGGGTGTTTTGGCCCTGCATCATCCGGAACGATGAAATCCAGAAGGCTTGGTTGAAGTCCATCGCTTTGCAACCGTTCGGACGTCCATCCGAACGGAGCCAGAAGCGCCCATATTGCACGCTCTGCTAGTTCCGAGTAGTGTTCCAAGCAACCAAACCCTGAGGAAAAAGCACCACTGAGTTCCTCTGCGAGACGAACACGCTCCAATGGGTCGTCGGCTGAGCGATTCAACACCGTGTAGCGGACCTTTCCGCCGGGAGGAACCTCATGACCCTGCGCATGCGCACGCAAGAGTGCAGCGTAGGTCAGATTCTTCACGCGATGGTCCGCTAAACTGCGAGTTGTTCGTCGCGAGACCACCAACTCTCTCAGAGGAATTTCACCACGCTGCAAGCGTTGGAGTTCACGTCGGTAATGCGCAAGAACCGAGCGCTGCGTTGCAAGGGAAGGAATTCCAGCCTCTCGCTCACCTTCAGCAAGCAATTGCAGACCTCGCTGTTGCAAGCGCTGAATCCACTGCGGGGTTGAATGTTGTCGCAGTTCGATGCCTCGAACTTTGTAGGTCGTACCGTCGTACGCCCAGTACTTTGTGAGCGAGCCCGAACCGTGCATCCGACTTGGGAGAAATGCGATGAATTCGTAGTGCGCCTCGTACTCGAGTGGAATGCCAACCTCTTCGGAAATACGACGGGCAAACGCCTCTGCGTCTGCACGCTGTTGCTCAACATTCCGCCCCCGAAGGTCGGAAAGCCACACGCAATCAACGATCGCATGCAGCACGTCCCATCCATCGTCCTGAGCGGCCTCAATCGTTTGCAGAAGTAGATCTCGGGACCAAGCACAAATGGCCTCATGAGCTTCGATTCGTCCAAACCGAGCGTTTCGATAACCCGTGTAGCCAAAGCAGGTCACCAGCAACCATTTCAGAGCGTTTTGCCGTAAATCGTAAGCGTCACCTTTGCGTTGACGGCGGCGTTTGAGTTCGCGACGACGTTCGATGATGGGTGCAACGACTCGTCCAAGAAACCCATGGGTTCGTCCGCAGGTGTGCATGTTGAGTCCGGGGACCGCCAAGGCTTTTTCATTGGAAAGAGGAAACAGTCCGTGGCCAAAGCGCGACCGCACGGCCCGGTTTCGAAATTCCTGAGAAGCCGCATCCGGATGCAGGGGGACGACCCCCGCCGATGCCTTGGAAGCAGGTGGTTGACAGCATGAACAATTCAAGGTCTCTGGGGAGATGTTTCGAGTGGCGATGATGCTTGGGAACAGGCTTGCAAAGTCAAGTTCAATCACCGAGGCATGAACGCCCGGACGGCTGTCAAGGTACAGCCCCCCGCGGTCCGCTTGGAGCAGGTCAAGGGCTGATTTCGTGTCCTCTGGACGATTTTTCTTCCACGGCACCAAGACCCCATCGTCCATGGCCACGCGCATCTGGATGGCGCTGATGACCGAACCGGGCGAAAGGCGAGAGATGACTTGGGCGGATTGACGAGAGTGCTGAGCCAGTTCAAACAACCCAGCGAGACCACCCTCGTTCACGATGAAGCTGTTCTTGGTGTCCAGGTGCAAACGACCGTTGAGGAAGAACGAGCCGTGTCGATGACGCGTCTGTCCGTACGAGTGAATCGTGCGCTGGTGCGTGGATTGCTCAAGGGGTTCGGTGGTCCGTCCCAACGCAAGGTCAAGACCGTGCACCTCACGTTGTTGAACCAGCCATGGAAACCAGCGTTGGTCACCACCCGCAGAAAGAAGAACGTCGGGGTCCATGCGCTGAAGAGCGGATTGAAAGGCAGAAAGCATGGCTGGGACCGATGCGTAGGCGGTTCGCTCGAGCACGATCGAGTGCGTTGATGACGGAGGCGAAAAACCCGGCTCCTGAACCGTTTCAAGCCGAATGGTTTCCACGACATCACCCAACGATGGTAGGCCTTGCGTTCTCGAAAATTCAATCTCCAACCTCGCAACATGGAACGGCGGGAACATGTCCGACGCGGAAGGAGCGGTCAAAGGCTCAAGACGACCGGGATCGTCGCTCGACCAGCGAACGCGCTGGAACGGAACGCACGCCTGTTCGTTCAGGAAGCGCTGCGCAAGATGGGCGTCCACCGAATAGAGTTTGTATCGGTGGAAATCACCTCGAGCCTCGATGTGCTCTGCCAGTGCCCGGACGTGTGGATGTCGTCCAACTTCAATTTCCAGAACGTTGACCGGGTGGTCCGCCTCAAGGTCAAGTCGAGCACGCCGAGAACCAACGACCTTGATTCCAAATCGTTGACGCAGTTCCGGTTGCATCAACCAGTGTTCCAAGCGGTCCAATTCACGAAGCGTTGCGTGAACGTGAATCACGGGGTTCCATGGAACCGAACAGGCATGAGGCGTTCCCTGTACGTCAATAATCCATGCAATCATGCCCGTTCTGGACGTGTTCCCGTGAACATCGAGAAGCCACCCCTCAATCATGACCATGCCGTTCCTCGAGAGTTTTGATTCGCTCGGACAGCGCGGCAAGTTCCGCCATGACACCGACCAGCATGCTCAGGACGGCGGGTTGCCACGTGTTCATCGTCGGCAGCATTCCTCCGGCCGTTCGCCGCTGACGAACCTCGTCCAGAAGCGCGTCAAAGGCAGCCCGATCGTCCGGTGCGAGGGCGCGTCTGTACGGCACCAAGTTCTGCAACTCTGCTTCAACACGCATTCGCCACGACGGTACACTTCGACCCATGGCACTGTGGGGCTCCAGAAGGAAGGCATGGTTTGGCAAGACCCGACACAAAAAAGTGAAAGTGCTAGAGGTGCGCTTCGTTCACGACAAAATTGCATGAGCGCCCCGCCAAGACGTCCAAGACGTTGGTGGCGATGTCCATGCCAACACGACCTTGGGCTTCAACGGTGGATGCACCGATGTGCGGTGTCCCGTGAAAGTGTTCCATCTGGAGAAGTGGGTGCTTGGGGTCAACCGGTTCATCTTCGAAGACGTCCAGAGCAGCGGAGGTCAACACACCCGAAGAGAGGGCGTCCATGACCGCCTCCTCGTCAACGATGCCGCCCCGTGCGCAATTGATGATGTGGCTGCCACACCGTGCCCCGTCCTTGCCGATGTGCGGCATGGCGGCCAAGCGTTCAGCGTTCACAAGGTGGTGCGTTTCCTCCGTCAGGTTGCAGTGAACAGAAATGTGAGTGCAATTGGAAAACAGTGCATCCAGTGTTTTGTGCAATCGAGTGCCTTGGGCTTTGGCAATTTTCGGAGGAAGGTAGGGGTCGTATGTGTGAACTTCCATCCCGATGGCCTGGGCGATACGGCCCACCGATTGAGCAATACGCCCGAAGCCGATGAGACCGAGGGCCTTGCCGGACAATTCCGACCCCTTCATGGCTTTCTTGGCCCACTGGCCGTTTCGCAACGACCGGTCGGCTCGCGGCAGATGGCGTATGGAAGCCAGAAGATGACCCAACGTGAGTTCAACCACCGATTGGGTGCTGGCACGAGGTGCGTTGACCACCTGAATGCCTTGGGCCCCCGCAGCTTTGAGGTCGATGTTGTCGACGCCCACACCCGCTCGGCCGATCACCTTCAATCGGTCTCCGGACACCTTGAGGACGTCGGCCGTTAATTTGGTGGCGCTGCGAACGATGATGGCGTCGAAACTTGAGAGAGCACCCGCCAGAAGGTCCGCCTTTCCAATGTGGCCCAAGACCACTTGATGCCCGGCCTTCTCCAACCGCAGGACGGCCTTTTCGTCCATGCCATCGGTCACCGCTATTTTGGCCATGCCACGATGAATGGCCGGAAGCGTTAGAACATTGGGATTGAGCCTCAGAGGACCGTTCTTTTGAACAACCCCTTAGGCGTCCCGTGGATGAGGTTGAGACATGGAAGCCGAGGTGCAGGAACTGCTGTGGGGTGCTGGCATCCTCGCTCTGCCCGTTCTGCTTGCGCTGCCGATGCGCCTGGCCTGGCAGTTTTGGGTCGGTGTGGGCCACGAAGTTTCCGAGTACCGCACCGTTGTGCGTCAAATCGTGGATTCGGGGCATCAAGTTTCATCGTTCTCCCAAACCCTTGACGACATCGCCCGCAATCTTCGCATCCCTCCCGCCAAACAGCGGTTGATCGAAGCAGAATTGCTGCATCCGCTCACCTTGTCTCACTTTTTGCTTCTCCCCGCCCTCCTGATTCTACCGCTTTCAGCCATCATGGCCCTTCCGTTGATTCTCATCGGTTTTCCGTTCATGCTGTTCATGGAATATCTGCTCATTCGGCGTCGGCTCCTGATTTGGGCCCTCAAAAGCATCGAGCGGCTGATGCACTGGCAAGTCATCCACATTCCAAAGCCGCATCGGGGAACCAGAGAAAAGCATCGTTCGCTTACGGAGTTTTCCCAGCACATTGAGCACTTCAATTACGTCCCTCAAGCGGCTTTTCTTGGGTTGTTCGCTTGGCTCATCGTCCACTGGGTGCTCGATTTGGATTCGTGGACGGTCGAACTCATCGTGTCGTCCATTCTGTACATGATTTTGCTCTCGATTCTCTCGGTCCTGAACACGGCGTTTGAGGCCGACCTCGTTTTTGTTGACCCCGCCAAAGGGCGCCTTGTACCGGTCAATCAGTGGCTCGAAGGTGTGCTCAACCCGGTGGTGGGCATCGGGTTGGTGTTTCTCTTGGGCCGAAACCTGCTTGAGGAAGCCCGGGACGTTGACGGAAACCCCATTTTGTTTGCCACCGTGGTGCTGACCCTGCTCTACGGGGCGGCCATCGTGGGCATCTCCTATCGATGGGGGTATTCCTCGTGGCGCGGCGAGCGGGTTCGCCAAGACTTCGAAGTGCATGTCATCGACCATCTCAGCCCACTTTCGTACGACTTAACTCGAACCAAGGGACGGATTGATTTCAACGTGCGAATGGGTATGGACGAGCGATTGACGGCGTTTGACATCCCCAACCCTCACCAGATGAGCTTCGAGGATTTGCAGAACTTGCCGAGCATCCCTCTCGACACCAAGGCGCCGAAGAATCCACTTCGGAAGTAGACTCACTCAAGCCAAGGAATGCGCTCGGGCACTTCCCCGAACAGATTGGCGGGTATGGCGGTTTTTATTTTTGAAACCCCGCCAAGTTGAGCGGCCGTTGCATCTTGCCATGCTTTGAACGATTCAAACGAGGTCATGGCGAGCACGGGGTTGTGCTCACGATTCCAATCAAGCGACATCATTTCGGTTCCGGGGGGGTCGTGTCCAGAACACACCACGGTGTGGCCTTCAAAGCGGTTGAGAACCTGCAGCGCATCCCAATGAATGCGCACCCGGCCGCTGGGTAAATCGTCTCGACCGACTCCACCTTCTCCGTTGAACAAAAAGTCCCCGGTCATCATGTAGCCCGGAACGTGGACGATCATCGAATCGTTGGTGTGACCCGGTGCGGCGTGGAATTGGATGGGGATTGAGCCCAGCATAATTTTCTCCTCGTCGTCGACGTGCATCGACACGCCCAAACTTGCTGTTTCATGCGACATGACGTATTCGCAACCCAGTCGTTCTCGCAGCGAAAAGCAGGCGGTGATGTGGTCAGCGTGGGTGTGGGTTGCGATGGCGTACACCAACGTCAGGCCGTCGTTTTCGAGGCGTTCGAGATACGCCTCCATGTAATCGTAAACCGGGTCCACCAAAGCGGCCTGTTGGGTGGATGGATCGACGATGAGGTAGGTCATGGCCCAAACGCCTTCGTTGAGTTGTTCAAAGTGCATGGTGGAGCCCAAGCGGCGGAGAGATTTGAACATTGGCGGTGGCGTATTCATCATATACCGTCGTCGGTGTTGTTCTGACATGACAGGTCTGCTGGAATACGGTCTCCTCGTGCTGGGCGTCGCCATCGGTTGCGGCGTGGGTTGGTTGATGGCAAAACAATCAATGTCGGGGCGCATCATACGAGCTGAAGAACGATTGAAAGCCAACGAGGAGACCGCAGAATCCAACGAGCAGCGCATCCGTGCTGAGGTTGAAAACATCGCCATCAAGGTGGGTAAGGAGAACTCTGCCCACTTTCTTGAACTCGCCCAGGCCAAGCTCGTGGCCCAGCAAAAAGACGCTCAACATGAACTCGAATCGCGGAAGGTCGAGGTTGCAAACCTCATCAAACCGCTTCAGGAGGAGATGGCCAAGATGCTGGACATCAACACCGAGATGGAAAAGGAACGGGTGGGGGCTTACGAAGGCATCAAACGCCATCTGAAAATGTTGGGAGAGCAAACCGAATCGCTGTCCAGCCGAACCACGGCGCTCTCAACGGCCTTGACCACATCAAGTCAGGCGAGAGGAAACTGGGGCGAAGTGAAACTTCGTCGTCTCTTTGAGATGGCCGGCATGAGCGAACACATCGATTTCACCGAACAAGTCACCCTCGAGGACGGTCGACGACCTGATTTTGTGGTCCAACTTCCCGACCAAGGGGTTCTTCCCATCGATTCGAAAGCATCGGGTGCACACTACCTTGAAGCGGCTGAGTTGGAAGCGGGACCCGAACAAGACGAACTGCTCAAGAAACACGCCAAAGCCATGCGACAAACCATCACCGACCTGAGCAAGAAAGGGTACCAAGAAACGATTGAAGGTGAATTTGACCACGTGGTCATGTTTGTGCCCAGCGAGGCCATGGCCGCCGCTGCTTTTTCCGTGGATCCGGACTTGATGGATTACGCACTGAGTAGGTCGGTTCTCATCGCTACACCGGTGACGATGCTTGGTTTGCTTCGCACGGTGGCGTTGTATTGGCAGCAGCACACGCTCGCAGAAGGGGCCAGAGAAATTTACGATGGTTCGCGCGAACTCTACAAGCGTGTCAACACAACCATGGAACACTTCATCAAAGTCGGTTCCCACCTTTCCAGTGCCGCCAAAGCCTACAACTCCACCATGAGTTCCTACGAATCAAGAGTCGTCCCACAAGGCCGACGATTGGAGGAACTGAAGGTCACCGAAACCCTGCAAAAGACCCTGCCCGAGCCCAAGGGAATTGAGGAACCAAACCAAGGGTGAGCCCAAAGCGAGGGTTGATGACCAAGCGATTCGTGGCCAATTCGTATGCATCCTCCGCTCGTTGTGTATCTTGAACACGACGGCAAGGTGTTTCTCGTCAATTCCGCCGGAGTGGGGCCCCAACAGCCCGTGAAAGGACGAATTCAGACCGATGATGAACTGCGATTTCCTACCCGTTCCGAACTGACATCGATCGGTCTACAGTTTGAGGAAAAAGGCCGAACGTGCTTGCGCTACGGTGATTCAGAGTACACCGTCATCAAAGGCTACCCCAAGGTGGACTGGCCAAAGGACTGGGCTTGGAAAGACGCATGCGCATCGGACAACAGCGTGCATCCGGTGGTGCGAGATGCTGTTTACCGTTCCATCCACCGATTGGTGTCAAAAGTCATGGTCTGCAACGATCGAGGAGAGCTGTTGATGGCCAAAGTGGAGCGAGGCCATTTCAGCGGGTTTTGGACCCTACCAGGTGGATACATGGACCACGACGAACACCCAACCAACGGGGCCGTCCGGGAGACGCTTGAGGAACTCGGCCTTACAATCGTGCTCGACGACGTCGAACCCGTCATCACCCAGCGCATCTTCAACGACGAAGGGGTGTCGTTTGTCTCGTTGACCTACCGATCCACGTGGAACGGAAACCTCGCAGAACTCACGCTGCAAACCGAAGAAATCTCAGAGGCAGCGTGGTTCGCGCCCGAGGACGCATTCCAGCAAGCCGTGTCGTACTTTGACCGAGAAGCGATCCGGAGTCTATTGTGATCAGACGCCCAACTGCTCACGCGCTGCATCCAAAGCATCGGGGAGACCATCGGGTTTGGAACCGCCACCTTGGGCAAACGTTGGGCGACCACCGCCTCCTCCACGAATGTGCGAGGAAATGGATCTTAGGAGGTCAACAGCGTTGTATCGTTCGCTTGCAACGGTGTTTTCCGTGGCTGCGATCATCAATTTCCCACCCCCATCTCTTGAGCCGAGCACGGCCAAGGTGGGTGTGGTCTCGTCCAGCGTCAGTTCTTTGAGCATGGTGGTCATGGATTTCAAATCCCCAGCGATTTCCATCACCACGATGCGGACGCCGTCAACTTCAGTGGCGTCGTCCCCTCCTCCGGACGTGCGCAGCCGTACGATTTCTGATTCCAGGTTTTCGATGAGTTTTCGCTGCTCCTTCCATTCGTTGAAAAAGCGTGCGGCGGCTTTGGGAAGGTCGTCCCCGTGAACACCGAACACCTCGCTTGCCTCACGAACGAGGGCGTCTTGGGAACGTGCGTGGTTCAACGCGGCGTTACCCGCCACGATGTGCAATCGTTCAACACCATCTTGCACAGCGGTGGAGCGAACGATGCGAATCGAACCGATTTGACCCGGCTCGTCGTGGTGCGTCCCGCCGCAAGCTTGTATGTCATGGTCTGCGATTTTTAGAATTCGAATGGAATCGCCTTTCGGAGCGCCACCCTGGTAGAGGTCGAAACCGTGAATAAGGTCTGCATCCTTTCGATTCAACTCTGATTTCTCGGTCGTTCGCACTTCGCTCAGAACCGCATTGGCCATGGCTTCCATGACGTCCAATTCCTGACGGGTCAAGCGATGAAAGTGCGTGATATCAAGGCGCCCGCTTTCCTCAGAAAGATGTGATCCTGCCTGGAAGATGTGTGGACCCAACAAGCGTCGAGCTGCTCCGCCAACAATGTGAACCGCAGTGTGGTGGTCCATCAGTTGTTTTCGACGGTTCCAATCCAACGAACCCTCCACCGGTTCATTCGCGCTGACCGCTGCATCGGTGTAGTGAACAACCACATTGCCCACTTTCTGAGTGTCCAGCACGGTTGCACGTATGTCGCCCTGCAGCAGCGTTCCTCGGTCGCCTTCTTGGCCACCACCTTCCGGATAGAAGAGGGTGGTGTCGAGGACCACAGCGTGGGTTGAACCGCTCGGCCCGTTGTCGCCGCTGGGCAAACACCCCAGGACCTGGGCATCAAATTGCGGCTCATAGACGGCATCGTAGTAGTTTAGTTGGGTGGGTTCAAATTTGCTGACGTCGATGCTGGCGTGGGTGGATTCTGAGGTTTTCGCAGCCTCCTTGGCCAGCCGTGCATGGCGCTCGGCCATCTCTGCAGAGAACCCGGTGCGCAACGCAACGTTGCTCCAGCCAGCAGCCCGTGCGAGCGTGATGACCATGTCGGGCGCAAGGCCGTGTGAGTCGTTCATGGTGAAGAGCTGTTCATCGGGGACAGAGTGACTGTCTTTGGGAAGAGCCTTCAACTGAGTTTGTATCACGTTGGTGCCTTTACGGAGCATTTCAGCGTAGCGTTCCTCCTCGAGGGAAAGAATCGTGAGAAGCCCGTCTCGAGTTTGCTTGCTCAGATGGCCACCAAGGTTGACGTCGAGGTGATGGGAGGCCAATTCCGAGAGCGATACCTGAACACCAAGCTCGTCTCGCATTCGAAGCACTCGGCGTGCTAGCATTCGTGCAAGGTACCCGGCCTTGGCGTTGGAAGGAACCAAACCGTCGCCAAGCATGTTGCACAGTGCGTGCAAGTGGTCAGGAATGGCGTAAATGTTGGCGAGTGGTTCGGTGACGGATGAGAATTGCTGAGCGGTGAGTTTGACGCCGCGCTCGTCGAGTTTGGTCAAGAAAAGGTCCACCAACGCATCTCCGTCCACGCCCGCTTCAATGTTCATGATGCCGTTGAGTCGAGACATTTCGCTGAGCAATCTGTTGAGGTCAAGGTCGGGCCACTGGTCGGTCACCGTCTCAAATCCGGAAAGTTCCTTGAGCCAAGCCACGGTTTCTGGATAGATGGCCTCGTAGATGGTGGGTGTTCCTGCGGCCGCCCAACAAAATCGCTCCAGGCCGTAGCCCGTATCGATGATTTGCAGCGGCATTGTCCTGTATCGGTCCCCCTTGAGCTCAATGTTGCCGTCCGGGTGTTCCTCCATGTCCATGAACACCAGCGTGGCAAGTTCCAGACCCCCGACGATGACTTCGACGGCGGCCCCGGCGTTGCCGCCTCCGCACCACGGATTCTCAACGTACGTTATCTGCTCCGCAGGGACGCTGAAGGTCTCCGTGAGCATGCGATGGCAGTGTTCAACGCACGTCTCCATCCAGTAGATTTCAAGGCCCTCATCTGGACGATTGAACACGTGATGGGCCATCATTTCAAAGGTGGTGAGGTGCCGACCAGAACGACCCACAGCGTCCACATCCGTCAAGCGAATACAGGGTTGGGAAACGGCCAGAGGGTTGGCGGGTGGTTCAACAGCACCGGAGGTTACGTGGGGCTGAAAATCAGCGATCGAGGCGATGGTGAGGTGAATATCGTCTCGCCATCGCGCCAGGACAGGGTAAGGGTCAATTCGGCTGTGATTGTGCGTTTCGAAAAACCCCAAGAAAGCCTCTCGCATGGCGTCTTTCAATTCCTTCCCCCGCTGTTCAAAACCGGGAATGAGCGGCGCTCCGATGAAGGTGTATTCGTCTTCTGACGTGTCTCCGCACGTCTCGCGCTCGCTGTCTGAGGTCCAGAACCACAGGTCGGAGACTCTGCACTGTTTCCGCGTGAACCCGTTGTCTTTGAACACAGCCAAATCGATCGGGGGCAACGACATGAAACATACCTCCGCAGGTGGGCATTCCGTCCTAGGACGGGCCCTCCTTGAAGGCTGTTGTGTCCAAACATGTTCCACTGAAGAGCAAAAAGGCTCAAATCCGAGGGTTCCGGCATTGAGAACCATGGACCGGGGGTGGCGAGAGCATCTTGTTGCCGAAAGCGACGGCACGATGCGGATCCGTGCCCACGGCGCAATGAAAGCGGATGCTCGTATGATCACGGATGCGGCCCACATGAAGCGCCACGCCGACGATCGGGGTCCAGAACAACTTGTCAACACGGCTGCGATGCCAGGTATTGTTGGGGAAGCATGGGCCATGGCCGACTGGCACTACGGCTACGGTTTTCCAATCGGCGGTGTGGTGGCCACAGACACGGAGCACGGCGAGCAGGGCGGTGCCATCTCCCCCGGTGGAGTAGGGTTTGACATCAACTGCGGCGTCCGATTTCTAGCACTTGATGCCACGGTTGACGATGTTCCAAACTTGAAAAAACTTGCAGGTCGCCTTGCCGGTCGAATCCCTGCAGGTGGTTCGGGCAAAGGCGGCGTGGACATCTCTTCGCAAAATCTTCAGGACATTCTTCAGCGAGGCGCGCACGCTGCTGTTGACCTCGGACATGGATTGCACGAGGACCTGGCATCGTTGGAATCCAAAGGACTCATGGAAACCACAGAAGCATCCATTTCACAACGGGCCCTTGAACGCGGTCTGCGCTCACTTGGAACGCTTGGTAGCGGAAACCATTTCCTGGAATTGCAAACGGTTGGGCAGGTGGTGGACGAACCGACCGCCGCTGCTTGGGGACTCTACGAAGATCAAATCGTCGCCATGATTCACTCCGGTAGCAGAGGACTGGGCCATCAGGTGTGCACCGACCACGTGCGTCAGCTGGAAGCATCCTACAAATTGCAAGGGGGCATGTGGCACAACGACACGTGGGACTATCATCTTCCCGACCGACAGCTCGCCGCAGCTCCAGTCCACTCCAAGCAAGGCCAAGCGTATCTGGACGCCATGAACGCTGCGGCCAATTTTGCCTTTGCGAACCGGGCGGTGCTGGCCGACCGCCTTCGCACCGTGCTGCGTCTCGAAATGGGTGTCGACGGTGAGGCGCGCACTCTTTACGATGTGGCGCACAACATCGCGAAAATGGAAACGCACGTCGTTCACGGAAAGTCATGTTCGTGCTGTGTGCATCGCAAAGGGGCGACTCGAGCCTTTGGAGGCGATCACCCCGACGTGGCGGCTCAATTTTCAGCAACCGGCCAACCCGTCATCGTACCCGGCGACATGGGTAATGGTTCGTGGATCATGGCCGGTTCAACAAAGGGGAGCAACCAAGCGTTTGGCTCCTCATGCCACGGCGCAGGCAGAGCGCTGTCCAGGAGTCAAGCAAAAAAACTCCTGGACGGGAAGGCTCTGAAGCGTGAGCTCGAATCAAGGGGTGTTCGAGTCCACGCCTCAACCCCGAACGTTCTCTCCGAGGAGGCACCTGATGCTTACAAAGACGTTGATGAAGTGATTCGATTGACGGCCAATGCAGGCCTTGCACGGCCCGTTGCGCGGATGAATCCCTTGGCGGTTATCAAGGGGTGATCACATGCAGACCCGCATCATGGCCTGACCGGGTATGGTGGGTGCTGCGCCACTGTGAACGCCATCGGGTTCCTCCACGATGACGCTCAGAAGCGTGTTGACCAGTTCTTTCAGCTCATCGACTTGGTGTTGAAGTTCCTTCACCCGTCGTTGCATTTCTTCCGCTTGTTGTTGCTTTCGCTCCACGTGCATCCCATCTGAGAAGTTGCCTTCTCGCTTTGAATTAAGTAAAATCGCCCTTTATACATTGAGGTAAAACGGAGGGGAAAACAGAGATTGTGCCCCCATGTCGGCGAGCGGATGCTGGAGCCACCGGCGAGATTTGAACTCGCGACCTCCTCATTACCAATGAGGTGCTATACCCCTAAGCCACGGTGGCAGTGATTCGGCGGACCGGCCAAACGGATATAATCGCTTCGCGAAGCGAAGTTTCATGCGGCGGCGCTGTACAACGACCACACCCCACTTTGTATTCCACCCGGGATGTTCACTGGCACCTGTGATGAATCCACCAGCACCCAATCCTCATCGGAAACGCTGAACTCAGCGTTTGGTCCCACGATGAGATAGTCAACCTCAAGCTCCGCGTCCAAGCGATCCGATGCGCTTTCTGGTGCGACCCAATGGCCCACGACGCCCTTCGATCCGTCAAGGTCCACGTGGGTTTTCATGGCGTAGAGATGATGCATAGCCAAGGATTCAGGCGCCACCAGAAGGAAGGTGCGATCCTCCTCCTGCCAGACTTCAGCAAGCCGTTCACCGACATCTTCCGACCAGACTTGATGCCCGACAAACGTCGTGAAGACCAAAAACGGGAGAACCATGGCGACGGCGGTGAGTGGCGCGATCCATCTCATTGGTTCTGTAGGTTTCGCAGGCTCAACGGACTTGAGCAGGACGACCAGGGGGATGAGAACCAGAGTAGCGTAGCGACCGTTGTTCCCAAGAACGATCATGGTTTCTGGAAGACCGACCCCCCACAACGATGACTCGAACGTCCACAAAGCTGCGATGTAAAGAACAACGCCCGTCAGGACAGTGAAGATGTACACCACCAACATCGTGTGAACAGGTCCACGCACTTCGGAAAGGGAGCGCCAACGACGAATCACCATCGGCCAGAGCAAACACCCCAGGAGGAGGTAGAGAACCACCGTGTCGATCAGCGCAAACACGGTGGCCACGAGAAAATGTACGGGACGCTCCCCGATGGCGGAAAACGTACCGCTTGAAGAAAACAACCCGACAATAAAAACACCGAAGAAAAGGCAAGCCGACGCAAAGGCACCCATCTTCCACGGGTGAACGAGCCACGACGATGACGGGCTGCTCTGACGATGAATCATGGCCATCCAGCCCTCTGCGAGAGCCAGTGCGGCGAACCAAACCGAAAAACACGTGAGGATGTTGAACCCCTTCCACCCCAATACGAACAATAGACTCGTGGCCATCAGCACGCTGTGCATGCGAAGTTGAGCCCGTTCATCGCTGACCTTGCGTCCAAAGCCGGCCACCCCCAACCCCATCAACAACGCCAGCGATGCCTCATCGTACCCACGACTGGTCGAAAACATCAGCACTGGACTCAAAAGCAAGAGCGCACCCCAAGTGAGATCGAGACGATATGTGGTCGATTGGGACGAGTTGATTGACACCAACAGCGCGACCACCACAAGCGCAAGAACAGCGGTGGTCTTCATCAAAAACTCCGAGGTGTTCCAGGGGGGAATGTAGCCGTCAAACGCCGACGCACCAGGTTGTGAGGCGTCGCCGGAAATCCGTGGCGAGCCCCACGGTGCATCGGCGCCATCGGCAGAATTGTCGTTGATCACGTTGAGACGGACGTGGGCGTCCAAGCCCAGATCGCTGTTGTAGGCGGCATAGGCGTGCAAGGCAAGACCCAGAAGGAAAAGCGCAAGCCATGGACGACGTCGTCCACCGTCGTCCTCCATATGCTGCCGTTATGAATCGCTGACATGGAGATTCCGGTTCCCGCAACGACCGACACCCACGCCGAAAATGGGGAGTTGGCGCCGAGAGAGAGATTTGAACTCCCGAGGGAACGGGCCCACGCGATTTCCAGTCGCGCGCACTACCAGGCTATGCGATCTCGGCTCTATCGGTGCCGAGCCCCACTTCTCGTTTAACCATCACCCTCTTGGAGGAACGCGGCTGGTTGGGAAAGCGAAAGGACTCAAAGGGGCGACCTCCAGCACAGCAACATGGCCGAGGGCGCCGAGGTTGAGGCGGATGTCATCGCCGGTAGATCGCCTTCTCCCTTCTGGGCGGGCGAGGGTGCTGAAACCAGCGCCGAGAGGACCGCTGGAAAATCTTCCCTTCCGTTCCGCCTGGCCGACATGAACCTGAACAGGCCCGTTCCCCCAAACGTGCCCTTGTCCGACGGTCTCAACACCGTTCTGAAAGAATGGACGTTTCACTACAGGCTCCTCCGTTTGGAATGGAAACGAACCCACTACGCCACCATTGCTTTTGGTTTCGCAGCCTTGATCCTCGGTTCGGTCTCCGTTGAGTTGTGGAACGGAGGTGATGCAAAACTCACTGGACTTGATGGCATCACGGCCATCAACGGTTTCCAGTTTTTCCAAATGCTCATTTCGATGATCTGCTGGGGCTGGTTTGCCTATCAAGCATGGATGCTGTTCCCGGTGATGAGGGTTCACGCACTGTCGTTGCTCGTCATGTGGAACGGCATGGTGGGTGCGCAAATTTTCTTTCACAGAACAAACCCTTCGTTTCCGGTCGGATTCAAACTGTCCGAAATGATGGAGGGCACCCTGATCACTCTAACCGTGCTGTTTTTCTTGTTCTTCTTCTGGAAGGCCGTGGTTGAAACTCGAGACCTCCACGTGGAGATCAACCACTTGCATCAAGACGTGCGTGTGATGGAAGAAGCGTTGGCAGAACACTCTCTGAAAGGATGGTCAACGCTGTTTGGTGTTTGGATTCTTCTGATCGTCGTCTCGTCGTGGGCGGGTCTCCATCACGTCTCCTCCTACGGCGAGAGCAACCTGGGCTTCCTTGCTGTCCACCTGCTCACAGGGCTTCCGTCCATTCCGCTGTTGTTGTTCATCTTGTGGTACCCGCAACGCATGCTCGGAACCCAAACCAGCGTTCAAACACGCGCAGCGTTGGATGCTTCGTTGGAAATGTCCGGACAAGAACTCACGATTCGTCAGGTCGGTGCCTCGTGCCCCGAATGCGGGGCAGACTCACCCTTGCGAATGAGCGATGCTGGTGAACCCATGCACCCGTGCTTAGCAGCGGGTTGTTCCACGATGGTGACGGTCGGCACAAACTGCACCGCGTGCAATGAACCAATGCCAACCCGTATAGCCTGCCCAGTCTGCGGGGTGAATGCACCTGCGCTCGACTACATGCCCGACCAGGAGGCTTGGTAAGATGTTCAACAACCACCGTGATGACTTTCCTACCCTGCGAGGCGACCATCCTCCCGCCTACCTCGACAACGCCTGCGTGACGCTCAAACCGCAATCCGTCGTGGATGCCATCCACCGATACTACACCGAAACCCCGGGCTGTGGCGGTCGGTCCGTCCATCGATACGGAACCGCAGTTTCCAAGTCCGTTTCGGATGCTCGGAAAAAACTCGCCTCCTTCCTCAACGCTGAAAACCCCAATGAAATCGTCTTCACACGAAACGCCACTCACTCGATCAATCAAATTGCGCACGGTATGTCGTGGGAGAAAGGTGATGTGATCTTGAGTTCGGATCGTGAGCACAACTCCAACCTCGTTCCGTGGCTTCAGCTTGAGCAAGAGCAAGGCGTCGATCATCGTGTCGTTCCAAGTCACGAGGACAACACGTTCGATATGGAAGCGTTTGAGGCAGCCTGCGCCGATGCAGGTGAACAACTCAAGATGGTGGCCGTCAGCCACGTTGGAAATTTGGACGGGGTGGCGATTCCCATCGCAGAGGTCACCAAGGTTGCCCACGACCACGGCGCACTCATCGCCGTCGACGGTGCACAATCCACCCCGCACATGGACGTGGACGTGCAAGCTCTTGACATCGACTTTCTCTCGTTCTCCATCCACAAGATGTGCGGGCCTTCAGGAATGGGTGGCCTTTGGGGTCGCTACGAACTGCTCGATGGACTGAGGTCGATTCAATCGGGCGGACAAACGGTCAAGTCCTCCACCTACACCGATGCAGCGTGGGCTCCACCGCCGGCCCGATTTGAAGGAGGCTTAGGCAACTTTTCTGGCATGGTGGCCACTGGAGCCGCTATCGACTATCTGTCGAGCCTCGACATGAACGCCGTCCACGAGCACGAAGTCAAACTCAACCAAATCATGACCGACGGGGTCAAGGATTTGCCGGGTGTTTCAATCATCGGACCCGAGGACGCCTCCAAGCGGGGTGGTATCTGCTCGCTGTTGATGGATGAACTGCCCGCCCACGATGTTGCGTTGTTGCTGGACGAAGCAGCAGGCGTCATGGTCCGGAGCGGACAGCATTGCGTTCACTCCTGGTTTGCCGACCGGGGGCACCCACAAGGATCCCTAAGGGCGTCGGCCTACCTGTACAACAACGAAGAAGACGTCCGTCGATTCGTTGACACGTTGAATGAAATCGTTCACACCTTGGGTTGATGAGCATGGCAACCGGGGATACGCCTTCTGCCGGCATTGTTCCACCGGGGCTCGTCCCAAGCCCACACACCGAGACGCCCATCGCAGAGAAGGCGTCCGACATGCGCGCCATCAAAATCATCGTCAGCATCACGATGGGCATCACGCTTGTGCTCGCAGCTGGCTACCTCGCAGCCGTGGTACTCAGCGATGGCGCCATTCTATTGCGCCCCAGCGAAGTTGCGCTTGAACGGCACACCGGGTACAACGACCTCGTGAACCCTGCCTCCGGCGGGCTCACGGGTGAGGGCGTGACCGCCTGCATCGTGGACTCGGGCATAGCACTGGACCACAGCGACCTTGAAGACGTCAATCTGGCGGGATGGAAAGACTTTGTCAACGGAAACGGCCAACCGTACGACGACCACGGGCACGGCACTTCGATGGCCGGTTTACTCGTTGCCAACGGTTGGCTCAAAGGAACGGCCAAAAACGTCGACCTCCTGGTGGCGAAAGCCCTGAGTTCGGACGGCAGCGGAAGCGACAACATCGTGGCCGATGCCGTGGACTGGTGCGTTGCCAACGGTGCCCACGTGATTTCATTGTCGTTGGGTGGAGCCCCCGATGTTCTGCCATTTTCAATCGGCGACGGACGAAGTTCCGGCGATGCCGCAAACGATGCGGTGGATGCCGGCGTGTACGTCGTGGCCGCCGCAGGCAACGACGGCGAAGACGATGACGGTGATGTTGCTCACCCATCGAGCGAAGCCGGTGTCATCTCGGTGGGTGGCGTGAACCTCAAAGGCAGCATTTGGCCCGGGTCATCGAAGGGCGACAACAACGGACGCTTGTTGCCACTTCCCATACTGATGCCGCGAGGCGACCCGAACAAAAAACCCGAAATTGTCGCTCCTGCCGAGGGCGTGCCGGTTCTCACCATGGACGGCGGTTGGGGCATCGCCGACGGAACGAGTGCAGCCACAGTGTACGTGACCGGAGCGTTGTGTCTGCTCCTCGAGGAAAAGCCGAGTCTTATGGCGGACCAGTCAACGGGCGGGGCCGACAATGTTGATGCCGTAAAGCAATGGCTCAAGGACAGCGCTGTGATGGAAAGCGGTCAAACCACGCACGACGATTATTACGGCTACGGACTGCTGAACGTTTCAGGGCTCATTCAACAGGCCACTCAAGCCTAAACCGGTAGCCACGCCACCAGCGTGCCCCCGAACAAGGGCATGAAGGCGACGTGGTGCGATGACTGTGTATCACTGATGAGTTGAATCCAACGATTGAACCCGTTCACAAGCGCCATACCGACCTCGTCGTCGTCAGCCACCTCACCGGTGGGCATATCGGGCTCAACCGTGAAGAGCACACCGTTTGGATGGAGGAGAGGAAGGTAGGTTGAAACCAATTCTGCCCGAGCTGGCGAAGGGCCGTCCACGATGATCGCATCGTAGGTCGGCTCAAACGGCGTTTGGGAAAGTTCCGCTCCTGTCGCCGCAGCAAGGCTCCAAGCCTGATGCTCAGCAGCGAGTCGTTCCGGGTCGCCCACCACCACGTTGGACCAATCAAGCGCATCGTACCGTTGAAGGAGACGCTTGAGAATGACGCCGAACTTTCCACCCTGCTCCACAAGGGTCAACGCCTGAAGCGTTCGTTCCTCCCGCTCGAAAAGATCCAGCATCCAAGCCGTTCTGTGGCCAACGCTGGCCCCGACCTCGAGCAATGTCTTCGGTTGCAAACGCCCCAATGCGTCTCGAACACGGCGTTGAAGCGAAATGGACCACGTTGACAAGCCCATGTGTTGGAGTTGTTCGTTGATGTTGGAAGCGATGAGGGGCTCGTCTTGCGGTTGTTGGGGGTCTTTTGCCAACACATGGACGAGGAGTTCACTCCGCTCAATCCCGTCCGAGGACTCGCCCATGGTGTCCGCTTCCTCACCTCCAACATCAAGCCTTGCACACCTCACAAGTCGGAGGGTTCAAACCAAGTGGGTTCAGGCAAGACACGGGGAAGCACCGTGGAAGAGGAGGAAGCGTTGGCCGATGAGGACGACGTCCTCGAAAACGCCACCTACTGCCCGTCGTGCGACGATATGACTGCTCACGACATCTTGAGGGAGAAGAAAGTCGGAGACGGCGCCGATTTCATGGTACGCTGCCATGTGTGCCAGCACGTTCACACCGTCGAGTTCCGACCCCCTCCACCGACCAACATTCCCTTCATCCTCACCGATGGACCTCGGTCCGAGCGGGTGGTTCTCGTGGTTGATGCCGACGAAGAATTCGTTATCGGTGACGTCTTTGAAGAAAACGACATGCTGTGGAGAATACACCAAATCGAGACGCGGGATGAGCGGATGAGCTCCGCTGAAACCGCTGCGAACATCGCACGAATCACCGCTCTTCGGACCGACATGGTTCGCGTAAAGTTGACGTTGACGCGTGGGGAGGACTCCACAGCAGACGTTCTCGTCGTCCCCCAGGAAACCACCTTCACAGGCGGCCACCTGATGGATCACAACGGCGAGACTTGGAGAATTCGAGCCATCCACACGGGCTCCGGGCGCACCATGCGTGGCACCGTCCGTGCTCCGGACATCAAACGGATGTACTTGCATGAACCGCCTAAATCCGAACATTTTGCACCGCGAACGCCGCGCGAGCGTCGTCAAGCATGGAAAGAAGGGCGTTTGGGACACAATCCAAACCCTGAGCGACCCAAAGAGCACATCAAGAAAGGGGTCAACCCGAACGCAACTCGAAACCGCCCGAGAAAAAAGAAACGAAAGTGATCATGGACGATTGGTCCACGGCATCAGGAAGGCCTTGGCAACGTGCGAGCCGATGGTCGGGTTTTCCTGCAAGCGACGGATGCTGTATTCGTACCATTTTTCTCCGTACGGAATGTAGACGCGGGTCCGGTGGCCCTCTGCCAGAAGACGGCGGCGCATAGGACCCCGAACGCCCAGCAAGAGCTGAAATTCGTAGCCCGGTCCCTTGTGATGTCGGTGATCCCCAGCGTTTGGTCGAGGGTCATCAACGCCCGGGCCCATGCCGTGGGCTTCCAACGCTGAGAGGGTGTGGTTGATGACGGGAAGGTCGTGACTTGCAACGCCCACGTAAGCACCTGCAGCGAACATACGGTCGATGGCTGCGTTGGTTGCGTCAACGATGTCTCTGTAGCCCGTGAAGGAGATGTCTTCCGGTTCAAGATAGATGCCCTTGCAAATCCGATAGTCAGCAGCCGGACCCAGTGATGTTTCGAGCGAATCAATGTCCGAAAGGGTTCGGAAGAGGCGCCCTTGAAGCACCGTACCGACATTGGTTAGACCCTCGCTGTGCAGGGCAACGACAACCTCAATGGTGCTGGTGGTCACACGATGGTCCTCCATGTCCAGACGTACGAACATGTTCTCCTCGGCGGCCATTGACACCATTTTTCGGATGTTATCCATGCCTTTTTCCGGGTCGATCAGCAATCCGAAGGCGGTTGGTTTGATGCTAATGTTGGCATCAAATCCATGTTCTTTGATGGCGTGCATGACGCGTATGTATTCCTCCAAAAAGAAGGCAGCTTCGTCCATGCTGGAAATTTCTTCACCGAGGACGTCCACGGTGAAACAAGCGCCCTCGCTGGACAACCGTTTCATAACAGCCACGGCATCGACCAACGAATCCCCAGCGACGTATCGTCGACTGACCCAGCGGACGAACCACTTTGGCATGCGGACGGTGGTGGCAACGATCAACTTGGAGAACCACCCCACCATGGCCGTGCCACTGCTAAGGCGCTCTTTGACCCTTTGTGCTGTTGCTCACACGTGGCCGATGCGTTCCTTGATCTGATGCGTGGTCAACAAGGGGACACGCTCGGATTCCAAAAGGTCCCGGACAGCCTGACGTTGCCATCCCTTGAACGCTTTTTTGTCCATAGAACACACGAGGTCACCACCTGGAAAAGCCTGACGAGTTGCGCTCAGTGCTGCGAGAATGGATTGCTTCCAGCGCCCCCCGACGTCTCCATCAGGGGTCTGCTCAAAGGGCAATGCATAGGTGGCGAGCATGTGGCCGAGCCACACGCCCTCGAGAGCGGCAAGTGTATTCGCACGAGGGGCGTAGTGACCGCCACCGAGCGTGACCAGGACCAATTGACCGGCGTGAACCGTTGGGTCCCAAACGTTCTCGTCTTCATTCAGCAGCCCGTCTTTCATGATGCCCGCCAGAACGGCAGCAGCGCCTTGATGACCCCACGTTGCCTCGGTGGATCCCACCTCGATGAAGAGGCAAGGAACGTCCAAGGTCGGACCGTGATGAGTGACCTCAAGCGAAACATCAAAACCCTCGACATCCTTGTTGTCCCGGGTGCGTTCCAGGAGCATTTTCCACCACGTCGCCAAACGTGTTGAAGGGGGTGGAGCTGAACCTCCATGCCCCCCGTATCGACCTTGTTCAAGCATTGGAAGATGAGGGACCCCGATGGGATGGAGGGTCAACGAGGCTTGTCCACTCGCTGCGACATGTCGCGATGGAAACACCACTTCGCTCACGATTTCACCGGTGGCGGCTTGCCAGCGGCGGTCGAGGTGGTCCTCGAACAACAACCCATCGGGCAGATACATCATGCGCAGGTGCTCAAAAGCATAACACGAACAGCCTTCGACGGCGTCCAGCGGTGTCCAATCGTCCAACGTCCGAAGCAAATCGGCTTGATTGGTGCTGGCGATGTCTCGTTGATTGACGGCGATCAAGATCACCGTAACATCGCTCATGTCCGTGGCTTCCCGCCCATCTATTTTGAGATGACTCAGACGAGAGTTGACATAGATGCGACTCCAGCCACCTCCATGAACGAGGGCCTGCCCCCCAGCATCCCGTTCCTCCCCGATGTCGTCGTTCATCACGAAGAGGGTGCGTTGGTTTCAGGCATGGACGGAGAATTTCTGTGGTTGGATACCGACATGCAACCCGTTACCCAGGTTTCGCGACCCCACCCTATGCGCCTCCGCCAGGGCGTCATCGCAAACGGTCATCTCATCGGAACGTGGTTGGACAGAGAACTCATGCTCGCGTGCATGGGAGCAATGCCTGTGGGTTCAGACGAAAACGGCCAACCACGTTCGGAACTTCGCACGTCCATTGGGACTCGAACGACGCATCATCCTGCAGGAACCAGTTGGGCGCACGCACTGGACGCCGAGCCAATGGCACTTGCAACAAACGGTGAGGTCGTGGTGTTTAATTTGTATCGCAGAGGGTTGTACGGCATCGGTTTGAATGCCGATGAACAATGGAGAATGCCACCACCTGAGTGGTCCTACCCAAAACGGCGTCCTCGAAACCAAGAGACGATCAGCTTGCACGTCCACAACGATGAGTGCTGGGTGACCTCCAGAGGAGGGCGCGTACAGCGACGCTCTCTGGCGACCGGACAACTTGTCGAAGAACACCTCTTCGACAGCGTCGAAGCACCGCTCGAGCACCATTTCAAGCACGGTGAACACGATTTGTTGTGCACGACGGACGGTGTCTTGACGTGGTTGCACAACATGGTGATGATCAAGCAGGCGCATCTCAGTGGACCCGTCCAAGATGCTTCATGGGATTCGGAACTGAACGGCTGGCGTGTTGCAGGCTGGCGAGAGGAGGTGGTCGTTTCAGAGGCGATGGTGGACCGCAGAGAGACATCGGAATTGCCTGTCCACATCGTGCCCATCAAGGGCGGCGCCCTCGTGCTTTACAACGATGGTTCGTGGGATAAGAGCCCGTTTACAGCGTCCAACGTGGACGTCTGAATCACTCAACGGAAGCTGTGTAGCCGCAACGACCGCAGGACTTGCGGTTGTTGTGGATGGCGAGGAAGACACCGGGCCCGCAGTTTGGACAGTGTTCACCGCGCACCAGTTTTCCGTCCTCAACTTTGTACTTGGACCACTTTCCTTTGGGGTTTGGACCGTCGCCCATCATTCATCGCCTCCTTCACTTGATTCCTCGCCGGCGGGTGAGGAAGAACTGCGGAGCGATTCATGACGCTTGTGGATGTAGCCGGGCTCCACGGCCATGGCCTCCTTGGAGCCGTAAATGAAGGCCAATCCGGTCGTCAGTGGTTGCCCAAAGCGGGTGGAACAGTTCTTCACGACGATGAGGTCGCGATCAGACCCCGGTTCAAGGGTCTGGACCAGGTCCATGACCTCGGTACGGGACGGCGTGGATTTCTTGTCGTGTTTCCAACTGAATGAGATTTCAACTCGGTTCAAGATTTTGTTTTCTTTTCGTTCTTTAATCTGCATGGTATCACCTTCAACGGATGTTGACCTTAAGGGCGTAGCGGCCGGGTTTTTCAACCTGAAGTCGCTTGGCAATTTCTGAGCGCCCAGGGTTGACGATGATGACGTAGCCCGTCCAATCGGATGAGACAGGGGCGGAAGGATGGTGAGGACACTGGTCCACTCCATCGCTTAGAATCATGTGGCACTCACCACAGGCAAAGGGCATTTTGGCCATGTTCACTCACTTCCCTTCTTGCTCCATTGCGGCGAGCCGAGGCCGTCTTGCTTGGAGGTCAGACCGATCTTGGAGCGTCGTGGGTCGGAGGTGTCGGGTGAGAGAGAAACGATACGAGCCCGAACGAACGAACCAATCGAAAGTTCTCGACCGGTTTGGCGACCCGTGATCTTGTTGGCACCGATGTTGATGTCGACCGGTTCGTCCATGATTTGGGACTTGTGGAGCAGAGCTTCCATGGGACCGATGCGAACAAAGGCTCCGAACTCGTTGACTTCGGAAACGGCTCCTTCTACGACTTCTTGATCGTCCATGCAAAAGAGAACGGCGTCAAATTGAACACGCTGGTAGATGGCGCCGTCCCCGTGAATGATTCGGCCTCGACCGAGGGTTTTGTGATTGTTCGTCACCAAGACAAATCGATTTTCAGCGTCGAATTTCCCCTCGAAGGCGTCCATTGACAAACGGTCAATATGTTGGTCGAGCGATTGACCCTTGCGCATGTATTCCGCAGGAATGCGGATGGTGTCTTCTTTGGTTACGACCTTGTACATCTTTTCACCTCTTTGCACCCTCAGGAGGCACGGAAAAGACGGTGCAGTCAAGCGACTGTTCCGTCCTTCACCGGGTAACCTCAGGAGAGAAAGCGACCGAAGTCGTTCCTTCCACCGACGACCCCTATTTAATTCAAGCGGCAAACCCGCCCCACTGGTTCCTTTCCGTTGCCCTGTTTCGGCCGCCATGATGCAACCGAGAAAAGGGGTTTTAGGTCTTGAAGGAGCCATAATCAATAACAACCCCCCGGAGCAGGTGAATCATCATGCCAACATCATCATCCCGCAGCACCGTCCACCGTGCTGTGGCGTTTGGCATGATATGGCTCATGTTGAGCGTCGTGCTCACGCCCCTCATGGAACGGGATACGCTGGCCGACACAACGGTGATTCGCACCACCGGCGATGCGTGGAACGAGACCCAGCAGCCTTGGGCTCAATACGCTCGTACCCCAACCCACAATCAAACGGTTCCGGACCACGGTCCAGACGGTGGGCCGGGTGACGGGAACGTGGCAGATGTAGCCGAACTTGCCACCCTTCACACGCCCGTTGTGAACTGGCAGGTGTTCAGCGACCAGACCGAAAGCGATGCTTACGGCTCGGTCATCGGGGATTTCTCGCAAAGCGTTTCTGCCAGTGAATCGGCCGTTGAGCGATGCGGTGCCGGGACGTTGTTTCCCGTGGTGATCTCCAGCGAGTTCATCGATGGCAACCGTCAAAGTCACCTCAACATCATCACGGGCAACGATGCTAAGATAGCATGGAAAGCCAGTCTCGGCGCAACCGAGGCCGTTCGATCCACGCCGATGATCCACGATCTAGACCACGACGGTTTTCTGGAAATCATCGTGGTCTACGACACCGACGGAGCGTTCAACATCGATGTGTGGTCCCCCCGGTTGACCTGCACGGAATCCAACTGGCAAACCTCGGGCCACAGCAATGAACTGGTGTGGTCGTACACCGACGCAGATGTGCGCATCGGTTCACCCTCTCCGCATTTCGCAACCGCCAACAGCGACCACAAGGCCGTCACTCAACCCCTGCTGGCCGACCTTGAACTGGACGGCACCCCCGAACTGGTGGTGGCTCTCGTGGACGACCCCACCAACAATCCGCTGGTGAAAGTGAACGCTTACGAATTGACCAACACCCAACCAACCGAAGCAACGTGGAGCGTCTCACTTGACCGAGGAACGCACCCCTCTGACCCGGTTTGGGCTCAACTCGACAGCAGCACCACATCGGTGGTGCTGACCACCATTGACGGCGATTCGGGCAACATGTGGATTTGGAAAATCGACGGCTCCAGCGGCTCGCTGGATTGGGAGCGTGTCGCCGTGCAAGGAACGGACACCGACTCGGACTCTCCGCGATTGAGGCTCCCCGGCCCGGTCATTGTCCAACTGGACCAAGACAGCGCACCCGAAATGATTGTGACGGTCCCCACCGACGCCAACGGACGGACACCAGGAAACGGCGCGCGCTTCATCGGGATGGAGTTGACGGCAACGACCGAGGTCTTCAATTTCCGAGCTCAAAACGGTTATGCAGACGCCCATCCCATCGCCCTCGACACCGATGATGACGGGATCGATGACCGCCTGTGTTGGGTGACGTGGTATTCCGAATCTGCCCTCAATTTCAATCGCAAAGGGATGCTGGGTTGCACCGACATCTCCGACGAAACCCCCGTGACCGAATGGACAAGGGACCTTCAGCGCGGGGCGGGCAACGACAACGACGAAATCGCCGCTTCACCACCCTTTTGGTTGGACATCGATGGCGAAGGTGCACCAGAGGTCTTGGTTGGATTCGGCCGAAGGTTCTGGGCGTTTGACGGAGACACTGGAGCCTCTGCGGACATCAACAGCGCCTGGTCAACCCCGCTGAGCATGCCCCATCGTGTGTGGACGGCGCCCGCAGTGGCCGATGTTGACGGTGATGGAAACGTGGACGTGTTGTTTGGTGATACACTCGTGTCGAATCAAGGACCGGATTTGACGCCGGCGCTGGACAACCGTGGCCTTTCGTTCAATCCCGCCCAAGCCGATCCTGGGACCACCGTCACCGTCACCGGCCAATTTGCCAACGTCGGCACCGGTGAGGCCGATGAAGACATCGACGCCTCCATCCTGATGAACGGGGTCGAGTTGACCCGCCAACGCTTCGTGATCAGCGAACCCGTGGCACCCTCAGGTGAAGGAGGGCCAATGACGTTCTCAGCAGAGTTCGTGGCACAGCTCGGTGTTCATCAATTTCAGTTGGTCTTGGACGTGAACGACAACATCACCGAACAGCGCGAAGACAACAACCGTGCTGAAACCACCCTCACAGTGGTGGAACCTTACCTCGCTGACCTCACGGGGCCGCTTGAAACTCCGCGTATATCCCCCGGCACGTCGCAGCAGGTGGAGGTCGATCTCGTGGCCACGGGTTCCAGAACAGCCTCATGGACCCTCAACTACACCACCGACCAACTCCCCGATGGATGGACGTTTTCTCCCGCCAACGGCGAGTCGTTGGCCCGAGAATTGGTGCCTGATGCGATGCAGAGCATCACGTTTGATGCCAGCATCCCATCCACTGCCCTTGGGGATGAGTCCGGCATCGTCTCGCTCATCCTTGCGCTTGACGACGATCCGAGCGTGAACACCACGCTGGATCTTCAAATCGATGTCTTTCGCACACGCGGGCTCGATCTGGCCGGTTCAACGGGCATGAACGAATCCAACGGACATGGACGTCCCGGCAACACAGCCAAGGCATGGTTCATGGTGGAGAATCTCGGTAACGCACCCGAAACCACCACATCCATCACGTGGACAGCTCCGTCGTGGGGCGGCTCACCGTCCATCCACGATGCATCGGGGCAACAATTGTTCAGCATCTCGTTGCAGCCGGGCGAAACCAAAATTTTGTTTGCGCACTTACCTACGCCACCCTCGGTGAGTTACGGCTCCTCAACACACTCCACTCTCACCCTATGCATGGGGAGCGGTGAGGATGCCCTGTGTGAATCAATGCCGTTCAGTTTCACCGCCGAAAAGGTCGTCGCGACACCCAACCATCACCGAACGTTGCCGGACACCACACTGACATGGACGTTGGAAGGAACGTTGCCCGCTTCGGGCGTGCTCCAATGGAGCATGGCATCGATGAACATGCATCAACCCAATTGGGCATGGAGCACCACCGGAGACCTGATTCAAAACGGAAGTCTGCTGGAAGCGCAAGGGACACCAAGCGATGTCTTTTCGGGGAACGTCGTTCTTCAATTGCCCACCGACGCCGTCCCAAAACGTCATTTGTTCGTTGCCAACGATGCAAACGACCTTGATTCCACGTTCAACATCAGCCTGCAAGTTCTCCAAGTCTATCGAGCGAATCTGTCCTTGATTGAGCCAACACCTGAAGACCCCGGCGCACCCATTTCCCTCAACGTCAGTCAGCCCCATCGGTTCCTTTTGTTCCTCTCCAATCCGGGAAACGGTGAAGACACGTTCGAACTCAGTGCGGAGGTCACCTCCACCCTATCTGGAACAACACCCGAGGTGGATTTCACGTATTTTGACCCGCAAAAAACACTCGGGGCGCTCGCCACCAGCATCGGGACGGTGGACCTCTTCCTCTCCTCCGAAATACCGGCCTTGGAACCGTTTGACATCACGTTCACGTGGACATCGTTGAACGGCGACGGTGTCGCAAGCAGCATCGTCGTTCCCGTACAGGCCGCACAAAGCCATGAATGGTCGGTTGTGCCTATTGGTTCGTTCCAACAAACGGCTGGACCCGGCGAGATTGTGAGCTATTTGTTCAACGTTACCAACGACGGCAACGCACCCGACGATCTTGAATTATCACCGATGCTCTCAGTGAACGCAGTTGGGGAGGACACCACGATGTGGACGGCGGTCGCCGTTGCAACCGATGAAGTCGGCGTCAACCAAACAGCCCTTCTGAACGTTTCCATTTCGGTGCCCGAACACGCTTGGGCCGGCTCGTCGGTGAACATTCAGCTCGATCATGTAGCAAACAGCTACACCATCGGGGCAACCGCACTTGAGTTGACGGTTCAGGCCGTCTCTGGGTGGAGATTGAACCTCACCAACGCCGACCTTGAAGTTGAACCTGGCGGAGAGAATCTCACCTTCCAGTTGATTCACACCGGCAACGCCTACGAACGCCCTTACTTCGCTAAGGCCGGGGCGGGCTGGAACATCACGCTGCCCGATGATGCATCCGATGTGGCACCCTATGCAACCACAACCTTCGACGTGCACGTCCAGCCACCTGACGATGCGTTAGCAGGTGAGGTTGGGGTACTGAGAATACGAATTACGGGCAACGATACGAGCGGCATGATCGTAGAAGAAATCCCTGTCCGAGTCGGTGCTGCACCGCAAATCGATGTTGACCATCGAGGATCCTGGGCCGTCAATGAAAACGGTGGTTTCCCGACCGTGTGGGTTGAGAACCAAGGCAACGACGTTGCGTTTCTTACCTTGGACATCGACGGACTGCCGGAAGGGTGGTCGGTCGCTCAAGGCACGCAACTCATCCTCGCGCCAGGTGAATTCGCCGGGTTGCCGTTGAATCTCACACCGTCCAGCGACTGGAACGAGCAGCGGTTCCTCGTCACCATCAACGTTCACCACCCGCTGCTTGGAACACTGCCGCACACCGTGGAGGTTGAGCACGGTCTGGTCACCTTCACACAAACACCCGTCATCGATGCGTTTATTGGAACCAACCAAGCACTCGGGTACGTTGTTTCAACCGTCGATTCGGTTGAGTTCAACGGACCGCTTGACGTCGTCAAACGACCGACGGAGGTTCAGTTTGTTCAGCCCGGAACAACCGGGGAGTACGTCCTGGGCTTTTCACTTGCCAACCAATCGGGCAACCTCTCAACCTACATCATCGCCCGAAACTACCCGGATGCAAGCATTGAGTGCGATCTGATCAACAGCGCGTTTGACGACCTCGGGCGCTCGACACTGCCTCCCACCGTAGCCACCTGCCTTCTCACCGCCTCAGAAGACGAGGACCTCCGAGCGGTGTTGACCATGGTCACCACTTCCGGGGAGCGTATTGACCTTGACGAGGATGTCACAGTGGTTCGTGCCGGGGGCCAAACCACACTCAACATCAGCGTGAAAGACTGGACACCGGGGCCGGGTATGTTCGATGTTCAGTTGAAGGGGCACGACCAATACGGCCGTGAGCTTGAATTCCAATCCAAATCCGTCGTGGCCAGGGCGACCGGCTGGAACGTCGGCATCCATTCCATTGACGCCAGCGGGGACATCGAGGTTGGTATCAAGCGCAGCGGCTACGACATCCTTGCGGACGCTGTGTGCGAATTGACCGTGGAGGCCGAAAGCGGTTGGAAAACCACGCTCATTGTCGACATCACCTATCCCGAACTGTTGGCGAGACCGATCGGTATTGACAATCCTGGCGACCTTACGAAAGATGAGAGAATCACCGCTACGATTGCATGCAGCGTTCCGTTTGACATTGACGACACACCGGAGGACGACCAGATGAGTGACTATTACGAAACCGAGAGTCTACTGGCCGTGTCCTCCAACGAGGTTGGGTGGATTGTTGGGGTAGCAGCCCTGGTGCTGACCATTGCATGGCTCGTCGGCTTCGTCAAAGCACCTCAGAAAACATCCTCAACCGTTGCTCGAGGAGTTCACAAAGAGAAAGAACAGGCGACGGCAACGGAGGAAAAGGAAGACGATGGAGTCGCTGTTGAGGAAGACGATTTCAATCTTCACATTGAGCATGTTGAAGAGCCGTCTGTGGTGGAGGAACCCTCGGAAGACACCACCGAAGTTGCGGTTGAGGAAACCACCATCGAAGTGATCGAACACATCGAAGCGGATGATCAAACCGAACCCACGGCCAGTGGACGTCTCGCAAGTCTGCGAGAAGAGATGGGTACCGACGACGCTGTGCAACCTGAAGGCACCATTGAGGACCGCATGAGCAAGTTCTTTGACAACGACCGCTGAATGCAAGTCCTTATTTTGCCTCAAGGGTGGCCGGTCCCATGGACGACCTCACGGTGGCCTCCACAACGGCGTTCCACACGCTCGACGCATTCAACGGCGATCGTGCTGCGAGCATCGTCCGAGCCGTTGAAGCAGCGATGGAAGGCGACCATGAACCGTGGGCGCTGCTCGTGAATGAACAAACGGAGCTCGAAGCCCGGCTGAAGAGTCAGGGCATTGACAACCCCAGCGCCTACAGCACCATCCAGTGGGACCCGGCCATGCTGTTGTTCACCGCATGCGTCGAATTGACCAACGACGGGCGACCTTTGCAACTCGGTGAAACGCTCACTCGAGAACGCTTTGGCCGATTTCCACACGGCGACGGGTCGGCTCTCAACTATCTCCTTGAATACATTCGACCAAATCGTAGCATCACGGACAACGACGGTCAAGACGTTTACGACACCATCGTTGACTCCTTGGAGCATCTCGCACGTGGCTGCGAAGAGCAACATCGAGGACACCGTCGTTTTGAGGACGGATTTGGTGGCATGCAGATTCACGGATTCTTGAGCGCTGGTGCGGTCAAAGAACTACGAAAAAACCTCGCCAGTCGAGCATGGACAGCGGCGTACGACGAACCCCTTGACGGTGGTGTAGCGGACGTCGCCAAGCACTTCACGACGCTGCTGAAGGCAGCGGAGCGTCGCCGCGTCGGCATCGCCCTGAGAACGCATCGCTGATTCAGAATTCTTGAGACGTTAAGCGCTCGTACATCGATGCGTAGAGTGCCGCTGTTTCGTCGATCACGGACTGGGGGAGTGCAGGTATGGGTGGCTCATCGGTGCCGCCGTCCCGAGCCGTTTGGAGAGCCGCTTGATGGCCGGTGTCAATGTAGTGCGACCGAACAAACTCCTTTGACAGCTCGATGCATTCTCCGTTGGCGTAGGCTTCTGCGTCCCACCAGCGATCCTCATCAAGTGTTCCAAACGTGTCCACAAGCACCACCTCTCGGTTGGCGCCCAAGGCAAACTCTTTCTTTCCGTCGACGTGAATCAACCCGTTTTTCGAAGCTTCTCGTTCGATGATTTCATCCACCGCAAGAGCGGCGGTCACGATGCTGTCCAACTCCTCCTCCGTGATGTTTGATATTTCAAGCGCCTCTGCTCGTCCGATGTTGCGATCAAAGGTCTCAAACTTCGTTGTCACTTCAACGAAGGGCTTGGGAAGTTTGACACCGTATTCGCAGTCGCTTGCGACACCGAGTTCCTCTGCCGTCAATTCACCACGCTGGAATCGTCGCCAGGCAGAGCCTGACAGATAGTGGCGAACGATGACCTCCAGAGGCACGAACACCCACTCCATGTCTCGAGGAATGGCTCCGGGTTCCTTGATGACTTTCACCTTCCGAACGAGGCACCGGTCTGCTGCGTTCACTTCGATAAGATGTGTTTTGCAAATCCCAGCCTCCTCGATGAGTTTGAACCAATGAGCGGTCGTTCGGTTCAGTGATTCACCTTTTCGGGGAATCAGAGACGGAATGATTTGATCGAACACAGAAATTTGATTGGTGAATCGGAATTCATAGACTTCATCGTCATCGGTCGACCAAACTTGCTTCACTTTGCCTTGATAGAGCATTTCTCCCATGCCATCCAACCGCTGAAATCAGCCTTTGAACATTTCATACGACCGCGATGAAGCCGTCACAGGAAACCCAACGCATCTTCGATGCGATTGAGCTCGGGCCCCGTGGTCTGCGTACCGCTGATGGCGCCCGTGTTGGAAGCACAAACACCTGCGCCGACGTACGGAGAACCAAAGGACACGGTCCCCACCATTGGTTTGACTCCGAGGACTTCCTCAATCAACAAGGCCTCGTCCGGCGTGACGTCAGGATGCAACAGGACACCGTTGTCGTTGGCAACGGCTAAACTGCCCACCACATCGTGGCCGGCCACCGTCGTTGCTGCGACGTCCACACCGAGCACTTCTGCCAGAATTTCCAACCCTTCTTGAGGAATGCTTGGGGACGCAATGGCGCCTTGTTCATTGACCACCAGAAGGTTTCCAGCCGTGTTGACACCGCCTTCCATGACCACCACGTCGCCGTACGCAGTAAGTTGGTCGATGTCACCCTCCGTTGCGATGTCGGCGACGGCGATGCCTCGACGGTTACCGCAAACCAGGGCACCAACCAAACTTGAACCACCCACCGTCATTGGATGGAGTTCGAGGTCGAGGCAGGTTTCGAAGGCCTCCACGGTTGGTGCAGGCAGTTCTGGAGGATGGAAGAGCACGTTGCCGACGCTGGCCAGATGTATGCCCACTTGGTCGCTGCCAAAAATGTCAACGGTGTCAATCGGCATGTGCTCATCACAACCTCGGCTCTGGAGTTCTAAAACGTGGTGCTGGGGGTTCTTCTAAAACGCAAAAAAGGCCGGCCTCCGTTGGAGGTCCGGCCTTAAGCGCCCTTGCGGGTCGAGGATCCGAGGTGAAAAGAGAGGGGCACAGTGACTTCCTTTCCCGTGGACTCTCGTACCACAGTAATGGGAGAGACGCAGAAGGGCTTGACTTCTGGGTTCGGAATGGGACCAGGTAAACACCTTCGCTGTGACCGTGCACCCATCTCTTCTCGAATCGGATAGGTTGCGACGGAGCGTCGCAAATGAATTGGCATGAACTTTTAGACGAAGGGCACTCATGGTGCGGATACGATACTACACGAAAAAAGATGCTCGAACATTAGTGCAGCTGGACTGAATACGTCGCCGAAGCTTCGTACTTACATCCGCTGTCTATCATCTCGTCTTTTACGAGCGTTCTGAGGTGTCTCGTCTTTGGGGTGGCTTCGAGCTTAGATGCTTTCAGCTCTTATCCTTCAGGGCGTGGCTACCCAGCATTGCCTTGCCAGACAACTGGTAAACTAGTG
>PBMS01000031.1 GCA_002722695.1 Methanobacteriota archaeon
AGCGATGAAAAGACGCGAACTGTGAGAAACGCAATGCACATTATCAGAATTGCTTCTACATACATCAACTTCTCAGTTTTGAAATACATAACAGAACAGACAATTAGGAACATGTAAATCGTTAATGGGTAGAACAAGAAATTAGCATCACCGGTTACTGTCGTCGATGTGAGTCCGTAGAACTCCTGCGCTTGATCACGTGCAAAAACAATGAACAACGATAGGCCGGTAAGAAATAAGATTCCTGAGGTCAAAACCAATTTCAGCAAGCTCTTATTTTCCATACTTTTCCACATGTTCGGTGGCATATAATCTAAGCCCTCGTCGGCACATCGACGGTGTGCCGAACGAAACAAACTGCAATGTTCCAGTGGAGTGTACAAGGGCACGGTGCACGCTTGCGAGGAATCACGTCCAACACCCTTGTGTGCCAACAACTGGTATCCCATGGTTTGCAATGGGCCATGTACGTCCTTGAGGTAAAAGATACCTGTCCTTTCAAGGGGCTTCGTTCTAAATACAAGACGGATTTATTTTCACACCATGGCAGATGTAGGCGGGCCGCTTGCTTACTACTGGCGAACCATCTCCAACGCTGAGTATTCAACGTCGTTCATCGGTTACTGGCACATTTTAGCGGCCTTCAGCATCGTAGCAGCGGTGTTCCTTGTGTTCCTCTCTGCTCTTATCTATAGAGCCGATCCGACCAAAGGAAAGAATCGTTTCATGGCGTTTATGCTCATGACCGAAGCTCTGCGATGCGCAACATCGATGCTGTTCTGGCTCTATTCTTGGCCTGAGGCCTACCTTTCGTTTTTGGCAAACGCACGCATTGTGTACTACATCATGTCCCTGCAACTGTTTTTCTTGTACGTTCTTGCGCCTTCGTTTTACTCGAGAAAGGGTCTTGGAAATCAACTTTCCAGATTTTTCAGTGGCACAGGGTTGTATGTTCTGCCCGTCGTGAGCATCGCCGTTATCGTTTCCATCAGCGTGCTCATGGGCGGTGCGCACGTTGCCATTGGGGACATCGGTTGGACCTACTGCTCCGCTGTTGGCAGTGGAACGGGAGCGACGGCCTCAGGTGAGTCCATGCCCTTCAGCGTCACGTGCCCCGAATCGTGGAATGCAGTGTATCCGATGACCCTCTCGTCCCCTGCCATCGGACTCCTCAGCAGAATCCTGCTTCTGTTGCCGACGGTCGGCGCCATTTACGCCGCGTTCACCATCAACAAAATCTATTCAAGAACCAAGGAGGATGAACACCACAAAACCGTTGAGATCCGTGCCGTTCAACTCGGATTCTTCGGGAAAGCCGTGTTGCAGATCACCACCATTTTCATGCTTTTTACGCTCATTGGTGTTCTCGGAGAATCTCCAACCCTCAACACCCATCCGTTCAACCCCGACGAGCAGGTTCCAAAAGTCTTGATCGCCATCGGTCCCCTGTTGCCGACGACCGTGGTCTTGGCCGCGCTGTTTGAAGGCCTGGTGTTCACCTACGCCATGGTCAAGAACGACGTGTTTGGAATCGATGAAAAACTCCGTAAGGGGTTCACCACGGCTGTGTTCACTGGAGCGTTCGCTCTGCTCTTTCTCTTCGCAACAGAAGCCATGGAAGCGGTGTTTGACCGGGGGTGGATCGGAGGGATTTTGATTGGATTGCCGTTCATTGTGCTACGAAAACCCATCATCGCATCGCTCTCAAAATTTTCAAACATCATCATGCCAGAATCCTTCACGTCCCAGGAAATTACCTACATTGAGTTGTACAAAGCGGCCATCAGCGACGGTGTTGTCACGGAAAAGGAACGATCGATGCTTCGCATTCAGGCCACGTCGTACGGCTTCACGGAAGCACGAGTGGATTTCTTGGAGGCGTTTTCCAAGGAATCGACAATCGAAGAGCAGTGACCGTTGTCTCTGCCGATGAACACCCACACACAATGTGGTTGGAATCGTTCGCCGATACGAGGTTGTTGGGTTCGATTGGACGCTTTCCGTGCTGAGGTAGCGCCGACGGAGATGAATCAATACGATGGATTTTGGAGAGTAAGATTCTCCTCACATACCAAACGACGACGGGTCCATGTCCATGTCGCCTTCCTTCATCATCTTCCGCATTTGCTTGTTCAACTTGCGATTTCCACCGATGCCTTTCATCATCTTGCGTGAGCGATTCCACTGGCCAATGAGTTCTCGAACGTCCTTCTCGCGGACACCCGAGCCACGAGCGATGCGTTTGATTCGATCCGATTTTATCTTAGCAGGTTCGTTCTTTTCCCACGCTGTCATTGAATCCATGATGGTTCGGTAGCGGTCAAGGTTACCCTGCATGGCCTCTTTCTGATTCTTGGACATAGCGCCCATACCGCCAAGCATGCTGCCGGGCAGGAAGGACATCAACTTGTCAATGGTGCCCACCTTGGACATCATTTCCATCTGTTTGTACATGTCGTTGAGTGTGAAGCGGCCGCTCATGAGGCGCTGCGTCAAGCGCATGGCTTCCTCTTCATCCATGTCTTCGGGAGCTAAATCGATGAGCCCCTGAATGTCCCCCATGCCCAGGAGGCGAGAAATGAAGCGGTCGGACTCGAATTTTTCCAAGTCTTGAATTCGTTCACCCACACCGATGTGAACAATGGGGGCGCCGGTGGCGGCAACGGCCGAGAGGGCACCGCCGCCTCGAGCCGTACCGTCGAGTTTCGTGATGACGATGCCGGTCACACCCGCAAGGGAGTGAAAGGAGGCAGCCACAGGTCCGGCTGCTTGACCCACTTGAGCATCGATAACCAGCCAGCGGTCGGTGGCTCGTGTCAAGCCCGATATCCGTTCCAACTCTTCAACCAGCTCCTCATCGAGTTGGTGGCGTCCAGCGGTGTCAACGATGACCAAATCGGCGGACGCGCAGGCTTGGAGCCCGTTGCGAACGATCGAAACGGCGTCCTTGTTGTCCGGTTCACCGTAGACCTGCACGGTGGTGTCTTCCAGAAGTTGCGAAAGCTGGGCATAAGCCCCCGGGCGGTGGACGTCGGCTTCGATGACCGCCACTCTCAAGCCATGTTTTTTGCGATACCACTCTGCGAGTTTCGCAGTGGTGGTGGTTTTTCCTTGTCCGTAGAGACCGACCAGAAGCAGGGTGGCCCCACGTGGCTGGAAAGTCGTTGCTGGACCGAGGATTCGAACAAGTTCGGTGTAGAGGATGTTCATGGCGTGCGTTTGGACGGTCAGTCCGGGACGAGGTTCTTCCTCACGCATTCTTGATTCAAGACGATCAACGATCTCTTTCGTCTGACGAATGTTGAAATCGGCCTCTTGGAGGGCTCGACGCAGGCTGCGCGTCATTTCTCGAAGTTCTTCTTCGTCGAGTTTTCTCTTGTTCTTGAGAAGACCAAGCGAGCGAAAGATTCCCCTCGACAAGCCCTCAAGTGCCATGAACGAGCGTGATGGTTGCCCCCTTTCAATCCATGCCCCGATGCCCTTCTTTGCCTCAAGCGGTTGAGCGTGGAATCGTCAAGAACAACACATCGCCTTCCAGGGACGCTTTGACCATGCTTGACTTGACATGGGTTGTTGTCGGAATGGCCTGCTCGCGTCCATTGACGCCGACAAACAACACACCTTCCTCACTTCGCAGAGAAAGGTCACTGCGCTCAAGGCCTGGAAAATGGAGTTGGATTCGCTCGTGGTCTTCGTCCAGATCACCGACCATGCCTCGATGGACTTCGTGGTGCAGAACCTCGCCGATGGCGTGGGGTCCGATGGTTTGGGGCAAAGGATTGGGTTCGCCGTAGAGCAAACGTCCCACACTCCGGAGAGCCTCAATGCCCACGATTTCGCTGTCAGCCAGTTCGAGACGTCCGACGTTTACGCCACCGAGCTGATCGCCGAGTTCCTCGATTCGCTCGAGTTCTTGCAGCCTACGTTTTTGCAGAAATGGGTGGTCGAATTCAGGTGTAATTCGGTTGACCAAGCACCCACCGATGGGCAGATTGTACTCCACGAGCGATTCGTAAGCACGAACGGTTTCGTTGATGCCCATTCGTTCAGGTATGGTGACGAGGGTGAACGATGAGGTCGCAGGGTCGCTGAGCACCCTGCGAACGTGAAGGACACGTCGCCGAAAGCGCTCGAGTTCGTCCTTCATCGCATCGCTTTCCTTTCGTCCAAAGAGCATTGAGCGGATGCCGCCTGACACACGCATCAAACGGAGCAGTCGGCCCGACCACGACTCGATCAGTTCGGGCAAGGAGAGGAACCTCAGCGTGTGGCCGGTCGGCGCGGTGTCGAACACAACGACGTCCCACGTGGGGTTTTCCATGTGCCTGAGCAACTCGTCGAAGGCCAGTGCTTCGTCCAGACCGGGCAGAATCATATCGGCGGTTTTGATGTCGGATTTGACGTCCTCGAATTCATCTTTGGCGGACGGATCCAGCATCATTCCAAGACCGCCCAAGCCACCCATGCCGCTGCTGCCCATGTTGTTGACCGCCTCGCCAACTTTCGGAAGAAGATTGGAAAGTTTGGCTTCAGGGTCCATCTCCAGGCCAAAGAGGCCAGGGACACCGTCGACTTCAACGGGAACCGGTCCGAGGTTGGCGTCCAGAGAATCCGAGGTGGAGTGTGCAGGGTCGCTTGAAACCAGCAGCACCTTCAGCCCTGCGTCCGCCAGCCACACGGCGGTGGCCGATGAGGTGGTGGTCTTGCCCACGCCGCCCTTTCCCCCGAACAACAGCAAGCGTGCCATGGTGCGGGCAGTTGGTGAGAGTGTTTGAATCCCACCCTTCCCACGGATAGCGCCAACGGTTTGATGAAGGGAGGCATGCAGGGCGTTGCATGGTTTCAGAACTCGTGTTGTTTCAA
This sequence comes from Methanobacteriota archaeon, assembly GCA_002722695.1. Classification (GTDB taxonomy): domain Archaea; phylum Thermoplasmatota; class Poseidoniia; order Poseidoniales; family Poseidoniaceae; genus Poseidonia. Next base: position 4,864 of record PBMS01000031.1, read on the forward strand.
CTCTCGAGTTTTTTCGCCCTCATCGGGATGACGCTCGGGTGGCGAGGCGTCATGACCAAGTTTGCCGGATTCTACGATTTACCCACCGCTTGGAGTCAGGTGTTTTGGGGCATTGTGCTGGGCGGGGTGTATGCGGTGATGGCCGACGGACTGCTGTTTCAGCCCTACTACACAACCGTGGTGACCGACGACGGTGTTTACACCGGCTTGAACATCTTTTCATTGATGGGCGTCGCTGTGTTCGCATCTGTTTTTTCGCACCTGCTCCTTCGAAGAAAACGCGTGCGGAGCGGGGGTTCGCAACCTTCCAGTGGCTGGGCGCTTGGCTTGGCCATCGGTGGTATGACGGCGATGGTCTTGATGTTCAGGATGTTTGAATTCGAAGACATCTTTTCACCGCGGGGCTTGCTCAACGTGCTGCTTATTTCGCTCGTTGCACCTCGTGCTGAGGCGCTGATCACGGCACGCCACGGGTTCATGATGCTCAACGGGAAGCGCTGGGGTGCCGTCCTGCGCTCGGCCTTCTGGCGAGCGGCCCTGTTGGTCGGGCTCTATTTCGTGGTGTTCAACATGGAAGGGTGGTTGTTCATCCTCCCGTTCGTCGTTCTGGCCAACCCCTACGCAGAATCATGGATTTGGGAATCTGTCCCAAAAGAAGGACGTCGTCGACTTCGCAGATTGTGGGCTGAACAGGCACGTGCTGCACAACCTGCTTCGGTCCACGGCGAAAAGCACGAATCCGACACAGAGCAAGAGTAGACAATTACTTACTCAGGACATGCATTGACATAAATGGGCATTGGATAGGACGCTTTTACCCCAGAAAGAAACGGGTTTTTGTGGACAATCGTTATACGGTCCCAGCCGAGCCAAACATCATGGGTGCATGCCCCTACTGCCGCAGCGCTACGCTGCCGGGCGACACGATTTGCTATTCTTGCGGTCGCGTTTTGCCGACCGGCGATCGTGCGAGTTACCGACTTGAGCAGCAGTTCAGCAAGAAGAAGAATGACAAAGACACCACCTATCGGATGGCGCTGAAACCATCTCGTCGAGGTGTCGTTCAGACGCACACCGGACGACAACGCAACATCATGAAGCGCCAGAAAAACCGCTTTCGAAGCATCGCCATGCTTGGATTGGTTGCCTTCGTGATGCTTTCGCCGCAAGCCCAGGAAGCGGTTTTTGGTGAATTCGGAGGCGTTGACGAATTTCTTCAGTCCCAACTCGCACCGTACCACATCTACCCCAACGAAGCGAGTTTCACCCTTTCAAAGATGTACGAGCACACCAAGGAAATTGGAAACGGGGACGCAACTGAGAGCATTTTGATCCCACCCACGATAACCTCGTCAATATCGGGCGAACAGCAATTCGTCGTCCAGGACAACGAGGATGCTCACGAGCCCGTTGTTCTTCAACAAACGCTGCAAATCACCCTCGCCATCGACGGCCAAGACATCAACGTCCCCGTGGATGGAATGCCGCATCGCACCCACGCAAACGCCGTATCAACGCCCAGTGGCTACGAGGTCTGGTGGCCTGCCGTCGGTCCAGGGGAAGATCAATGCCCTGTGGCCAAGTGCGTCAAGGTTCGGACGTACTTCACGGACGGTGGTTCAATCAGTTTTGCCTTCAACATACGCGTCCAATCCACATCTTACTCGTGGTGGGACGACGGACGGGTCGATGCACGAGTTGCCGGAAAAGACATCGGCATCAACGCTGAAAATTCTGGCACGTTCGACGATTTGACCCGGCGCGGAAACGGTGTTCGAGCTGCTCAGTTTGGAGGCGATACGTGGTACAACAACAATCGTCCTGATTACGCCATCGACGGTCAAAGCGCCATCGTCATGTCAACAGCCGACGCCATCGCAACCTCGCTTCCAGAGGGCTCCACCAACAACGCCTATGCCTTTGCTCGAGCCACCTTTGACTACCTTCATGCCTACGTGACTTACGATCGACAAGCCCCTGACCCTCCTCGCTCGGGACCGGCCTGCTTGGAAGCAGAAACAGGGGATTGCGATGAACAGACCAACGCTTACTTCAGCATCCTCCGGACCCGTGGTGTTCCGGGTTGGTACGCTTTTGGCGTGCTGGGTGACCCTTACTTCTCCAACGACGGTTGGGAAGGCCACGCGTGGGGCTACATTCAACTCCCGCTGAAAGACAGTTGGTGCGAGGCACGAAACATCGTGCTTCAGACGTGCTTCGTTGAGGCACAGGTTGACGTGGTCAACAACAAATGGCTCTTGTCGACGCCCACCGCCTACTTGGATTGGGTGGAGGAAGCGGATCCGACCGGACAGCTCGTGTTTGACTATTACCACCCGTTCGAACGAACATGGGACGGGGGAACGGACGCTCCGCAGAAGGAGCGCAGTTTCGAAACCATCGATTCAGTTGAACTCAGCGGCGGTACGTACAAGGTCAAGAAGTACGCGGAAGTCCTGTGAGGAGTGAACAGCATGCGAGTCATCATCGGTGGAGCGGGAAGAGTGGGAATCGCTTTGGCCAAAGCCTTGGCGAAAGAAAAATACGATCTGGTTCTGGTTGACAACGATTCGCGGGCGGTGGCCAACGCCCAATCCCTCGACTGTTTGGTTGTCAACGGAAACATCACGTCTCGAGAGACACTTCTCGAAGCGGGGGTCAACCACGCCAGCGTGTTTGTTGCGGCAACGCCTTCCGACGAGGCCAACTTGATCGCTTGCTCCATTGCAGAACACGCTCATGAGGCTGAGGAGGGCGAAGACGCTTTGACCAGCATCTGTCGCTTGCGCACGGCCTCCTACGTGGAGGAATACGCCAAAGGCCACCTGTTGGAATGGGCCAAGGTGGACCACGTGGTCAATCCCCTCCACGGGGCGATCAAACGGCTCAATGCGGGCTTGCGCTCAACCGAACTTGAGGAGGTCATCCCGTTTGAGGACGAAGCCTACGTGATTGAATTTGACATTGGAGAGTCCGCCCACAGCATCGTCGGGCGCCCTCTCAGCGACGTCAAGGAGGATTTCGTCCACGGATTGCCAAACATTGTCGGCGTAAAGCGAGACGGTCAGCGAAGTTTCATCCCCAACGACGACTCGGTTTTGGAGGTTGGCGATCGATTGGCCGTTGCGGTTATTGGCCTCGACAGTTTCAATCCAGCGCTCATCACGTTTGGCCATGAAATCTCCTATTTCCCAGAAGAACCGCGTGTGGTGATCGTTGGCGCAACGTCGATCGGAACCAAGATGGCCAAAGATTGGCTGGAACACGGCGCTTCGGTGACGGTGTTGGAGAGGGAACTCCACCTTGCCAACAAACTGGCCGGCTCAAAAACAGGTGGAAACGCCAACATTGACGTCATTCACGGCGACCACCTCGACCGTTCGATTTTGGAGGAGATTTCCATCGACCAGTACGATGTTGCTCTCAGCGCCCTAGAGGACGACCACGCCAACATCGCAGCGGTCCTGATGATGTCCGATTTGGGCGTCCCCCACACCGGTCTGATGCTGTACGATGCCGACCTCGTCAAGGTCACACAGAGAATGGGTATTTCATTTGCAGTGGACCGACATCGTGTTGCGGTCAGCAACATCCTCTCCCACGTCCACCGCAGTCTATCGGGTCGCTACGCCCTTCTTGCCGAGGTCCCCAACGTTGTGGGCATCACGCTCAAGGTGACCGAGCGAGCTAAGTTTGCGGGGAAGCAGATCAAGGACTCCAATTTCCCAGATTGGATGCGACCGGCGTTCATCAAGCGCCGCAATCTTTCAGGGGCTTGGGAATCCATCGAACCCAAACCGGATGAACTCCTGCTGGAAAACGACCGAGTGGTCTTGTTCTGTTTGAAAGAGCGCGTGGCGGATGCCCAGAAGCGATTCAAGGTGTGACCATGCGCTTCGACGTGCTGAACCTCATTTTGGGTTGGACCCTGCTGGCTTTGCTGGTTCCTCTCGGCTTTTGCGGCATCATCACAGCATTGCTTGACGGCTGGGCTCTGGCGGCCCAGGCTTTCCTTCCCGCAATGCTGATCAGTGGAGGCATGGGTGCGGCCATGCTCGGTCTTTTCACACGAACCGACTCTGCCCAGCGGTTGCGGGATTTGGAGGCCTTTGTCGGGGTTGGTTTGGTGTGGCCGTTGACGGTGCTCATCGGTGCTTTGCCGTATTGGTTCGGCGGCGTGTTCGTTGGTCCCTTCGTGGACGGCGCCCTCACCATCGACGTGATGCGAGGATTTGTCAACGCGTGGTTCGAGTCCATGTCCGGATTCACCACCTCCGGCGCCACCGTGCTTTCTCACGCCATGAGCCCGAACTGCATTCCTGGGACCACGGCGGATTGCATCAATGCACAACCGCGTGGGCTCTTGCTTTGGCGTTCTTTGACCCAATGGTTGGGGGGCATGGGGGTTGTCATGTTGGGCATGTTGGTGCTCTCTCGAATCATCGGGGGAGGGATGGCCCTTGCACGCGCAGAGCTCACGGGTCCGTCCTTGTCTCGCCTCCGACCGAAACTCCGACAAACGGCGATGGCCCTGTGGGGTCTTTACCTCCTGCTGACGCTTCTGGAGATGGTGGCGTTGAAATTCATCGGTGGCATGTCCGTTTTTGATGCTGTGAACCACGCCTTCACCACCATGCCCAGCGGAGGTTTCTCGACCCACGACGCAAGCATCGCTCATTACGATTCAGCCACCGTGGAACTCATCATCATCGTGTTCATGTTCCTCGCCGGCGTGAACTTCACGCTCATGTGGCTGATGGGGTCGGGCGACTTTAGAGCGGCCTGGAAGGATGAGGAGTTCCGCACGTACCTGTTCTATATCTTCGGGGCGGTCGTGCTCGTTGCGGCTTCGCTGGTCCTCGTGGGCGTTGCCATGGGCAATGCGGTGCTCGATACGCTCTTCCACGTGTTGTCCATAGGAACATCGACCGGGTACGCCTCTGCGGATTACACCGAGTGGCCAGGCGTGGCCCGAATTGTTCTCTTTTTGCTCATGATCGTCGGGGCCTGCGCAGGTTCAACCAGCGGTGGCCTCAAATTGATGCGGATACGCATCGGCGTCAAGGTCGCTTTCAGGGAATTGGCTCGAATCGCTCAACCGAGAAAGATACACATGATTCGCATGAACAGCGAGGTCGTCGAGGACAAACAGGTGAGTTTGGTCGTCGGAATGCTGTTCATTTGGGTCATTTTGTTTGGATTTTCCTGCATCGTGTTGGCGATGATGATGCCCAATGCATCGTTCGAAACCATTCTTTCCGTCGCAGCCTCGGGTTTGGGCAACACCGGTCCTGCGTTGGGCGCTTATGGACCCACAGAAACGTGGGCCAGCATGAATTCAGGCTCGCTTTTGTTCACCTCCGTGCTGATGTGGTTCGGCCGTTTGGAACTGCTGACCGCCATCATCGTGCTTCACCCGCACAGTTGGAGGCGAGAGGAGAAGGCCGACGGTGAGCGCCAAGGCATGGCGATGGTCAAGCGCATCCTCGACAGAGAATCGGACGAGGATTAGAACAGCGTGCTTTGGCCCGATGGCGATTCGGAACCGTCCTCCCCGGGGGGGTGCTCGTCCACGCCCTCGGGGGCAAGGTGTTCGTTACGAGGCGACATCGTCTCGGTGCTCTCGGAGAGCGCTTGTTGGGCCATGGTTGATCGCCGAGCCTCTGCCGCCTCTTCGTACGCCTTTACCAGAGCCTTGGACGAACGGCGACTCTTCGTTAACCCTGCCAAGGAAAGGTGTTCGTCGGCCGAGAGTCCAAGTTCAAGCGAGACGTCAAAGCGAGTTGAATCACCAATGAGACTGTCGTCTTGAGTGAGGGCAAACAGTGGGTGGAGGAATTCTTCTCGGGTGATGGCCTTGTTGGTTCCGCACAGTTCAGCCAGCTTTTCCACGATGCTGCCTCGACCCGCTGGGGCACTGCGACGCAGGTAGTGAGGATACGATGGAAAGATTCGCCCTTCGAGCGGCACGGCGTTGGCGGTCGAGGCTGCGAGAGCCGTCAGATGCTGAGTCCAGTAGGTCGAACGATGTGCGGTGTTGAGAAATCGCCCCATCATGGCTCGATCCGCTTGAAGCAACGTGGAAGCACCACGACGAACGCTGGGTGCATGGGTGAACAACGAGGCGTTGTTCCAATGGACCCAGTTGAGAAAGTCCGAGGCGTCCTTGTCGATGGTTCGAATAAGTCTCGCTGCCTCCATGGAGGTGCGCTCTCTATAGAGGCTGTCAAGTCCAGGAAATATTTCAACGGTAACGTCTCGTTGACTCGCTTCGGCGTGCGAACGAACCATGGCTGCCGTCAAGGCCTCACCGTTTAGATCCGAAGACATGACCTGAAGGTCTCGCACCAACGCTCGAAGGTCCCCATGGTTTGTTGTTGCCAGTGCATCGATGGCTGCGTCTTCAAACAGGATGTTTTCTTCACGCAACACCCGACGGGCAATTCTGCGCAACGCTTCGTCACTGGCCCGCACGAAATTAATTTTCAGCAGATGTCGGGTGAATCGGTCGCGTGTGTTTCGCCAAGACGAGTTGCGGCCCCACAATCCCATTTCCTCGTTGCACGCCAGCATCACGGGTTGCTTGGTTTGCTCCAGCAACCGCAACAATTCTGCTTTCCCTCCAGAGTCGCCTCGCAGGCTGGCCCCTGGCCTGTCATCATCACCTGCCATGGCCCGCTCAATGCGGTCCTGGCTGACCTGCCGAAGCCCACCGGACAGATGGTCCACCTCGTCAAGGAGGATGAGGGTCCGAGACGGAGGTGCGTTTGGGTCGTGGAAGAGTGAGCGGTGAGTCGCACCGCTGGTCGCTGCCTTACGAATGGCGGCAGCGTTGCGGGCGTCGCTTGCGTTCAGTTCAATCACGTTCCAACCCATGTCTTCAGCGATCGCCCGAGCAACGGTGGTTTTGCCCACCCCAGGCGGACCGATCAACAAAACGGCCTTTTTCTTTGGTGCTCCGCTGTGCCATTCGTCCAACCAGGCTCGAATCCTTCGGCGTTGGACTTCGTTTCCTTCAAGCAGCTGTTCCGAACGGGGACGATGCCGCTCCGTCCAATCGCTTGCTTGACTCATGGTTGAACCCTGTTTGGAGGGTTCATCAACCTTCACCATTGATTTTGGCGAACTCATACAGGATGAGGAGTCCAATAAATCCGCCTAGGATGAAGCTGATCGGTGGAACGAAGGTTTGGGCGAGGGGTCCACTTGTTTTGGCCCACGAGTCTGCAAAGATGACCGCTGATATCGAGGTGATGAACGGAATGGTGTGGTAGTACCATGCCAAGGATGACGCAAAGGTTTGCTGCGGTGGTTTGGGTCCACCTGCCTGTGCGATGGCCTCGTCGGAGAGGGCTTGGGAACACTTGGGGCAAACATCCCATTCAGGGTCAACGCCAATACCGCAAGCCGGGCAAAGTTCCACGGTTGCAAGTACGCTCGGGTGTTTATGTACCTTGGTTTATGAGGGAGCAACCGGCCTTCAAGCAAGCGATTCTGGATTCGTCCTGTGTTGTTCCCCCGAGTCCCTGTTCCTGACGGTGACCGTTCCGTCCTCCAAGCTTTGGTGGTCCACCGTGATGCAGAGTGGAACGCCGATTTCGTCGGCACGAGCGTAGCGCCGGCCAATGGAACCCGTTCCATCGTACATCGAGACCACGCCAGCTGTTCGGCAGAGTTTCTGGTGAACTTGCCGAGCCATATCGTCCATTCCGTCTTTTTCAAACAGCGGGAAGACAGCAAAATCAACCGGAACGATGGACGGTGACAAGCCCATCATGGTGTACGGTTCACCGTTCTTTTCCGTCTCCTGGTAGGCGTGGTCAATGACGTGCCATATGATGCGGTCAATGCCAAACGCTGGTTCAATGACGTGGGGTAAGTACCACTCCCCGGTTTCTTTGATGGACTTTCGATTCGCCTTGACGTGTTCAGGCTCTACGACGACGACGTCTCCACCGGCCAGCGTGAGTTCGTAAGGAAAGGCGGTTGATTTGGGAAGATCCTCCACGGCTTCTTTCACCTGCCCTGCTCGGGCTTTGAACGCCGGTCCGGCGGTGGCTCCATTGATGGTCCATCCGTCGATTTCAGTGGTTCTCGGTTCGTCAAACTCACGGCGGGCTCTCAGGGTCTTTCCGGTGGCTTCCTCGTGGCTCTGGAGGTCGTAGCAGCCGCGATGGGCGATGCCAACGCACTCCACCCATCCATAACTTCCTTCAATTTCAGCGTCCCAACAATCCACGGCGTAGTGGGCCATTTCGTCCTGCTCGTGTTGGCGAAAGCGAATTCTCTTGGGGTCGATGCCGACGTCGACCAGGAAGTTGTGGGTGATGCCCATGAACCGAGCCACGGTTGAATGCCGAATCAGTTCCTTCTTACATGCAGCGCTCAACGTCATGCTGGCGGTTTCGTTTCCTTCAGAAATCAAGGTCAGGGGTACGGAGTCCCATGAGCTCAGATCGTCATCAAGCGGTGCCTCTGGGTCAATGAAGTACTCAAGTTCGGCCATGTTGAATTCTCGGAGGCGAATCATGCCTTGCCGGGGAGCAATCTCGTTGCGATACCCTTTGCCAACCTGCATGGCACCGAACGGTAGACGTTCCCGAAAATGTCGAAAAAGGGCGTTGAAGGACGTGAACATGCCCTGGGCCGTTTCGGGTCGCAAAAACCCCGGTCTGCCTGAGTCTCCGGCCCCGATGCTTGTGTTGAACATGAGATTTTGTGCCGACACGTCACTCCAATTCTGTGCACCGCACGCAGGGCAGCTTGGCTTCACGTCGTGAAGGAGGGTTTCCAGTTCGTCTCGTTTGAGTGCGTCCGGATTGGGGTGATGATTCTCCAGCAAGGTATCGGCCCGACTTGCCTCACCGCATGCGTTGCACTGGGTCATAAAATCGGAAAATTCACCGACGTGTCCGCTCGCTTCGAGAACGGCGAACGGGGTGATGGTCGGGCAGGACAATTCCACCACGTTGCCCAACTCCAACCAGTGGTCCAACCATCGCTGGTTGATGCGAGACCGCATCCGACCACCGACAGGCCCAAAATCGTAGAAGCCTTTGGCACCGCCGTGAATTTCGAAGGCTGGCAAAAGAAAGCCTCGACGCCTGAGCATGCCTGTGAGTCGCTCAAGACGGCCTTCTTGGGTCATTGGCATCGGCTCCGGATTGAGGCTGTTGAGACGCGCCTAAGAACTTCACCACCAATACACCGGTCAGCAGCGATTTCCGCGGACACAGGGTTATAGCCAACCGCACCGAGGCCAATTCATGGGTCAGTCCATGGTCGCCATCGTTCAGGACGATTGCACCGGTTGCGATTTGTGCATCTATCATTGCCCCTTCGAGGCTCTTTTACCTCTCCAATTGAACCCTGAAGGAAGAAAGCACAACAAACGGCCGGTCGTGGTGGTTGAGCAGCGCTGCGTTGGGTGCCTTTCGTGCATAGGATCGTGCCCCACCGACGCACTGCACGAGGTTGCCGTTCCACCCAATTCTCAAGCTTCTCCTCTGGTTATTCACGAAAAGGGTCCTGCCACCGAACCCGTGGTTCGATGGAAAAAACGCTCAACACGCTGGCCTTAAGCCTCTGCGGTTGTTCCAAAACGCTTTTGTATGCATTTGCCACGCTCCAACCCAATAGGGTGGCAAAAAGAAATGGCTGAGATTGTCTACTTGGATTCTCCACACGAATCCGAGGCGCTGTATGAGCGACTGTGTCCTCCCGTGAGGCAGTGGTTCAACGACAAGTTTCCCGATTTCACACGACCGCAAAAATTGGCCATTCCCGCCATCATGGAAAAGCAACATTTGCTTCTCTGTTCGCCCACCGGCTCTGGTAAAACGCTCACAGCCTTTCTCACGGTCATCGACCAACTCGTTCGTTTGGCTCTTGAAGGCAAACTCGAGAAGAAAGTTCACGCCATATACATCTCACCCATCAAAGCACTGGCCAACGACATCCAACGCAACCTCATCGGGCCATTGAACGAAATCACGGAGCATTACTTGCCCGATCGGGCTCAAGAAATCCGTGTCGGTCTGCGCACCGGTGATACATCCCAATCCGACCGGCAGAAGATGCTTAGGAAACCACCGCACATTTTGATCACCACCCCTGAGAGCCTCGCCATCGCCATCACGTCCCCACGGTTCCAACCCATCGTGAGTGAAGTGGAGTACATGATCATCGACGAATTGCACTCCATGGTGTCCACCAAACGAGGCGTCCACCTGTCGCTGACCTTGTCGCTGCTGGACTCCTTGTTGATGAACCCCGTGCAGCGAATTGGTATCTCCGCCACCATGGAACCGTTGGAGACGGTTGCGGAATATCTGGTCAGCAGCGATGACCGTGAGGCACGTGGCCAACCGACGTCGGTGTCCATTGCCAAGATCTCCGGGTCTCGTGAGCTTGATTTGGACATCCTCATCACCCATCCAAAATTCAGCGACCTTTCCATGGTAAAGGTCCTCGAGTACAACATTGAAGCCATCGCCGATCTCATCAGTGCTCACACCACCACCTTGGTCTTTGCCAACACTCGGAAGATGACCGAAACCATCGTTCAGAAACTTCGGCCGTTCCTCGGAGAGTTGGTTGCAGGGCACCACGGTTCAATGGACAAAAACATCCGATTGGACGTCGAGAAGAAACTCAAATACGGTCATCTTCGAGCCGTCGTAACTTCATCCTCACTTGAGATGGGCATCGACATTGGGTCGGTGGATTTGGTGTTGCAGGTTGGCAGCCCGGGGGACATCGCCACCGCTCTGCAGCGCATTGGGCGAGCAGGTCACCACGTGGGCGGCATCCCCCGCGCTCGATTTCTGCCCACCAGCGTGGACGATCTCATTGAACTGGCAGCCCTTCAGGCGGCCATCCAAACGGGGGACATGGACCGACTGGACTTTCCGCAAAATTGTCTGGACGTCGTTGCGCAGTTCATCATTGGTTTGGTCATCATCAACGAGCTCGACATCGATGAAGCCTACGAAATCATCGTTAATTCTTGGTCGTACAGAAATTTTGAGTACGACGATTTCATTGAAGTCCTCGACATGCTCGAAGACGAGCGGAGAATATGGATTGATTGGGAAGAAAACATGTTCGGGAAGCGCGGCTATTCGCGCATGATTTACTACACAAACATCGGGACCATAGCTCCCGATAATTCCTATTTGGTGTTCAACGCCGAGGGTTCGATTCTCGGAAAATTGTCGGGCTCGTTTGTCTCCAACCTACGCACCTCAGACGTGATCTTGCTGGGTGGCTCAACCTATCGGGTCACCAACATCCAAGGAACCCGAGTGAACGTCACCAGCGTCACTGGCCATCGTCCCACGATTCCATCGTGGTCGGGGGAAGCTCGAAGTCGAAGCCGAGAACTTTCCCAAGCCCTCCTCGAACTGATCGGCCACTGCATCGTGGCGCTCCGCAGGGAGCAGGACCCTCGCTTGCTGCTTCGAGAGGTCTACGGTCTGTCCAACGAGGTGGCCAACGCCATCGCTCGGCACCTCGAAGAGCATTCTCTTGATTCCTTCCAGGTCCCAGATTCGCAGCGTATCTTGGTCGAGCAGGTCATCTCCGGCGCCTTCCCAACCTACATGATCACGACCTGTCGCGGCCGCGGTTTCAACACCGCACTGGGTTATTTCATGGCGGGGCTTGCCGAAGCCAACAACGTCGCTGTCATCGAGATGTCGTTTGACGAAAACGGTCTGTTGTTGAAGACCTCGCAAGAGGTTGACCCCGGCGAGATGTACACGGCGTTCCGAGAAAACAACCACATCGATGTCATTGAACGCTACATCATCAACACTCAGATTTTCGCCAAGCGGTTTCGAGAAGTTTCCGGGCGGTCTCTCATCATCCCGAAGCGGATGGGCGCCGAGGAAATCAGTCCACAGCAATTCCAGCAACGGGCAGAGGCGCTCCTGCATAAGCACCGGACTCGCGAAGCCAGCTTGCTGATGCGGGAGGCCAAAAGCGAGATCATGTTCGGCGACATCGATCTCATCGGTCTTGAGCACTTCCTCACGGCGTGCGTGTCGGGCGATGCCCGAATCGTTCACACGAAGGTCGTGGTCCCCTCTCGCCTCGGCATGTCGCTTTTCATGTCGGCGTTTGAGGACCTCATGTCGATGAAGACACGGGCGTTCCTCGTGAAGGACATCGACCCTTCCATCCTTCAACGACTGCTCGGCACGCGTTCACTGGCCACGGAGCTCAGCAGTGAACAATTGTCCACGTATTACGCCGACAAGGCGCCCGTCCCAACCAACGCTCGGGAACTCTTCCGATTGATGAGTCATGGCGGTGGTCTCGACCGCGAGTTCAACAATCCTCTCTACAAAGAAAAACTCGCCTCGGTGCCGCTTGAAACCATCCGGGGATGGGTCGAGGAACTCTGCCAAGACGGGCAAATCACCAAGGTTGATGGAACCGGTCAGGATGAGTTGGATGGCAAGTGGTTTGTTCCTTACATGGCTGAGATTCACGGTACATTGGGCTGTTTGGCCGTTGCAGGAGGAAAGGACGTAGAAAACCTGCTTGAACTCCACACGGCTGGTCTGACCTACAAGATCGCAACGGCCTTTGAGGGCACCAAACCGACCTCATGGGAGGAGCGTGCTCTGGGCGACCCCCAAGAGGCGCTGCGAGTGAAGATCATCGAAATGCTGGGCTCGGAAGGTCCCAAAACATCCGAGGAGATGGTGGAACGTTTGCCCTTCCCGCAACCGCTCATCGAACGAAATCTGCACGAACTTGAGGGTCGCAACGTGGTCTCCGTGGGTTTCTTTATTCAGACCAACGATGCGGAGTACATCCTGAAAATCGACGAGCATCGTCTCACGGGAGGTGAGGAAGAAGTCGTGGAGTACCGTTGGATTCAGAACATGGTCCTGGACAAGTCGTTCAAGCAGTACGGTGATAGCTTCACGGCGTTCAATGAACACGTGCTGTTTCAAAAACAACAAGAACTGCTCTACAGAGTCGATGAATTTGCATTCAACGACTGGACCGACGTGCAGTTGGATTCCGACGTCATCATGGGCCGTTTGCTTCACAATCGAATCGGATACACAACCAAGCGAAACCTCCCCATGCTTCTGGGTTTGAAGCCGGAACCCTGGATCGGGCCGATGGAAGAAGAAATCCTCACGAAAATCCCACCGGGCGAGAACATGACGCGGCAGGAAATCATGGCAGGATATCCAAAGGGGGACGAGCACAAATCCCTCCAACGCGATTTGAAAAACGCTCTCAGCAACCTCGAGCGACAGATGCTTGTCGTGAAGCAATTTGAGGAAATCTCCGGTCGCCGTCGTCGTCTTTCGCTCTTCCACCGGGTCCAAGACGTGTACCCAACCATGTCGTTTGAAGACGCCCTCGAGGAGGTCGTACGGCGCATGGGGCCGGTCAAGGCAAGCACGCTTCGATTCTATGTCTCGCGTAGCTTCGAGGACTTGACCGTGGCGCTGATGAACCTCGAAAACGACGGGCGAATCGCAAAGGTCATGGCGCTTGTTCCCGAGCCTGAGGCTTTTTTCTGTGCACCCGATGAAGTGGAGGATCTGATGCGCCCTCGCCGTGAGGATCGCACGGTGCGAATCCTGACGCAA
>PBMS01000032.1 GCA_002722695.1 Methanobacteriota archaeon
ATGCGTCTTCAGGATGTTCGTGGTGGCTTGGAACAGGTTCCTGGTCTCGCCGTGCGTGAGTTCATCGCCCCCTCGGGTCTCTTGGTTCAAGGCACCCCTGCTGCGCTTGAGGATGCAGAATTGAGCGCCGGCGTGATGACAAGTCACGCCGTTCCGCTCGGCTTTTTCCTGCACCAGGATCTGCTGGACATCGTGCTGTTCGACCAGGGTGAATCCGCCCTTGAGACCTTGCTCCTCCGCCTGGACGGCTGGCGGGACGATGCCGGTCCGGTGGACACGGTGTCCCTCACGGACCGTTTCGGCGTTACGCTTGAGCAGCACCTCGAGAACGTGGCGCAAGAGGTCTTTGAGGACTGGCGAGCGTGGGACGCAGGTCGCTACGAAGGCACACTAACGGGTGTTGATCTGCCCTCACTTCTTCGCCAACCGTCGCTGATGCAACTTCGGCCCGACCCGGCGTTTGCAGCGTTCAACGATCAGTCGCGTGGCCACATGAACGCCAACGCCATGACGACCTACTTCACCACCGACCTGGACGGGTCGGGACAGACGGTGGCCGTGGCCGACGCAGGGTTGGATGAGGATCACGGCGACTTTGGCGCCCGAGTCGTGGGCAGCTACGACGTGATTGGGGACGGCTCGACCGCCGATCGACATTCCGGCCACGGCACCCACGTGGCGTGCACGGTCCTTGGCGACGGGTTCAGAGGAGGGTACGGCGGTGTGGCTCAAGCTGCAGAACTTTACTTCCAAGCCATGGAGAACGACAACACCGGCAATTTCCAATCGCCTTCGTTGAACAATCTGCTGAACACGGCCTACAACGCCGGTGCACGGACGCACACGAATTCGTGGGGCTCCTCCGCAACCAGTCAGCAGTCCAAGTACAACTCCGAGACCGAGGATGTTGACGACCGAGCAAGTTACTACGACCGCTATTACAACGGCCAGGAAGGGCTGACGATTCTCTTCGCCGCAGGAAACGACGGCCCAAATTCGGGAACGGTCTCACCACCTGCCACCGCCAAGAACGTCATCTCGGTGGGCAACCACAAGAATCGATACAGCGGTGCTCCTGACGTCATGATGAGCGGTAGTTCACGCGGCCCGACCGAGGACGGACGCATCAAGCCCGACCTCGTGGCGCCGGGTGGCTACGTCCGATCGTGCCGTGCACAGGAGGCGGGCGACACGGGTTCCGCAACGTGGAGAAACACGTACTACCTGGAGTACACCGGGACGTCCATGGCCACCCCCAACGCCGCAGGCGCTGCAGCCATGGTCCGCGAGTATCTCGAAGAAATCGCTCAGCGGCCCTCGCCTCAAGGAGCCCTGGTCAAGGCGCTCCTCGTGCTTGGTGCGCAGGACATCGGTTCGAGGGACATTCCCAACGAAGACGAAGGCTGGGGACGAGTGAATCTTCGCAACAGCCTCGCGCCACCGGGTGGCCAAGGCATCTGGGTGGACGATCGTTCCGTCATGTCGGGAACCGGCAACAGCAAGTCCTATTCGTTCAATGTCTCTCAATCGTCGGGGATGTTCAAGACCGTGCTGACGTGGTCGGACGAACGAGGTTCTCGCTTTTCGACGGACCAACTCGTCAACGATTTGGATTTGGAAGTGACCGCCCCCGACGGCACACTGTATCGAGGCAACGATTTTGCAAACGGCCGGTCCACCACCGGAGGCACTCGAGACAGCGTCAACAACCTCGAAGTCGTGCTCATCGACACCGCTGCCACAGGGACGTGGACCGTGAAGGTGAAAGACACGCAACACAGCGGAAGCAAGACTCAACCCTACGCCATCGCAGTGCTCGGACACGGCGTCAACGACCTGCGTCCGGACCCGATGATCGTTTCCGAAGCGTTTGAGATGGACGTCGGTATTCCGCAGGTGGACGATCCCGTCACGTTGACGACGGAATTCTTCAATTTTGGAAACGTCAAAGCCGACACCTTTTCCATCGCGTTTGAAGCGGACGGCACCGAATTGGCACGGACCAGCATCACCCTGGGTGCAGGTTCAACGAAGGTTCTGAACTGGGACTGGACGCCTCAGGTCGCCGGAACGAGCGTCCTGTCGTTCATCATTGACCCGGACGATGACATGGAAGAAATCAGGGAGGACAACAACCGTCTGGACGTGGAGGTCAACGTCACCGCACCGGGGGTTAAGTTGGAGACCAACACGCCCATCCAATTCCTCGAGTCCAGCATCACCACCACGACCTCATGGAACATCTCGTTGACCAACACCGCACTCATCCCCACCAATGCATCCATGCAAACCGGCTCGGTGGTGCACTTGGAGACGGGGCAGGCCATGCCGTGGTACATCGGGAGCACCGAATCAAACTTCACCATGGAAGGCCAGGCGTCCGAAATCGTCACGGTGACGCTGGTTCACCCTGCCCCGCCCGCGCCGGGTACTTACCGCATCGACCTGTTGGCTCTGGACGTTGACAACGGTGTTGATTACCCACTCAACATCGACATGGTGGTGGATGAAATCCCCGAGCCTGCGATTGAGTTTGACTATCAAGTCGTCCCCGTTCATCCGTCGGAATCCACCAACATCACCGTCCGGTTCTTCAACAGAGGTAACGCACCCATTGGCTATGACCTCTTTCTTGAGCCGCCCACGGGGTGGCAAGCAGGGTTCACCAACCTCGGAAGCGAGGCCGGCGCTACGTCCGGATCAACGGGGCTCATCGACAGCGAGTCCTTCCGTGCGGTCGGGTTGATGTTCACGCCTCCGCAAGTCATGACCGCAGCGGGCGCTGAACGGGTCGTAAAACTCACCGCTGTGAGCCAAACTGAGCAACAGGAACTCCGGGTGTTTGAAATCCCCATTCAGGTCCAAGCGGTTCTGGACATCAGCGTCGACGTCGAATCGACCATCGGAACCCTTCGGCCGGATTCCAGCATCACCCTTCGGTATTCTCTTGAAAACAACGGCAACGTTGATCTTGACCTGACGCCGTCGTTTGAACTTCCGAGCGGTTGGACGGTGTCCTCCTCACTTGAAACCGTGCAACTACCGTGGGCCACAAGCAAAAATTTGCTGTACACACTCGAAGCCGGCTCCAACGCTCGCTCGGGCGCCGTTAAGTTGAACCTCGACAACGGTTCGAATCGATTCACGTGGGCAGACACCCTGACCGTGGAGGTGCTCCCGGAGCCAACTCTGACCTTTGTCAGCCTTGAACTCCAAGACGGCACAACCTACGCTGTCCCCTTCGGTGCTGGAACCCATCCATCGGGTGAAAACCTGAAATTCACCTGGTTGCTTGGAAACGAAGCCGACACCGCGTGGAGTCCGAGCGCCATGCTGCAACTCGGCGACGGACTGTTCGGGGAGTGTACGCCCGTCGAGGCCGTCGGAAAAGGCGACGTGACGCCCGTGGTCTGCAACGTCCTCATCGCTGGCGACATGGCGCCGATGAGTGAACCGTCGTTCACGTTGGTGCTGACCGACCAAGGCGTCGAGCAAACCACGACCGTGGGGCTTCTCGTTGCTGCCAACGAACAGGTGTCGTGGGACATCGGCACCGTTCCGGCGTTCACCACCGGTCAAGAGCGGCAAGTGCAGGTTGAAATCACCAACACAGGAAACACGCCCCTTCAACGGCAACTTGTGGTCAACGCCCCGGAAGATTGGGCGGTCAGCTTGGACGGCAACGATGTGCTCAATCTTGACCTCGGTCAGTCCGTGCTCGTAAGAATGGACGTTCGCGCCGACTCGCCCGGCACGGCTTCGATCGGTTTGGAGTTAGTACAGAGCACCGCAGCCGAGCCGGAGTTCTCCTTTTCTGTGGTCTCCACCGGTGAGCCCATCGGAACCTCGGGAGAAAGCGGCCTCGATTCTGGAGTGACCCTTGCGCTCCTCGGTGCTGTCCTTCTCGCTGCCTTTGCGGTTGTGGGCTCCCAAGTGGTGCGCAATCGCCGGCCACCGCCGACGGGTGCGCTGGGTGCCCTCCCGATACCCGCCTCAGGTTTGAACGGGCCGACGGCCGTTGGCTCGGTTCAACCAGCGGTCCGCTCAACGTCGGCCGTGCAACCCGTCCCAGCGGCTCCACCAACCTGTTGGACGTGTCGACATCCCATCACGACCGCCATGGTCGGTTGCCCGACGTGCGGGGCGAGGTATCACGCCGACGGCCACAACGGATGCGAAGCGCACAAAGCGACGTCCTGCGTGAACTGTGGGGCTCCGTCCAGCGCCTTCGTGAAGGCCTGATTGAACGGCTGAATTGATGCACCACCAGCATAGGGTTTTGATAGGAGAACGACGAGCGCAGGGCATGATGCCTACGGCAACCGCGTTGAAGACTTCTCGCCGCACGGCTGTCTTCTTGGTGCTGGTGATGTGCAGCGCTCTCCTGCCGTTGACGGCTCCGGTTGTTTCGGCCGATGGACGGGACGCATCGGTCATGGTGACCGCCATTCCGAACGCGCTCGAGGTCAACCCCGGCGAATCGGGCGAGTACACCATTCGAGTGCGAAACACGGGTTCCAACCCGGTCACGGTCTCGATGTCAACCAACGAAGAAGCGACGCAAGAGTGCAACGCCTACACGTCAACCATCACTCAAATCACCGGCCCAATCGATGCCGGCTCGTACGAAGAGGCATCGATGAACATCACCCTCACGCAAGCCGCTGAAGGTTCCTGCGACACCACCGTCACGGTCTCGGCCACCGAACAAGCCACGCCCCCAGATCAACCCGGTGCACCGGCCCAGGAATCCGTCACCGTCACAACAACGGCTGGTGACGGTTCCGGCAGCACCCTGTTTGCGGTTGACGTCATCATCGATGAGCGAGTTGGCAGCGCCGACAACAAAGAACAGGATTGGAACGGGGAGGAAGAACTCGACTACAGAATCGAGGTGGAAAACACCGGCCAATCAGAGGCGAGCGTAAACCTGACCCTTGCGGAAGGATCCGGTCCCGGCTGCGAACCTGCCTCATCGTTCACGGTTGAATTGGACCAAACCTCATTCAACCTCGGAGCTGAAGACGTCGAAGTTGTCATCGCAACCGTCGAAGTGTCTGAAGGTGCTGCCGATGGCAAGTATTGCTGGGAGGTGACCGCTGACGTCGGCAACGACCCCACCCAGGAAGCGAGCGACACCGAGGAGTTCGTGCTCAACGTGCCGGAACTGCGAAAATGCGAAGTGTCGTTGAGCAAGACGTCCGTCAGTGTCAACCCCGAAGCGGAGACAAAAATCACAGCCACCTACACCAACGTCGGTAATACCGACTGGACCGTTCGGGCCGTTGTTGAGGGCAGCAAGAGCGCTTGGGTACAAGTTGACGGCGCCGCTTCAGGATTGCTCCCCTACGACAACGGGAACGGAGAACGGGCCTTCGATTTCATCGTCTCGCCGGACGATTCGATCTCAGCGGGCAGCGAAGTCGTCGTGAACATCGGTGGCAAAGACGGCAACACGCCGGTCGATGACGACTGCAAGGCAGAACTTCGAATCACCGTTGGACAGTCCCGTGGAGCCAGCATTTCAGTGGCCAACGCCGTGCTGTCCAACATCGAACCTGACAGCAACAAATCGACCACGCTGACCATCACCAACCAAGGCAACGGCCAAGACAACCTCCGAGTGGCCTCTTCCATCGCACCTTCAGGTTGGGCCGTGCAACTCGAAACATCCAGCGTCTCGGTGGGCTCCCGCCACGGTAATGAAAAGACCGCCACCGTGGGCGTAACCGTCCGTGTCCCCGCCAACGCTCTGGCAACCGAAGAGATCGAACTCGTGTTCAGCGTGCTCCCGTCCTCCGGCGGCACTGCGTACGACACGGTTACGCTCCGAGTCACCGTCGCCGCTGTCCACGGCCTTGAAATCGACACCCCCGCCACCGACCAAACCGGTCGGTCCGGGACAGAGGTGCGCTTTCCCATCGGTTTGACCAACGAAGGCAACGTAAGGGACACCATCGGACTCTCGGTGGTCTCTCAAACGGCCAGCCCAGGTTGGGGCACATCGTTTGAGACCGAAGACGGCATGCCGTTCACGGAAATCGACATTGACCCACAAACCACCACCACCGTCTATCTGGTCGTCAGCATTGACGGAGAAGAGGAGCTCGAGAACTCTCGACTGACGGTGCGCGTTCGAAACAAAGACGACCCAAACGGCCAAGACAGGGACGGCGACGGCATTCCAGACAACCAGCGCGAAGGGAAGTTTTTGGCCGTCTTGTCCGATCGGAATTTCTCCATGGATTTACGTTTGGAAAACACCGATACGGCAACCACTGGATCCATCACCTTGCCGCCCAGCGGCCAACAAACATTGGGCATGTGGGTGAAAAACACCGGAGACGGCGACGACGATGCCGTGTTCACGCTGGGTGGCCTGGAGGGCATTGCGACCCGTTCGATGGTGGTGTACGGCTTGCCGATCACCGGAGAGCTCCGCGTTCCCACCGGGTACGGTATCTGGAGCAACGCAACCCAATCCTTTGTGTTGGACAACGAAACACAGGAGCCGCTCATTGGCGCGCAGAAAGCAATTGCGGAGCAGATCATGTTCGATCGTGGACTCATGGAAAACCACGTTATTCGCGAATTCGAAATTTACGTTGAACTCACCGTCAGCGTGAACCCGGGGGCCGAAACGGGCCAGGGCGGTCTGCTGGAAATCTTGGTGACCAGCGTATCCAACGCCGCCGATCGTTCCGGATTGGTGACCCTCTCTTTGGAAGTGAGCATCATTCACGAGATTGAATTCATGCAGGCCGGAGAGCGTCAAGAGCTGGACATCGTCTACGGTCAACCTGCGGTCACGCAAGAGGTCAGCATCGTCAACACCGGCAACATTCGCAGCGAAATTCGCGTGTTTGCATCCCAGAATCTGCGTGGATGGTCCGTCGTCCTCGACAGCGATAACCCGGAGTGCATGCCTGAGAACAACGATTTGGTCTGCATGGTGGACAAAGGCGAGACGCTCTACGTCAACGTCACCGTTCGTGCACCCTACGGAGCCGAAATGGAAGACACGTACAAGTTCACGGTGTCAGCAGAGCCCACCGAGACCGGTGTTCTTGACCGACAGAACATTGAATTCGCCGCTCAAGGGACACCACCAGAAGGCGTGTTTGGCCTTTCTCAAACCATGGTTGCTCAAATTGCAGGATTGGTCTTGGTTGCGCTCTTTATTGCCGCCTTGTTGAACCGCCGCCGATGACCTCGGTCGCAACCGAGCCAAGGTCGTGAAAACGGTGTACTGCGCCCACGAACCTCACCACCCTTCACCCCCTTGGTGACCTAGGCGACAGACAACGCTTATGGAGGACCCTGAAGTGGGGAGAACAGGGAGCGTCAGCGCTTTCTACGGGGGTGAACCAATGTCGGGACTTGAATCCGTTCCAAGCGCCTATCTTTCCATCGGATTCCTCACCGTCGTTGGCATCATCATGCCGTTGACCAACTTCCTCATCACGTGGGTTGTTCGGCCCAAGGTTGACCCGGCTCGACCCCACATCACCCGCTCGTATCTTTTGGAAGGTTACGAGCGAGACCACAGCCTCTATCCACGCCGGTTGACAACCTTCGAGTGCGGCAGCGAACCCGTCGGGGAAGCCATGATTCAGTTCCACTTCCAATACTACTGGTACGCCATCATCTTCCTTGTCTTCGACGTGGCTTTCATGTTCCTCGTGTTGGGCGGTATGGTTGCTTCCGATGCAACGGCTCAGGGTGGAGCCGGACTCGACGATGCCGTCGCCCGAGCCACGGACGCCTTGATCACGTTGGGCATCTTCTTCGCAACCATGTCTCTGGGCGTCTGGTACGTGTTCCGCAAGCGAGGCCGCATTTACATCTGAGGTGAACCAACATGGCAGGACAGGACGAAAACTACGCTGCGTTCAACAGCCGCGCCCTCGTTGAAATGGTGGGCGATGTGACCGACGAGGCGCTCAAGGCCACCAAAATCAAGCAATTCTTGAGCGTTCTCGCAGGTCGCTACTTCAATTGGGCGGGCCGAAAATCGCTGTTCACACTCCACTTGGGCATCAAGTGCTGCGCCATTGAGATGGCCGCAGCGGCCACACCTCGCTTTGACGGGGATCGTTTTGGCGTGTTGTTCCGTTCGTCGCCTCGTCAATCCGACGTGCTTCTCGTGAACGGTCCCATCAGCAAAAAATTCGCCGACAAGATCGTGCGTCTTTGGGAGCAAATGCCTGAACCAAAGTACTGCATCGCCATGGGCGAATGCGCCATTTCCGGTGGTCCGTACTTCCAATCCTACAACATCCTCGAAGGTGTTGACACCGTGATTCCCGTGGACGTCTACATCCCCGGTTGCCCGCCCCGCCCCGAAGCCCTCATCGACGGATTCGGGTTGCTGCGTGAAAAGATCATTCGAATCGGAGCTGCGCCGAGCAGCGGCCGCAAGGGCGACAAACCCATCATCGTCGGGGAGGACTGAGCATGGGCATGCGCATCACAAATGCTCAAGCCGACTCCGCTGCAGAAAACGCAGCTGCGGCCATCAACGGTCGCTTTGGAGGCTCGGAAGTGGCCGCTACGGTCGAACATCACGCCAACGCCCTCAAGATGGCCTTCGTTCGAGTCAGCGTGCCACCGCAGCACTGGATGGCGGTGGCAAAACATCTCCGATTTGACCTCAACGCCAACTACTGTTCGATGGTCACCGGAACCCACTACCCGGAGGGCGGCGACGAACGAGGATGGGAAGTTGTGTACCACCTGATGCGTCAACCCGTCGTCGACCAAGCGCCGCACACCAACACGGTCCACGTGGCCGAAGACCTTGAGGGCGAAGACATCCCACTTGAGTTCGAAGTGGTCGTCACGTTGCCTCAAACCTCCTCACCTTCGGTGCCCAGCGTTCAATCCGTTTGGGTCGGCGCCGACTGGAACGAGAAAGAAACCTGGGACCTCGTCGGCATCCAATTCGAAGGCCACGACAACATGCACCGTGTCCTCAACCCCCACGACAGCCCCGAAGGCTTCCATCCGCTGCAAAAGCAGCACAAAATCCGCTACCATGACTTCAACGAAATGTACGACGACGCCCAAGGCTTCGGTCGTAAACCAACCGACGAGGGTCGTGTAAAGTGAGGTGGCGCCATGGCACAAATGTGGATCACGATGGGCCCTCAGCACCCGATGACGCACGGTCTGTGGACCCTCCGTGTCAAGGTTGACGGTGAAACGGTGGTGGACACCGATGCCGAACTCGGCTACATTCACCGCGGCGTCGAGAAGATTGCAGAATCACGAGATTTCACCCAAATCACGCCCTACTGCGACCGACTCTGCTACGTAAGCGCCATGACGTGGGCCAATTCCTACATCTACGCTGCGGAAGACCTCCTCGAGGTGGAGGTCCCCGAGCGAGCGGAATACGTTCGACTGATCGCAGCCGAATGCCAACGTCTGGCCTCCCACCTGATGTGGCTGGGCGCCTACGGCCCCGACATCGGCAGCTTGACCCTCATGACCTGGTGCATGAGGGACCGAGAGATGTTCCTCGACCTTCTTCAGGAACTTGGAGGGTCTCGCATGCACTACAACTACCCGAGGGTCGGAGGGGTCAAGCGAGACATTCCAGTTGGATTCGCCGATCGCCTCATCGCTAAAATAAAACTCTTTGAGCACCGCATCGATGAATACGAGATGATGCTCGATGAATCCACCATTTGGCTGGTCCGACTGCAAGGCGTGGGCTACGCCAAGGCAGAGGACATGGTGAACGCCGGTGTTTCCGGGCCGAACATCCGAGCGGCCGGTGTTAACTACGACGTCCGCTGGGCTCATCCGTATTCGGTGTACGACCAAGTCGATTGGGAGCCAGCCGTTGAAAAGCCAACCTCGGTCAAGGGCGCAGATTGCTACGACCGATATCGCGTTCGAATGGAAGAAATGCGCCAGTCTTGCCGCATGATGCTCGACGCCATCGAGAAGATACCCGGCGGGAAGAACACCAATTACGCCAACGGCGACGAGATGATCCTCGCCAAGGCCCCCACCCGTGCACCCGAGGGTGCCACCGGCTTCTCGCACTACGAATGCACCCGAGGTGCCTCTCAGTTCTACATCCAAGGCGGCGGTGACGGCCGAGGCAAGAACCCGTATCGTCTTTCCATTCGCTCGCCGATGTTCATCACCATCCCCTATGTTGCTAAGACGATGATTGGGTACAAGGTTGCGGACATCCCTGCCATCATGGGTAGCTTTGATCCATGCATCGGGGAAACCGATCGTTGAGGTGATTTCATGGACGACAAGTACCAGTTGGTGGACTTCTTCCTCAGCAAGGACGGTTTGCTGCGCTCCGGCATCATCGGGGTTCTTGAGGGGACGCCGCTCGAAGAGAGCGCCGGCAGCCTGTCCTTCGCTGTGGCCACCTTTGCTGTGGTCAACGTTGTGTTTCTTCTGCTGTTCTTTTCTCAGTTCGCCATCCTCTGGATTGAGCGTAAGGCGGTGGCCCGCATGCAAGACCGATACGGGGCAACCACAGCCCTTCGTTCCCTCTGGGTGGGCGAAAACGGCGTAACCGCCGGTGAGTGGTGGAACATGCTTCCGTTCGGCTTGGGTAAACCTCTCGGCGCCGTCAACAAATACCTCAACAAGAACTTCGGCAACCGGGACGAAAACTTCGCTACGGTCGACCGAGTGAACAATCGCTCGTGGATGGGCAAAACCATCGTTCCCGGGTTTTTCCAGAACGTCGCTGACGGGATGAAGTTCTTGGTCAAGGAACACATGGTTCCGCAGCGGGCAGATCGCCTCATCTTCGAAGTCTCGCCTTTCCTCATCGTCTCCTCCACGTTGCTCATCTTGGGCATGATTCCCCTCTCCAGTGGAATTTACGCCACCAACCCAGATCTTTCGATTCTTTACGCCATCGCCATCTTCGGCATCGCACCCATCGGCGTGTTCTTTGCCGGATGGTCGTCCAACAACAAATACACCCTCATCGGGGGCATCCGCTCGGCAGCCCAGTTGACCGCTTACGAGATTCCTCTCCTCCTGACCTTGCTGTCCGTCGCCATTCTCTCGGGCACGTTCAACATCATCGAGAGCATTCACTTCCAGCACGCAGCCGGCGCGTGGAACATCTTCTTGATGCCGCTGGGTGCCGTGTTGTTCCTCGTTACGATGATCGCTGAAGTCGAACGCGTCCCCTTTGACATGCCCGAAGCTGAAGCCGAACTCGTCGAAGGCTGGTGGACCGAATACGGCGGCATGCGATTTGGGATGCTCTTTATGGCTGAATACATCCGCACCTACGCCGCTTGTTTCCTCTTCACGCACTTCTTTTTGGGCGGATGGCATTTGCCTTTCCAGGGGACGCTTGCCTCGTTGCCTGTGGTCGGCGAGACCATCGGGGAGCTGATCGTCTTCGTGCCGGGAGCCGTCATGACGCTCGTGAAGGCTTGGCTGGTGTTCCTCATCGTCTTCGTTTGGGCACGTTTCTCGCTGGCCCGCATACGAACCGACCAAATCCTTGAATTCGGCTGGCGCATGTTGCTTCCTCTCGCCGTGCTTCAGGTGATTATGTCGCTCGCCTATCGCTTGTACTTGTACGACCCGAACGGCTTGTCAAGTCAGAACGATCCCGCAGGTGGCGCAGCGTGGGACGCCTTTGGCATCCCCTCCTTCGTTCCCATCGTCACGACCATCTTCTGGCTCGCTGTGTTCTTCATCTATCTCAACGACGAGGACAAATCGGTCAATCAGGAACGTATGTTCCACGTCCACACGGACAAGCCTGCGGGGACGGTTTCCCCGGGGAAGGAGTGAGGTGAAACCATGCCAATGCATCCACACGCACAGCCCAATTTCAGAAATCTGTTTTGGTACCCGTTCAAGATCACGTTGATCACGGCGCTCCGAACCTTCCCGTTCATCGGCAAGCGATTCGGCAAGCGGCTCGGTGCGTATCACAACACGTCCCACCCGGAATTCCTCGACGACGGGAGTCGGGCCCGTGCCGCTTCATCGGCGACGATGAACGACATCGGTCGTCAGGAGTTTGCTCCGGACCGGGTGACTTCGGATCTGAAGCCCACGTTGTGGAAACCCCAAACCGTCCAATACCCGTACGAGCGTCTCGAGGACATGGAGCCATGGCTTTTCGTGCCCGGCAACTACAACGGACGCATCGGCGTGATTTGGGAAACATGCACGGCCTGCAAGATGTGCGTCAACATATGCCCCAACGACTGTCTTCACATGACCACTGAACTTCGCGTGGACGTCCTCGACAACGCAGAGGGTGAAAACGCTGGCCTCGGCATGGAACTTGAGGTGGGCAAATTTGCGGCCGTCGAGGTGCCCGAAGTGGTGGCCAACCTCGAGAGCTTCAACCACGTTACGGCCCACACAGCGCCTCCCGAGGAGTGGAGATTTGCAGAAATTCTCGACCTGTCGGGCGACAACGCCACCGTCCGATGGAACGATTCCGGCGAGGAAGCCATGATTTCCACCTCAGGACTTTACCCGGCTGACGATCAAATCGTCTCGGGGCGCATTGACCTCGGTCGGTGCATGTTTTGCGGCCTGTGCATGGAAGCTTGCGGATTTACGTCGTTCTTCATGACCAACGAGTACGACGGCATGTCCGGCTTCACTCGTCAAGATTTGTGGTTCGATGCCTCCCGAACCCGAGTTCTACCGGGCGTTCACCAAGAAGCCGTGGATGCTGAACTCGCCAAGCGTGCTTCCAAAGAGCGTGATAAGCGAGCCAGAAAGGCCGCTAAAGCCGCTGCTGAAGCCGCAAAGGGGGACGCTTGAAATGGACGTGGCCAGCGCGGCCGAAACCAGTGTGTTCTTTCTCTTCGCAGCGATTACACTCGGGGGAGCCCTAGGGCTCATTTTTGCTCAACGCGTGGCCCACTCAATGCTTTCACTCATTTTCTGCTTTATGGCGGTCTCGGGCATCTTCATTCTGCTCGGTGCTGAATTTCTCGCAGCCATTCAGATTCTGGTCTACCTCGCCAGCGTTGGATTGGTGGTGCTGTTCGGCATCATGTTGACCCGCCGTCAAATCCTCGAGGAGGACTTTGAATGAAGTTCATTTCCTTGTTCACCCGGCTCGGTCTTTTGGCTCTGGGTTTCATTCTTGTCGCTGTCCTCAACGACGACGCTGTGTGGTCCAGTCCAAGCGACACCACGCCCACCACCTCCGGCTTGGCCGACTCTCTGCTCACAGAATGGGGCTTTGCACTTCTCGTGCTGGGCCTCTTGATGTCAATGGCCATGATGGGGGCGGCCTATCTCGTCCGGGACGAGCGAATGGAGAACCTCCTTTGGGAGTTCGGGGGTGAGGAGGAATGATCGACCCAGCATGGGTTTCAGGATTGTCAGCGCTCTTGTTCGTCATCGGCTTGGCCGGTGCGTTCACTCGAAAGAACGCAATCATCGTTCTGATGTGCATTGAGCTGATGCTCAACGCCGCCAACATGCAGTTCGCTGCTGCCGCTGTCCATCACGGTGACACCACCGGCTGGGTGTACGCCATTTTCGCCATCGCCATCGCTGCGAGCGAAGTCGCCATCGGGTTGGCAATTTTCCTCGCCATGTACGGGCAACACGAATCGATCACGCTGGACGACGTCAACGTCCTGAAGAACTGAGGTGGTACAGTGGCAGGTTCAGGCAGTTCAGAAACGATTCAAACAACGGCGCTGGAATACGCCCCGTACATCCTTTTGTTGCCCATGTTGGCGTTCCCGGTCATTTTGCTTCTCGGAAAAATGTTCAACGGCAACAAGATGTGGAAAGACGGTCTCAAGGAAGGCGGCCTGATCGCCCTCCCGGTCATGGCAGCGAGCCTTTTGCTCTCGTTGTGGTTGATGGTGGATTTCATTGGTGGCGATGGTCGAGCCGACACAAGCGGTTGGACTTGGTTCACCTCAAGCATGTGGGATTCAAGCCAAACGACTGTGACCGAAATCACGCTCGGGTTCGGCGTGTACATCGACCACGTTACCGTGATGTTGCTCTTCATTGCCTCCTTCCTGTGTTTGCTCATCAACACCTTCGCCATTGGCTACATGAACACCGATCCGATCAACGACAACCGAAACCACCGGTTCTACGCTGAATTCGTCTTGTTCTGCTCGGGTATGCTGGGCATGGTCTTGGCCGACTCGTTCCTCTGGCTCTTCATCTTCTGGGAGTTGATGGGTCTCTGTTCGTACCTGCTCATCGGGTTCTACTACGAGCGTCCCAGTGCGGCCTACGCTGCGAAGAAGGCGTTTCTGACCACCCGTGTTGGTGACGTCTTCCTGATGGTCGGTCTGGCCGTGCTGTGGTCGCTGTTCCACCCGCACACCGCCGCAGGACAGGGGGCGTTGGACTACGCCGTTGTGTTTGAACCGGACAACCTCAAGGCCGTCGCAGAAACGAGCTCGAGCAGCTTGAAGTGGGCCCTTGGACTGATGTTCATCGGTGCGGTGGGCAAATCCGCTCAGTTCCCACTGCACGTTTGGCTGCCCGATGCCATGGAGGGACCGACGCCCGTTTCGGCTCTCATTCACGCCGCCACAATGGTCAACGCAGGCCTCTACCTCGTGGCCCGTATGTTCCCGTTCTTTGGCTCGGAATACCTCTACAACGACCTCGCTGATTTGGCGTTCATCATCGCCGCCATCGGTGGAACGACCGCCGTTATGGCCGCAGCCATTGCGTTCGTCCAACACGACCTCAAGAAGGTCCTAGCGTACTCCACGATGTCCCAACTCGCCTACATTTTCACGGGCCTGGGCGCTGCACTCTACCTCGCCAACACCCTGCACTGGCACGAGTACCTCATCGACGGAACCATAAACCCGGATTATGACACCAACCACGCCATCGTCATCGTGGCGTTCGGTGCAGCTCTGTTCCATCTGTTCAACCACGCCATGGCCAAGGGCATGCTCTTCATGGCCAGCGGTGCGGTGATTCACGAGGTCCACCATGCTCACCATCACCTTCACCCTCACGACGAGCATCACGAGGAGCATCCCGAAGAGCTCCTGATGCTTGCCAACTACCTCCACGACACCGATCAGTCTGTTTTCGGCTTCTTCAATTCCATCGATCTCGACCAGTCCGGCGACGTGGACACCTATGAATTCCAGAAGGCGCTCAAGCACGCCGACATCGCCGACCTCCCACCGTGGGAAATTCAACCGCTGATGCAGGCGTTGGACATGGACGGCAACGGACGCATCGACATTCCTGAACTTGAGTTGACCCTCGGTCGCGTTCACCTCGCTTCGCTGGCCGACGGCGACGATCATCACGATGAATTCGATGCACAATCGATGGAGAACATGGGTGGCTTGGCCTCGAAAATGCCCCTCACCGCCACCGCCATGCTTGTTGGCTCGCTCTCCATCATGGGTTTCCCGCTCATTGGAGGCTTCTGGTCCAAGGAGGGCATCATCGCCAACACCTGGCGAGTGGCGCTCGACGACCCCCGTTTCCTCTACCCCGCCATGTGTGTTCTTCTTGGCGCAGCCATGACCGGTTTCTACATGTCCCGCATGTGGTTGAAGACCTTTGCAGGTTCGCCCAAAACGGACGTGGCCGCCCACGTGCATCCAACCAACACGTGGATCAAAACACCCCTGTTCATCCTGACGTTCATGACCTTGGGCGCCATTGTTCTGGCGAGCCTGGGCTTCACGCACTGGGCCCCAGACGAGTCTTACAAACCGTTCTTTGACGGTAAGAAATCGTTCGTTGAAGGGCTGGTCTACGAGCTGAATCACGCCTTCGCCAACAGCGATGTGTTCTTCTTCGCTCTGACGTACATCGCCATTTTCCTCGGCGCCGTCGTTGGGCCGGGTCTGGCCCTTTCCCTCTACGGCGGGCGTTTGGACGAGGACCAAGAGTCCATGCCGTGGTTCGCTCCCGTGTTGGCCGTCAATCAGTTCGTCAAGAGCCGTTACAATTGGGACAACCGCTCGTTTGCTCAATCCGGTTTTGCAACCGCTTTGGAAAACCGTCTTTACTTTGACCACTACTACGACATGGCCATGCTCAAAATCGTCGCAGCGTTCTCCTTCAGAGCCGCGGAAGCCGATTCCAGCGTCATCGACGGGACGGTCAAGACGATTGAACGAACCTCTCAACAGATTTCGACCCGATTGCGGTCGCTGACCACCGGCTCGGCCCGCGACTACATCCTGATGGCGGCGTTGGGAACCTTGGGGCTCTTTGCCTTGATTTGGGGGGTGGTCGCTTGACGACCGATTGGATCTCGGTCCCGCTTGTTGGCCTCCCACTGATCGCGAGCATCACCATGTTGGCGTTCGTGGCGTCCGCCTCACCGGCTGCTCGCCACCGAATTGGCCCCTCCGTTCGTATGTTCACTCTTCTGCTTTCGCTGGGGATGTTGGTGGTCACCACGGCCATGTTCTTCGGTTTCAATCAATTCGCCGGAGAGTTTGACTGGGTCACGATGGAATTCAGCAAATTCAACCACGAGGTCCGCTACGTGTGGATTGAATCCTTGGGCATCCATTGGACCGTCGGTATGGACGCCCTCTCCTTCCCGATGGTGTGGTTGACGACGTTCCTCTTGCCGGTCACCATTGTTGCGACGTGGAACGAAAAGAACGCCGCCGTGTACTTCCCGCTGATTCTCATGATGGGCGGTGCGCTCATCGGCGTTTTCGTCGCCCTCGACCTGTTCATGTTCTACGTCTTTTGGGAACTGACCTTGATTCCCATGTTCTTCCTTATCCTCAAGTGGGGGGGGCACGATCGAAAGTACGCTTCTCAGAAGTTCTTCATCTACACCTTCACCGCCTCTGTGATCATGCTCTTGGGCCTGGTCACGGTGTACTTCCTCCAGCCAGAGAACCTGTCGTACGCAGGCGCTTGGACAGGCCGTACGTTTGACATTCCGACCCTGACGGCCCACGCTCAATCGGTCAACGGCAGCGATTGGTTCCTCGGTGAAAGCCTGCAAAAGATTCTCTTCGTGATGCTGATGATCGGTTTCTTGGTCAAACTCCCGTCGGTGCCGTTCCACACCTGGTTGCCCGACGCTCACGTTCAGGCGCCCACCGGCGGGTCAATGTTGCTTGCTGGTGTGATGTTGAAAATGGGAGCCTACGGTATGTTCCGACTTCCGCTGGCCTTCTTCCCTCACGCAGCTCACCACTTCCAGCTCGCCTTGTTGGCCCTCGGTATGATTTCCCTCGTGTGGGGAGCGGTGGTGTGTTTGGGCCAGACGAACCTCAAGAAAATGGTCGCCTACTCCTCGGTTTCCCACATGGGGGTCATTCTCATCGGTATCGCCACCATGCAACCGTTGGGTTGGGCCGCAGCCCTGTTCATGATGTTCGCTCACGGCATCATCAGCCCCATGCTCTTCGCTGTGTGCGGGGCGTTCAAGCATCACTATCACAGCATGGAGATTGGAGCCATGCGAGGCATGGCCAAGCATTCGCCATGGTTGGCCACGTCCATGATGTTTGGATGGATGGCCTCCCTTGGCCTGCCCCTCTTGGCCGGTTTCGTCGCTGAACTGATGATGTTCCTCGCCCTCTGGCACTTCCTCGCAGCCGAGGGTTGGAGCGTGCTTTGGATGGTGGGTCCTGCCTTTGTTCTCGCCATAACCGCAGCGTACTATCTGTGGTCCATGCAGCGGACCATCTTTGAGGGTGGGGATGAAACCCAACCTCCAGAGAGCCTCAAGGGCCAGTCCGTCCCCGACATCGGCGATGCAGAAAAGTTGGCCATGATCATCTTGGCGGTCTTCACCATTCTGTTTGGTGTTATGCCGTGGATTGCGCTTGACATGATGAACGGCTGGACCACGGCGTTTTTCCACGACCTCTTGATTCCAGCGCTCAATCGAGGAGGGGCCTAAAATGGAGCAAATTGAACCCTTTGCAGAAGGCTTCTTCATCGCACTCGCCCCAGAGTTCGTGTTGGTCATTGGATTGTTCACGCTGATGATTGTTCCCAACATGGGCAACGCCAAATTCCGAATTCCGCTGACCCAAATTCGCATACCGTGGCTTCTGGGCGGTCAGCGCGGAAAATTCGACAGCGACCCGCGTCTTCCGGGGCTTTTTGCGACCGTCTTCTACACAATCGCGTTTTTGTTGACGGCGGTCTCATTTTTTGGCGGTATGAACAAAACACAGATCGTCACCCCAAGCGGCACCGTTATGCTGCAGATCGATGAGTTCAGTCGGATGTTTCAACTGATCTTTTTTGGGGCTCTGGCTCTCGCCAGCGCTGCTTCGGTGAATCGTATTCCCGCCACCAGCCGTGCTGACCGAAGCCTCAGCGGGCTGTACAACAATCGAAGGCAGGTGGATTTCTACATTCTGCTCATCACAACGGGACTCGGCATGGCCGTGGTTGCTTTGGCTCAAGATTTGTTCATGCTCTTCATCGGACTCGAACTCGCATCGTTTTCCACCTACGTCCTCGTTTCGTTCATGAAGGAGACCAAGGAAGGCACAGAGGCCGGAATGAAGTACTTCATCGTCGGTTCGGTGGCTTCCGGTGTTGGCCTTTACGGTCTCTCACTGCTCTATCTGTGGTCGGGCTCGCTTGGGTTTACGGAGCTTCAGACGGCGTTTGCTGAAACCGGCATGGAGGCCCTTCCACTCATCGCTCTGGGCATGTTGCTCGTCGGATTCGGATTCAAAGTGAGCGCAGCACCGTTTCACTTCGCTGCCCCTGACGCTTACGCCGGCGCTACGGCCCCCGTTGCCGGTGTTCTCGCCACCGCCAGCAAGGCGATGGGCGTGCTGGGTCTGCTCAGAATTTTGCTGATCATCGCATCGCCTGAAGCCACCGACGGTTCAGCGGTTTGGCTGGTGGCGCTGGGTGTGCTTTCGGTCATCACGATGACGTGGGGCAATCTTGCTGCATTGGGCTCAACCAATCCAAAGCGCATGCTTGCCTATTCCTCCGTGGCACACGCAGGCTACATGCTCGCAGCCATCACCGCCATTGGCGCTTTGAATTGGGAAGAAGGGCACGTGGACATGAGCAACGACGCTGCTCTGGCGGTCGTCACAGCCCTCATTTTCCACCTCACCGTCCTCGTCTGCTTCAAACTCGGTGCCTTCCTTGTTCTTTCCATGCTCGAGTCTGAAAAGGGTGGCCACACGTTGGAATCCCTCGGCGGACTGGCCAAGCGAGAGCCCATCATCGCTGCGGCCATGTTCATCTTCATGATGTCGCTTGCTGGCGTGCCACCGCTCTCTGGTTTCGTCTCGAAATTGCTGGTCATCATGGGCATCGTCAAGGTGGCGTTGCTCGACGTGACGGTGAACAGCGACCTTGTCTTCAGCGACATTCACTGGGTTTGGTACCTCGCTCTTCTCATGGTGATCAACTCCGCCATTTCTGTGTTTTACTACTTGCGCGTCGGACTTGTCATGTACTTCAACGACCCCGAAGAAGGGCGAGAAGGTCCACTCGCCAGGGGAACACCCGTTCGCATGGCGATCGTCCTCTGTCTCATCACCACCGTCTTCTTTGGTGTCGGGGCGGGTCAACTCATCGCCCTTGCTGAATCCGCTGCCAACGCTCTTGTCGGTGCTTGGTGAGCGGCTGACCCAGCAGAGGGCGCCGTTTTGGGTGGTGACTTCAAGAAGGGTTGGCCACTGGCGATGTTAGGTGAGACTGATTGGGTCGCAGATTTGAGGAAAAAGTGGACGTCGAGGAACTCGCACGTCTTGAGAATCCTGAAAACGCAAGCGACGGAAAAATCCGTGTCAAAATGCCCAACAAGAAAGTCAACGAAATGTTTGCGTTGGCTTCTCAAATCCTCGGCGGTCGGCGGGTCACCGTTCTGTGCGAGGACGGAGAGAGTCGAATGGCTCGGATTCCGGGAAAAATGCGTCGCAGGCAGTGGGTCCGTGAAGGTGATCTGATCATCGTTTGGCCGTGGGATTTCCAAGATTCCAAGGCCGACGTTAAGCATCGTTACACCAAGACGCAAGCCATGTACCTCTCTCGCAAAGGCGTCCTGCCCGACGATGTTGACATGTTCGGCATGGGTGCATCGGTCGATGACGATGGTGAGCACGACGATCTGTTTGCGACTGGACCCGTTTCGGAGGACACTTCTGAAGAGGTCGAGGACGACCTCTTTGCAGACGACGGTGGGGACGACCTCTTTGCAGACGACGGTGAGGACGATCTCTTTGCAGGCGACGACGGTGAGGCCGCTGCAGACGCCCCAGTCGAAGAGGCCTCTGCCGAAGCGGTTGCAGAACCCACCGAGGAGTACGACGTCGTCGAGGAAGAACCAGGAGGAGCCGACGATGACGACGACGACATCGATGCCCTGTTTGCCTGAGACGATGAGGGTGCCACATGGTCAACGACGACGACTGGGAGGAGCTCGCCGGTCGTCCTCGAAAAGGCCGAAAATCTCGCAAGAAGCGACACCCTCGTTCCAGGGCAGAACGGCTTGACGCAGAACACCAGCGCGCTGAACAAAACGAATTTCTGCGCGGACTCAACGACCGCCAAGGCCGGTTTGAATGGATGAAGGAAGAGCGTTACAACACGATGTTCCGAGACATCGAGGCTAAAATTCAGGGGGCCATGGGCTCCGGCACCTACGATTGGGTTGACCGACGAGTGTTCGATCAGGTCTTTGACCGTCTTACGCTGATGGCCCTTTACAAGATGATGAAATCCGGTGTCATCGACACCCTTGACTTTCCTGTTGCGCGTGGCAAGGAAGCCCACGTGTTTCACGGCACGAATTTGGCCGGTGAACCCGTTGCTGTGAAGATTTTTCACACCTCAAATGCGGTGTTCAAGAACCTGATTCAGTACATCGAAGGGGACCCGAGGTTCACCGGGCTGCGTCGAAAGCATCGCGACTTGGTGGAGGTGTGGGTGCGCAAAGAACATCGCAACCTCAGTCGACTGGCCCGATGGGGCTTGAACGTCCCTCTTCCTCGTGGCGTCCACAAGAACGTCCTCGTGATGGATTACCTCGGAACGGCAACCTCACCCTCACCAAAACTTCGAGATGTCAGCATCGACGACCCCCAAACTGTCTACGATGACCTGTTGCAGTTTCTGGCCGTCTCGTGGCAAAAAGGGAAATTGGTTCACGGCGATTTCTCCCCCTACAACATCCTCTGGCACGACGGTCGCCCCTGCGTCATCGACGTTGGACAGGGCGTGGTTGACAGCCACCCAAAGGCTCAGGAATTCCTGGTTCGGGACGTTACACGTTTGGTTGAATGGGGTCAAAAAAATGGACTTGAGGTCGTGTTGGCGGATGCGATGTACGACGTGTTGAACATGGATCTGTCCGATGTGGAACAGATAGATCTCCCAGAGTGAATCATTCCTCTTCCCAGTTGATGGTTTCATCCTCTGCGAGGTTCATCATTTCGTCCACGGCCTCTTCGTTCGCCGGGTCGACTTGAGAGGCCTTCATCCGCCGGTTTCGGCGTTCTTGGGAGATTTCAGCAAGGCCCGGGACCAAGCCCTCAAAGCCCGAAGAGGCGGGGTTGGCCGGTGTGCGCTCTTCGTAAGTGTCCAACGAGCGTCCTTCCAGTCGCGCTCGCTTACGATCTCGCTCGAGAAACCCAATCACTGAACCGTGTTCGGAGCCACCAGCGAGCATTTCGATGGCTTGGCGTGCGGCGAACAACCCGCTTTCCTCGCCGACGAGGACGACCGTTGAGTTGTAAATGCTGATCTGCGTGTCCGTCAACTGTTCGATGAGCTTGCGTATCTTGCCTTGTCGTCCAATGATGCGTGCACGAATGCGACGTTGTTGATTGGAGCGTTTTCCAACGTAGTCTCGAAGGTCGACGAGTTCGAAAAAGTGGTTGTCTTCCAGAAGGCGGACGGCGGCGTCCGGCGCCATGCCTCGACCGATGGCCTTGACCACATCGGGGAGTTTCATGGCCCTCACTGGGTCGTAGGTCCCCGGTTCACCCCATTCCACATCCACGTCGCCTGATTCGGAATCGATGATGAATTTCAAACAACCCGCAGCCTCTCGAATGGCTTTGCTGGTCGCCCCCTTGGCACCGATGATGACCGCTATGCGGTCTTTGGGCACACGGGGAAGCGACTGGCGCATGGTCGCCCGTGAAGCCCGATGCTTTTCAATCCCTTGTCCTCTTCTGGAGCAAGGACAAAGCGAAGCCAACGAGGACCAAAACGAGCAGGGACGGGCCGAACGATGGCACCAGTCCCGGAGCGTCGAGCGAAGCCCCGGTCACAACGAGGTAGTTGTTGTTGTTGCCCTCGTCGTATTCGTCGATCACATCAGCGAAATCGATGACCAAGCGCAGGTCAAACTGACCCGACCGTGGAACGGTGTACTGCCAGACGATGGTTTCAGAGCTGTTTGAAAGGGTGCCAGCAGGTAGATTTCTGGTTTCCATAACCGTCCAGTCCACGTCTGAAGAGCGGTCGGCCGGCGCGGTCTCCAATCGAACGATCACGCTTCCTCCGTAGTCCTCGTTGGATTCGAGGACGCTGGTGATGGTGACGTTCCCGGTTTGTTCACCGGGCCGAACGACGATACGGTCCACGTTGGTCTGACTCATGTTCCACGAGAGGTCGAGCCCGGGGAGGATTTGGTAGGACGATGCGGAGGTTGTGTAGTCGTTGCCGGCCTCGTCGACCAGAACGGCTCGCAGCATGAGATGCTGGCGCGACTTGGTGGCCCAACTCGCTAAACCAATCGAGCCCGAAAGTCCGTTGACACCCATCGTCAGCCAGCGGCCAGAGAGGTCCGGTGTTTCACCCACGCCGTTCGAATCAAACCCGTATTGGATGTAGGAGGCGGTGTTGTCGATGCCTGAATCGGCGTCTTCAGCGTTGAAGGTGACGTTGGCCGCACCGATTCGGCTGGTGGTCAACTCGTCAACGGTCCACGACAACCCGACGGGCGCCGTTTGGTCAACGCGAATTGTGACGGCGCTGGTGGACCCCGTGTTGCCGACTCGGTCAACTGCACGAAGGTTGAGGGTGTGAACGCCTTCGCCAAGGGTCATCGTGAGTACGTCGTTGGCCGTCGAGGCCCAATCGTCGTCGCCCAGGGCGTACTCAACGCTGGCTACGCCTGAACCTTGGCCGTCACTTGCTGATGCGATGAGACCGCTGACGGTGACGGTGCTGGATTGCTGCCAAGCGTTTCCGTTCCCGACTGTCACCGTTCCGACGGTCGGTCCGGTCCGGTCGATGCCGATGAAGAGCGTGGCGGTTGAGGAGAGGCCCGAATGGTCGTGCACCGTGAGGCGCGGCGACCACGTTCCTTCCTGCATGTTTCCGCTTGACCAGTCCCAGCCGTAGCTGAGGGATGACGGGCCGTCCGTCGACGGGGCACCCGGGCCCGGGACGTTGGCCAGCGTGGCCTGCTTGAGGTCGTCGTCACTTGCGCCCCAGCGGAAGGACAGGGTGTCTTGAGCACCAATGTTGAACCACGCTCGGTCCGACAGGCTTGCGCCGGTGC
Source organism: Methanobacteriota archaeon (assembly GCA_002722695.1). Taxonomy (GTDB): domain Archaea; phylum Thermoplasmatota; class Poseidoniia; order Poseidoniales; family Poseidoniaceae; genus Poseidonia. The sequence goes on from PBMS01000032.1 coordinate 23,468, forward strand.
CGGCATCCGGGTTGAGCACGGTGAACGCCGTGATCGTAGGAACCTGGTTCACGATGTCAAACCAACCGCTGGTTGCCAAGGCAAAACTTTCGCTGTCGCTGTCCCACCCAGATGCTCGCAGTTTGTACGTGTCGTTGGTGTACTCGGTGGTGTCAAACGGGTACATCCACGGGGTGGTCGTGAGGTTGACCAAGGTGTCCCACGTGCTTTCATCGGTGGTGATTTCGATGAGCAGGGAATCAAGCGTGCCCGTGCCGGCAACGCTGAACGTGAGCGCTAAACTCCCTTTCACCTCATCGCTCTCAGCGGGGCCGTTCGAAAACCCAATGCTGAGTCCCGATGTGCCGCTTTCGTGAACGTTCTGGGTGGTGTCCAAGACCGTCGAAGCCGGTGATGAAGCCGGGAGGTAGGAACAGAGCAGGAGAGTGACGAGCCAAACGGCTGCACTGCTTCGTCCCATGCCGCTTCCACACCTTGGGTGAGCCTTCAACTCTCCCCTTGTCGCTAAGCGGATTGATGCGTTCAAGATGACGGCGGCCCTCGCCACACCAAACAGCCGTTGCATCATCGTATTTTTTGCCGTTCTTGGAGATGGGTTCAAGTGCTTTGCATGTCCAAGCAAAAGCATGGAGCCGAAAACCAAGGCGTTGTTCCTCCTCACCCTTTTGCTGGTCAGCGTGCTTCCGCTCACAGCGCAGGCTGGAGAGAGCGGCGGTGTTCAGTCCTCGGCCGTCCAGATGTCGTTGACGCCCAGCAACCCGTTGATGGGGGGTTCGGTTGACGTCGAAGTTATGCTCTACAACAGTCAACAAAGCGACGCGTTTTCGGTCGAGGTGGCGTTTTACAAAGAGAACATTTCACCCAGCAACCGCCTGATGCTGGATCAGGTGACGATACCCGCTGAATCGTGGCACACCGCAAGCACCACCTGGTCGGGATTGACCGAGGGCGTTCACAAAATATGGTTCGAATTCTCAGCCGGTGGCGACGTTCAGGTTCGCTTCAACAAGGAATTCACCGTGGCCGGATTGGCCAATCTTCGAGTCGACACGGTGGCCATTGACACCTCAACCGTTGTCTACGCTGGAGACAGTGTGGCCTTGTCCACTCATGTGCTCAACTCTGGAAGCGTGGACGCTGCGGCCTCGAAACTGCTCGTGCAAGTCCCAGAATCCCCCGACGTCTTGCTCAACA
>PBMS01000033.1 GCA_002722695.1 Methanobacteriota archaeon
AACCAAGGGCAACTTGCGGCCCAGTCTTTCCAAGTCTCATCACAATCGCCGATCATCAGGATCCGTTGGAAGTCTGATCGAGACCTGACGAACACCACTTTGGAATGGGCGATCTACAGCAACAACGCAGGTGCGCCTGGGTCTGCTCTTAACAACTTTGTCGCTCGACAAGGACCGGCAGCAAATGAAGTGCAGGAAGTGTCTATTGACACTTTTACTCCTGCAAGTGGCACCAACACCTACTGGTTAGTGTGTCGAAACGCACTAGTGATTTCTGCCGGACCGTTCGGTGGTGGACGAGCATCACTTCCACAAGGATGGGTCGCCAGTGACGGTGGATTTGCAGACGGCAATGCCTACTACAACGGAGCTGCCGATACGTCAAAGGATTACTTTTTCGCTATTGACCAACAGGGATCGGGAACTGGAAACCTGACAGCGACTGCGTCTGGCCCTGTTGTCTACATCAGTTCCAGCGAAGCGTTCACGATCACGTCGTCGAACTCTTATGCTGATGGCTACATCGAGTCTTTCAAAGGTAAAGCTCAAAAGCTTAGTGACCTGCCACAAATCGCAAAAGATGGCATGGTCTTCCGCATCAGTGGATCAGTTGACGCGGGCGTTGATGATTACTTCGTCAGGTTCGTAACTACGGGAGCGCCAGGGTCAATCGGCAGCGGCACCTATGAGGAATGCGCTGCTCCTAGCATCGCGAATGGACTGCAGCCAGATCCCGCTACCATGCCGCACCTGCTCATCAAGCAGCCCAACGGCACCTTTGTATTCAAGCGCGGTGACGGTGAGAACCACACTAGCGGATCTGACACTTACGACTACAGCGCATTTGCGTGGGGAAGCCGCCTGGCTGGCGATCAAACCACGAACCCTGACCCTACGTTTATCGGCAAGACCATTAACAACCTGTTCCTGTTTAAGAACAGGTTCGGCGTCTTGTCTGACGAGAACGTCATCATGACAGAGGCGGGGGAGTTCTTTAACTTCTTCCGTCACACAGTGATTGACCTGCTAGACACTGCTCCTATCGACATCGCGTCAGCAAGCAGTGAGGTTGCTATTCTACGCCACGCTGTGCCTTTGTCAGAAAAGCTGATCTTGCTCTCTGACTCTGGTCAGTTCGTGCTGCAGTCCGATACGGCTCTGTCCGTTAAGACTGTGGCGATTGCGAGATCTACTGCCTACAACATCCTCAAGGACGCTGCGCCGAGTGCGTCAGAGAACGCAGTCTTCTTCGCGTTCAACCGTGGCTCCTTTTCCGGTGTCCGTGAATACATTCCAGGTGACGTCGAGGACAACTTCGAGGCCATCGACATCTCTGCGCAGGTCCCGAAGTATATCCCAGGCAAGATCACCAAGATCGTTGCGGCAAACCACGAGAACGCGGTGTTCTTCCTGACTGATGGGGACACCGATGCGATCTATGTCTACAACTACTACAACACCGACCGCAAACGCATACAGAGTGCATGGCACCGCTGGGACTTTGGAGTTGGCTCTGAAATCCTAAACATCGACCTGATTGACACAGAATTGTTCCTAACTGTTCAAAGGTCAGACGCGGTTTACATCGAAAAGAACGCCATCGAGCTTGGCAAGACTGACGCGGGCTCCACCTACGTCAGTCGTCTAGACCGAAGGGTCAGCAACACCTCGTCTGGCGTGGTAGTCAACGGCACGCAGATCAACTTGCCATACGCAGAGTCAAATGGCCGCAACCTGGAGGTAATCACGGCTGCAGGTCAGCGCATTCCCGTAACCAACTCTCAAGATGAGGGTGTTGATGCGATCCTCACCGCTAACCAAGACATGACTGGCGTCTCGTTCTTCGCGGGCGAGGCTTACACCATGTCCTACACGTTCAGTGATGTCGTGTTGCGAGAGCCAACACAAGCTGGCGGCCTTGCCATCATCACTGACGGCAGACTACAGATCCGCTATGGAACGCTGACCTTCGGCGACAGCGGAGCGTTCAACGTCAACGTCACTCCAGACTTCCGAGACACAAGCACTCATACGTTCACAGGGCGAGTGTTGGGCGCAGGCTCAATGAAGCTGGGTAGCGTGCCGCTGGAGTCTGGAGAGTTCAGATTCCCTGTCTTCTCTAAGGCAGATCAAGTGTCCATCACCCTGACAAACGACAGTCCGTTGCCCTGCAACTTGCTGTCGGCGGAGTATGAACTTTCATGGAATCCCCGAAGCCGAAGAAGGTAGTTACGAACCTGTCTGTCCGACCCTCTATCGAGTCAGACTGCGAGTATCTTGCCCACAACCTTCGGCGCGCGGATCACAATGAAGTGAAGGCAGCTATGGGCGTAGTCAGCCCAGAGGCACTGCTGTTCTCCATGCGAAACACACAGGAGCCGTTGACGATTGTCGACGACGACACTCCAGCTGGCATCTTTGGTGTCGCGCCTATCGAACCCCACGTTGGGGCTATCTGGTTGCTAGGCACCGACGCTCTAGTCCACGGCAAGTGGCGGTTCTTGAGGCAGTCTAAAAAGTGGCTGGCTCATGTTGGCCAGGACTACGAGCTTCTCTTTAATTACGTGGACGAACGGAACTACCTGCACATCCGATGGATTGCTTGGCTAGGTTTCTCGTTCATCTTTCGGCATGAAAAATACGGCGTCGAACAGCGTCCGTTTCTTGAGTTCGTGAGGATTGTCTAATGTGCATTTTCGGAGTCGCCGCAGTCGCGGGAGCTAAAGCGACCGGGCTAATTAGCTTAGGCAGTGCCGCTTCAGCTGCGGCGGCCAACTCAGCACTGGTTGGCCTTACGACAACGGCCTTTAGCCAAGCGGGTCAACGTCAACAAGCTCAAGCATACAACCGGATGATGCGCCAACGTCAGCAAGTTGGCACCGAACTGGCCTTAGAGAACTTCGCAAATCAAGCGCGACAAGCGTCCGCGCGTGAGCGCCAAGAAGAAGAGGCAGCTGCGGACGAGATCGGCAAGGTAGCCAGTGAAGGTCGAAAGGCCGCAGCTTTGGCTAGCCTTTCAGCTGCAGAACGAGGCGTCACTGGTCAAGGCATCGACCAGATCTTCAACGACTTCGAGGCGCAAGAGCTTCGCTACCAGACACAGGTCCGGCGGTCGCTCAGCTTCCGTCAGCAAGCCATCCGCGACAACCTAGAACAGGCACGACGCGGCGCTCAGGCCAACATCATGAACCTGCAGTTCATGCCTAGAACAGGTCCCAACTTGCTTGCGGGTGCTCTGCAAATCGCGGGGCAAGCCTATGGCACTTACAACCAATACAGCTTCAGGGGTCCTAGCCCTCGCACTACTGCTCCTAACGTCGGAGACAATTGATAATGGTTAGACGAGTCATTGGAGCTTCTTCCGCTCCTACGCCAGACTTCAGCCCATTCAGGGCAGTCACTCCTGCTGCGGGACTAACTAGCTTCTTTCGTCAGCCAGGGACCATGTCGATCCCTGAGTCGGAGTTCACCCAAGTAGCGCAAGCCCTGCAATCGATCAGTCCGACACTTAACAAAGTCATCGGCGATCAGGCAGAAGCTGCAAACCGCGCCGCTGCAGATCAAGGCCGTCTTGATGCGGAGAAGCTTACTGCAGAGCAAGCACGGGATGCCATGCAAGCCAACTTTGCGCGGTTGGAAAAAGACAAAGTCATCCCGCAAGGGGCATCGCCTTTCCGTCTAGCGGCCATGCAGGCAGCGTTAGGCAAAGACCTGATTGAGAATGAACTACGCACGGAACTGAATAATCCGGCCACAATCAACCGGCTGACAGACCCTCTAAAGAAAGAAGACCCAGCAAAACTGGTCAGCGACCTGTTTGCAGATAAGACCCAGGGCCTAGCGTTCTACGCTCAGAGTGCCGCTGTCGACGCTTTAGACGCGGTCGAGACGGCGTTTCTCAACAAAGTATCTTTGTTGAAAGGCGAAAAGACCATGGCAAAAAACCGTGATGATTTTGCCAACAGTGTCTTTACCAGTCTCAGCGATAACGACCTTACCGACATGCAGAAGGTCGCCAAAGTTCAGCAAGAATTAGACAAACACTACGCGCTAACGGGTGAGTCGGGTGTCAAAGAAGTTCTTGCTGGGATGCGCTCGGCTGCGATGGGTCTGGCAAAAGACGGTAAGGGCATCGAAGCCAGGGCGATTATTGAACAGATGCGCGGCCTTAGTATTGGCGGCACGTCCCTAGGCGAAAGATCAAGCAGGGACCTGCAAACCTTAGAAGAGAGCGTGCATGACGCTTCTGAAATAGCAGAGCGGGACGAAGATGTGGAACGAGATCGCTCAGAGCGCAGGCAAAGGCAAGCGGTGACTGCTGAAGCCAACAGGATTATGTATGACCTGTTGCAAGAAGGTGATGAGACGTTTCGCAAGACCGAGTTTGATGTCAAAGCACTCAAAAACGGATTGATGGAAAATCAAAATCTCAGCGACGCTGAAGCTGAAACAGGAGCGGCTGAGCTTTTTAGAAAATTAGAGTCGCTGCAGAAACAAAGCGGGATAGAGCCTGAGACGCTAAAGAAAGTTATCGGAGCGATCCACAGGCTGCCCTACGATCAAGCAGTTGAGGTGTTGACACAAAACGCAGCTGTCTTGGGCGACAAGTTTGGCAGTCTTTATGAGGGACTGGAAAGGCGTAAAGGCGAAACTGCGCAATTCGAGATAGCCCGAGGAGCAGTTACAAATACAAACAGAGCTTTTCTTAGTTCGTTCCAAGGCGGCCTAGAACAGCTTAGTAACTTGTCAGTCGCCGATAAATTAGAAGCTCAAAGAGACTTTCAGGACAAACTAGATGGCCTTTTGCAGGAAGCGGTCCGCGGCGAAGACGATCAGCAAGAAATCCGCAGAAAGTATGAAGAGGCCGGGCAGCAATTAGTAGTTGACACGTTGCGCGCGTTCGAGACTTCTACAGACAAAGATATACCCGAGAGTGCTTCGCCTTTTACTAAGGCCCTTGTCGAAAAAGACCGCCTGCGTCAACAGCAGCTAACTGTTGAGGAATCGCCAGAAGCAGAGCGGCCTGGGATACTAGAAGTCGAGGCTCCAGGACTTCTCAACTTATTTACTAGGCGCTCTGTGCCCGTAGCTAAGTTAGAACGGCTGCAAGAAGGCACCCAAAGCGAAGAAGAGCAGCAAAAAGACAAAGCGACACTACGCTCAGGTGCCGTCAAAATCTTGAGTGACATGGAAAAAGGCCGCCGAGGACCGCTTGCTCGCTTCTTCACGCTAGGTGGACGCAAGCTTGAAGATGGCGAGGGAGTGCCCGACGGCTTAGTCCGAGAAGAAATTTTATTGCGCGCTTTGGTAGTCGGGTTCGACCTAGATGAAATCAAAACGGGCAAAACAAAATTCGGCACGCCCATCCCAAAAACTGCGGATGGCAACAGCATTCTGAACCCTCGCCATACGTTGCTGTTCCCTGGGCTGACAAGCTTGAAAGACGCCGAAGACTTTTTCAAACAGGATCAGAAGGATGGATACAGGCGTGTAGAGGCCGTGATGCGCGCATTGCCGCCCCAGTATCGCACGGGGTTAGATAAAGAGTCTGTTGAGACGTTTATCAGGCTCCAGAAGAATCACATCAAACTCTACTTACCATCCAGTAATCAGGAGCAGTAATGCCTTTACAATTCGGCGAAAACGACATTGACCTTGATGCACTGTTTGCGGAAGAGGATGACGAACAGCAACAAGGCATTACGCGCCAGCGATACCAGGAAGACTTCGGATTCTTTGAGACTATTGGCGACGTTGCAGCCGCGATCCCGCGTGGCGTTGCAGGAGCGTTACAAGGCGTCTACGGACTTGTAGATGCGTTGGCTCAGGACATACTTCCAGACGCCCCTGAAAACTTTGGGCTAGGTGGGTCGAAAACCATGGCTGGCGGCATGGTCGAGAGCATTGTTCAGTTTGGAACAGGGTTTGTTCCGGGTCTGAACATTGCCTCAAAACTTGGCAAGATCGGCAAGATCGGCAAGGCCGTTGACGCCGGTAACAAGGCAGTTCGCTCCCTACAAGCCGCCAACCGCAACGTGCCTGCACTGCTGCTGGCGCGAGGCATGGAGGCAGGTAAGTATGCGACAGCGGGTGCCATCGCGGACTTTACGGTCTTCGACGGCCATGAACAGCGGCTGTCTAACATGATTCAGATGGTGCCGGAGTTGCAGAACCCGGTCACTGAGTTCCTTGCGGCTGATGAGGAAGACTCTGAACTGACGGGGCGCATGAAGACCGTTTTGGAAGGAGCGGGACTAGGCGTAGCTGTTGACGCCGTGCTTGTTGGTCTCCGAGCCTTTCGTGCCGGTGTTAAGGCCCTACCAGACAGGCAAGCTGCTTCGGTGGCGCTAGAGCAGTCTTTGAAAGAACAGGACGCGGCAAAGGCAGCTGCGAAACAGACTGACGAAGCTGTAGAGGAAACTGTAGAAGCAGAAGTCAAGCAGACGGCTGTGATCGACGACGACCTCAAGCAGATGACCAAGTCGCAACTTCGCGAGGAGGCTAAGAAGCACCCCGGCGTTAAGCGCAACGGCAAGGGCGTTACGGTCCAATCACTACGCGAAGGCATTGCGGATGCGCGTGCAGCTGCCAAGAGAGAAGCTGGCGAAGCTACGGAGCAAGTCACTGAAGCAGTAGCCAAGCAAGCCGACGAAACCGCGCAAACACCTACCACTACTCAACAAGCCGACGAAGCAGTAGAAGCTGGGCCAGAGAAAACCGCAGACGAGATGCGTAACGATCTGACATCGACTGAAAACAGCGGCGGCACTCTGGAGATGGTAGAGAAATATCTGACCAAGCGTGTCGATGAGGCGCTCAAGCAGTCAGAAAAGGCAGTCGATGAATCGAGCTTGACGCGCGAGACTGCAGAAGTCTTTGACGAAAAAGTCGGGCAGCAGTTCAAGACGGACTCCGAGACTGCGATGCAGGACGCCAAACTTATTGACGAGGCGACCGGGACAAAGCTGACCACGCTTGAGGTGCAAATCCGCAACGCAGGAGATGTGACTGAAGAAACTCGGAAAGCGTTGATCAACAACCGCTACCGAATGGGAGCCATTCGTGAATTGCTGACTCAGACAAGATCGCGATTGGAGTCCGTCATGAAGGAAGCCGCTGACGACGGTCTTTCCAAGATTGAGTCGAATAAAAAGCTGGCAGAGTTTCTTCTGATGCAGAAGAACTTCAAAACGCTTAGTAACAACATTCGAGCTACTCAGAGCGAGTTCGGACGCAACCTACAATCGATTCAAAGAGGCACGGGAGATACGCGAGCAGGACGGCTGGCGCGCGACATTGCAGAAGAGTCGCCGCTGGAAAAATTCTCGCTGGAAAACCTAGATCAGAAAGAAGTCGTTGACAGGATTCTCGACATCAGCGGCGGCGAAGACGCGGTTCGCGCAGAGTTAAAGAAATTCCAAGATGTGCTCAACCTCAACCCAGATACAGGGGCGGCACTGAAGTATGCCCGAGGCAAGGCGGGTGTGATGGGAGCCATCAACGAATGGTGGATGAACTCTATTCTGTCAGGCCCTACAACAATGATTGTGAACCTGGCTGGAGGGTTGACCACAACCTTGTTGGCTCCGCTAGAGCGCGCCACAGGACAAGCACTGGCGGGCAACTTTCAGAATGCTGGCATTGAGTTCGGACGCCTGCTGGCGATCCCGTCACAGATTCGCGATTCTCTAAAGGTTGCGAAGATGGCTACGATGAGCGGCGAGGGAGTGTTGGAGAAAATCGGCACTCGTGCTGATGACCAAGCTCCGGTAGGCGGATCGCAGATTGAAGCGCTTATCGATCAAAACATCAAAGACACGGACACCATGGGTGCGATTGCCGCAAAGTGGATGGCGCGAAACGTCGTCAACGCACCTGGTAAGTTCTTGGCAGGCACTGACGAGTTCTTCAAGCAGCTGAACTACAGAACCACGGTTAAAGCGGAACTCTACAAGCGTGGCGTCGCAGAGCGTGTAGTTCGGCCTGACAAGCTCGACGAGTGGGTCGAGCAGGAGTTTAAATACATCGTCGATGACGGACAGTTCTTGTCGGCCCAAAAGTTTGTAGACGAAGCACAGGCTAGGTTTGCGCCTAACGATCCCAATCGCGGGTTCAAGATTAACGAATACGTGACCTCTAAAATGAGGCTGTATAACCCGATAGCTGAGAAGGCACTTGCAACGGCGCGTGACGCGACGTTCACGACTCCGTTGCGCAAAGACAGAGGGGCGCTGTCAGGCGCAGGCAAGATGCTGTCCGACATCACCGGCAACTATCCTGTCTTGCGCATCATCCTGCCGTTTGTTCGCACACCTACAAACGTCATGCAATACGTGCTAGAGCGCGTGCCGCTGGCGGGAAGCAGTCAGCGTTCGGCGATCCGAGAGCGAATGGCGCAGCTATTCGCAGATGACCGCGCGGCTTTACAAGGTGTTGACCAAGAGGCGCAGGCAGAGGCGCTGGGGCGACTTGCCACCGGAATGACTTTGTTCACTGGGGCTACTGTCGCCGCGATGAACGGGGGAATCACGGGCGGTGGGCCGCAAAACAACAACCAAAGGAAGCTTAAAGAGCAAACTGGATGGCAGGCTTACTCGATCAAGATCGGTGATTCATACATCAGCTACCAAAGACTTGACCCGTTTGCTTCGTTCTTCGGGATTACCGCAGACTTAGTAGACATCATGAGCAAGGGCGATGAGGAGCAGCGAAAGGACGCGGAAGACCTTGCTCTCGGCGTCATGATGGCGATTTCTAAGAACATCACATCCAAAACCTACCTAAAAGGCATCAAAGATTTTACTGGTGTGTTGTTCGACCCTGAAATGACTGTGCCTGGGTTTGCCCGGCGTACGGCTGCGTCGTTTGCCGTGCCCAACTTGTTTGCGCAGGTTGCCAGATCCGGCTCAGACCCGTTAATGGACATCAAGAACATGACCGACGCACTGAAGGCTCGCGTGCCTGGTCTGTCTGACAGTGTCCCGCACCGCCGCAACATGCTGGGCGAGGAGATCATGGACAATGGCACATACGCTGCCGTGGACCTCGTCAACCCGTTCTCTTACTCGACTGTCAAAGACGACAAGATGATGCAGGAGTTTGACAAGGTCGGCCACGGATTCTCTGCACCAAGATCGCTGAAGAACGGCGTAGAACTGCGCGACTACTTCAACAATCGCGACCAGTCCGCCTACGATCGTTGGCTAGAGTTATCCAGCGGCGTGCGTATCAATGGCCGCAACTTGCGCCAAGAGTTACGCAAGCTCATGTCGTCGCGACAATACAAGCGTCTTCCTTACGAGCCTGTGGACGGTCTAGACAGAAGCCCGAGAGCCCGTCTGATTCAGAGCGTTCTGAACAAGTATAGATCAAAGGCTTACGCAGAGATGTTGGACGAGTTCCCAGAGGTGAACAAGCGCGCCAAAATCGTTGACATGATCAAAACCCGACGTCGCGTCGGACAGGACTACAAAGATCTCCTTCGTCTGATTGAGGACTAACCATGCCCAGCAACTCATCACCATTCAGTTTCGTTCGATACGAGTCGTCGGGCACGGGTCCGTTTGCGATAAACTTTGACTACCTATCGACTAGTCACCTGTCGGTTTCAGTCAATGGCGCGACTCTAGCTTCATCAGACTTCACGGTTGACGCTAACGCCAACACGGTGACCTTGGCCTCTCCGGCCGCTGCTGGCTCCGTCATCATCATTCAGCGGACTACGCCAAAGGGTAAGAGCGGTTTCCAGACGGACGTTGCAGACTTCTCGGACGGCTCAGTGTTGAAGGCGGAAGACCTGGACCAAGCGGCCCTAGGTCTCCTCTTTGTCGCTCAGGAAGCTGACGACAGCGGGTCTGCCAACGCGCTGAACAAAGATCTGCAAGACAACAAGTTCGACGCGCAGAGCCTACACATCAAGAACGTTGCGACTCCAACAACGGGAGACCATGCGGTAAGCAAGCAGTATGTAGACGGCTTGTCGCTCTACAACTCACCGACCCCTCTGAGTGTCTACTCGTTTAATGGCGACGGAACTGCTGGGCCATACACACTGAGCCCGGCACCTCAATCTACAGACCCTAAGGCTTTCATCGTCGATGTGGGCGGTGTAGCCCAGCGCCCGACTACGGATTACACGATTAGCGGTGCAACGATTAGCTTTGGCGCGACTATCGCCAGCAGTGTGTCAATCACCGTCCGCAACATCGGTGTAGCTCGCGACACACTGGCGCAGCCTATTGTTGCTGACGGCTCTGCTGCAGCTTTGACGGTCAAAGAGAAGGCGGGACAAAGCAGCGCCAACCTACAAGAGTATCAGAACAGCGCGGGGTCCGTGCTTGCCAAGGTAGCAACTGATGGAGACGCTACGTTTGTAGATGTCAACGCCACGGGCAACGTAGATTCCGCTGGCAGCATAACGTCTACCGGCACGATAACCTCTGGCGGGACGCTGACGGCCAGTGGCATCTTGAACGTCGTCGGTGCCCTTCAGTTCAACGGCCAGACAGGCATCAAGATCCACGGGATCACTAAGTTTGACTTGGTCGATGCCAACGGCAACCCCACCAGTGACACTACTCATCCTATCGCTACAAACACGGTGGATGAGGATGCCCAATACGTAATATCAGGCATTCGAGCGACGCTAACTCCTCAATCGTCTAACTCTAAGTTCCTAATTCTTGGATCAATGGCGGGTGCGTGTGCGACGGGGGGTGCTGGTCCAACTACCCAAAGCAGAGCGGGAATGCGTGCGTCGCTTATCCTCAACAATACACCATCCAACGGTCGAGGAAACATCCACAACGGGACGCGCACTGGCGCACAATATCTGTTCATCCAATACGTTCAAGGAGGCGGGTTTGTCCACGGAGCCATACCAATTCAGACACTCTACGAACCGGCAAGCACAAGCCAGTTTACGTTAGATGTGGCGTTCCGCAGCGTCCGAGAAGCTACGATTCTAACAAGTGAATCTCGCGCCGTTCTAGGCAACCGATTTGTCGTCGCCATCGAGTTCAGCTAAGGACCAAGACCATGACTCAAAAGATTGATACCTCGATGTTGAAGAATGTCGCTTCTAAGACGCCTTCAGACAGACAAGACGCTGACGTAGGAAAAGTAGTCCAGCTAAATGCGTCCGGGCAGATTCCATCGCTCTACATCACGAACCAGAGCGTAAGCCTGTCGGACGGTAGGCACCTTGCGCTAGAGATCGCTGACCTGAAAGGTGCTGCGCTGAACTATGGGTCGGGTCAGGCAGATCCGTTCGATGCCGACACGGTGGGCTCTACAAGCACCAACGAGACCTACGACGACTCAAACGACTGGTATAGCACCATCTCACTTACCAATGAGGGCACCTTCGGACTGACTGGAGGGACTAACCATGCTGCATGGGGCGAACTCCACGGCAACGGTCGGCACATTGGACACAAAGACTTTGCGGGCACATCAGGTGTCCTTGAAAGCGTAAAGGTCAACGTGGACTCCGTTGCCGTCGCATTCAACGCGACGGTATCCATCTACAGCGTTCTCGAAAGCGGCAGCCCTGGATCTATCGTTGGGGGAGCTAGCGACCCAATCGCAATCGACTCTATCGGCAACAAAACCTTCCGGTGGTCTTCCAACGCGCCAACACTGGTTGCTGGGACCGAATACTGGTTTATCTGCAGCGATGTCAGCGGAGGATTCGGCGCAGCCACAGTCGACTACGCTGCGCACGATGGGTCGCACGTCACTGGCAACCACGACACGATCACCAGCATCACTGGCAACACGGGAGCCACGATGCGCTTGGCGTTCTCTGTGCAGAACGCTGCGGTCAACATGACGTTGATCAACAGCGGACTGACAGCCGCAACCGCTCCTACTAGAGGCCGCATCTCAGTGCAAGCTCAGTTCGTAGAGTCTGCGACTATCAACACCGACTTGACTGCTGAGATTAGCCGCGACGGAGGGACTACCTACACCGCAGTCACCCTGACGGCAGGTGCGGTAAACTCCAACTTCACCATGTTCTCTGGTGAGGCTGACATCAGCGCGCAACCTTCTGGCACGTCTATGAAGTATCGCGTGAAGACTTTGAACAACAAGAACATCCGCGTTAGCGGTGTGGTCCTGCGCTGGAGTTAACAATGAGCGACGAACTTATGCTGGCCTTGGGTCGCCTGGAGGGCAAGGTCGACTCTCTTATCAGCCGCCAAACCGTGTTGGACGAAGAGATGCGTAAGTTCGACGCCAGGTTGCGATCAGTAGAACAGTCACGAAGTTGGCTTCTAGGCGTCGCCGGAGTCCTTGGGGCACTAGCCTCTGTATTTATTCAATGGGCGTCAAAGTAATGAACCAAGACGGACTAAAAGAACTGCACAACGTCATCGCAGAAGAACTGATGTCGCGCATCAAAAGCGGCGAAGCTACATCTGCAGACCTAAGTGTTGCGCGTCAGTTTCTCCGCGACAACGGCATCGACGCGACTACTGGTCAGTCAGAGCCGTTGATGAACCTGTCAAAGGTGCTGCCATTTGATCCTAACGACCCTGTCGAAGACGTAGGTTAACCATGACGACTCCTCTAGATGACTATGAGACCAACAACGAAAAGCAGGTGTTCGTCGTGAAGGACCAGAAGGCCGCGCTAGCTATGAAGCGCGCAGAGGCCAAAGCTGCGAGAGAGAAATACAAGGCAGTCGTCGCCCGTGAGCGTGAAGAAGCTAACGCAAAGCGCGCGATGCAGCGCGACGAGATCAAGCTAGAGCTTGCGCGAATTCGGCTGATGCAGCCTGCCAGTCAGAAGGCGCGTGCAAACCTTGCGATCTCAGCGCCAGCTATCTTGGTGCTGCTGGTCGGCGGCTTCATCTTTGCGCTGACGACCGACAGTATCCCTGAAGATAGTGTCAGCGTCGCCAGTGCTCTGCTGACATTGCTTGTCACGGGCCTCATGGCTAACCTGCGATCGATCATCTCTGAAGGCGGTCCTGCAGATGAACCAAACGGCAACGGTCACGATGCACCGAAGCCGCCAAAAAAGGCCGCCACCACACCCAAAAAGTAATGAAGAAAGCTCTACCTGTAGCAGCCTTAGTGCTGCTGTCTGCCTGCGAAGGCATCTCGGTCGCTGACGCTTACGTCAAGGCTGATCGCATGACCTACGAAGCTATCGCACCGTCATATCGCGCCTACGTGGAAGCAGACGAGAACCTTGACGAGCCCAGCAAGCAGTCGCGCTACCGCCTGCTGCAGACCTGGGAGCTTCGCATCAACTCCAACACCAAGAACAAGTGACCTATATGACCCCTGACGTTCAAGAGTTAGCCGACAAGCTGAAGGCATCTGTCACAGATCCTGCAAAGCAGGAGATGCTGGCTGCGATCGCTAAGGACTCAAGTCGCATCGCGGTGCTGGCGTTGACCAACGCACATGCTGCAGAAGAAGAGGTCGCGATCATCAAGGCGACCCTAGCCAACATCAGCCAAGCAGAAGCTGCCAGTGCAGTCCAAGCCGTGACCGATTGGGTGACGGATACTGTGGGCCGCGTCATGGCGCAAGCCTTGCCCGTCTGATGCTGGATCCTCGGCTCAAAGACTTCCGGAACTTCCTGTTCTTAGTCTGGGACCACCTAGGTCTACCTGAGCCAACCCCAGTCCAATACGACATCGCGGACTACATTCAGAACGGACCAAAGCGCCGTTGCGTGATGGCGTTCCGTGGTGTCGGTAAGAGTTGGATCACGTCTGCTTTCGTGGTCCACCAACTCCTGCTGGACCCCACCAAGAACATCCTGGTGGTGTCCGCGTCTAAGCAGCGCGCAGACGACTTCTCGACGTTCACGCTGCGGCTGATTGACGAGATGCCGCTGCTGCAGCATCTCAAGCCGCACGACAGTCAGCGCAACTCTAAGATTGCTTTCGACGTCGGTCCTGCACCAGCTGCGCACGCTCCGTCAGTTACCTCAAAGGGTCTGACGTCACAGATCACAGGAAGTCGCGCAGACCTGATTATCGCAGATGACGCAGAGTCACTGACGAACTCCGCGACCCAAATGATGCGCGACAAGATGTCGGAGCAGGTCAAGGAGTTCGACGCTGTGCTGAAGCCAGGCGGTTCGATCCTGTATCTAGGAACTCCACAGACCGAAGCCAGCATCTACAACCAACTGCCAGAGCGCGGCTACGCGATTCGCATCTGGCCCGCTCGCGTTCCTACAGAAAAGCAGCGACTCGGCTACGGCCAGCGCCTAGCTCCGATGATCGCTCAGTTAGACTTGCTGGAGGGCGACCCGGTTGACCCAAAGCGGTTCAACACATACGACCTACTGGAGAGAGAAGCCAGCTACGGGAAGTCCGGGTTCGCTCTCCAATTCATGCTGGATACGTCGCTGTCTGACGTAGACCGCTACCCACTCAAGCTCTCCGACCTCGTCATCATGAGGCTCGACCGAGAGCAGGCCCCAGAGAAGATCCTGTGGGCTGGGTCTCCAGAGTATGCCTACAAAGACCTTCCCTGTGTCGGCATGGCTGGAGACCGCTTCTACATGCCCATGGGCGTCTCTGGTGAGTTCATGAACTACCAAGGGGCGGTCCTAGCTGTTGACCCATCAGGTCGAGGCAAGGACGAGACGGCCTATGCAGTCGTAAAGATGTTGAACTCCCAACTCTTTGTCACTGCAGCAGGCGGTCTGCCTGGGGGCTACGACGACGACACGCTCAAGAGTCTTGCAGTCATCGCCAAAGATCAGCAGGTCAATGAGGTCATCATCGAGTCCAACTTCGGCGACGGCATGTTCACCGCGCTGTTCCAGCCCGTGCTGGCAAGGATCCACAAGGTCAGCGTTAAGGAAGTCCGTCACTCTGTGCAGAAGGAGAAGCGCATCCTAGACGTGCTGGAGCCCGTCATGAACAGGCACAAGCTGATCGTCGACGAGGCCGTGATCCAGTCAGACTTCAACTCGACCCAGCACCTCCCAGCTGACAAGTCGCTCAAGTATCAGCTGTTCTACCAGATGACCCGGCTGACCAGAGATCGCGGGTCGCTGGCTCACGATGACCGTCTAGATGTCCTTGCGATCGCCGTAAACTACTGGACCGAACAGATGTCCAGAGATGTCGACGATGCCATGCACTACCACAAGAACGAGAAGCTCAGGAAAGACTTAGAGAGCTTCACCGACAGCGTCCTCGGCAACCGTGGGAACAGGGGGAACACATGGATAAGTATGACGAACTGAAGAAGGCTGTAGACCGCCTGGTAGACACCTACGACAACTACCTCAACGAAGAGGTGCCACCAGAGAAGCTGACTCAAAGAGTCATGGAAGTCGCTAAGCTCGTGGATCACCTGATGGGGCCTGAGAAGCCCCAGGATCCTCTCTGAGCGACGATCTCTTCTGGTAGGCATCTACCCACCAGTGGATCGATTAGGCGCTCCTGGGGCCTCCTAGAGCCCTTCAGAGTTATGGACGAGTCTTTGAGAAGCTAAAGGCTTCTTGGGGTCGAAGAGCACTCAGGACTCAGGAAAATGCATTCCGGATTCTAAGTGGAGATCTCCCTTACCTTGATATCCGGACTTTTGCATCCTTGGCCGGGTTGTGGGGGGTTGGGGGGTCTCTGCTACACTAGGATCTAGGAAAATACCTAGATCTATAGAGACCCTAAGTGATCCTAAGTCATCTAAGGAAGTGATCTTATTGATCCTTCTCCTAGTCCCCCTTCCCTAGTCATCTGTAGACAACCCTAGCCAACTAAAGAGGAACCATGGCAGCCAAGAAGAAGAAGCCCGGTCTATATGCCAACATCCATGCGAAGAGACTTAGGATCCAACAAGGTAGTGGAGAGAAGATGAGGAAGCCCGGTGACCCTGGTGCTCCTACTGCTGCCAACTTCCGTCGTGCAGCTAAGACTGCCAAGAAGAAGAAGGCCAAGAAGAAGCCCATGGGCTACTAGGAGACACTAGTGAAACTGGTTCTGGTCCACTGGATCGACATCATCGGTGATGATCACAACCCATGGAGCAGCCTAGAACAGGCCAAAGACATGAAGCCTGAACCCATCTCCACCATCGGGAAAGTGGTGGAGGACAACGACGAGTTCATGGTCGTTGCATCAAGCTGGAACGACCAGGGGGGACTGCTAGGGAACCTGAACTGTATCCCGAAGGGGGTGGTTCAGAGTGTCGTAGAGGTCGACGTGGAGACTGAGGGAGGCCCGGTAGATTTTGGCGAAAAAATCTGACAGGGTTACGCATAGTGTGTCGCTGCGATTGCCCCCCAGGGGGGTCCCGAGCCGCTGCGGCGGAGACCTATTTCTTGTAGCGCGCACGCATCGCGGCCGCTGCGACGGCCCAGCCTGACGCCACCGGACGGCCGCAAGCCCAGCGACGGCAGCGGTTGCCGGTAGACTTGATATGCACTGGTGCATCTGCGGGCTGCGCTGGTCGTCGCGGCTTGGCCGTGGTCTGAGCCGGTCAATATGCCTGACTATCTGGTCGGGCATTTTTAGATCTTTCCACTGAATCTTCTGGTGCTGCCAGCCGATAAGGCTAAGACAGAGCGTGGGAATTGTCCCACACCCAACCCACAACCCACATCATGCAACCATCAGCAATCGCAACGGCCGTTGTTCTCTTCGTCTTCCTAGCGTCCGTCGGCATCGGCACGCTGCTTTACTGCGCGATCGATCACTTCATGCTGCGTCCGCAGGACCAGGACATCATCGACCGCGCGCAAGCTGTCGAGCGCCTGCGCAAGCTTCGCTAGTCTCTCACTTATCACCCATCACCATGCGCAAACCACTCGAGACCGATCGCGACGTCGACAACATGCTCTCGTGCCTGACCATCGGCGCGATCATCCTGTTCACTCTTTTTGCCTGACCACAACCCAAACCAAAGTGATGCACACTCAACTTGACGTAAACGAACACGCTCACACGATTCTATCGGTCCCCGGCCGGATGCAATGCCGCCACAGATGGCCCGAATCCACTACGGAACGCAGCGCGGGCCTGTGGTCAACTCAGACATGGCGCAGTGAGCGCAGAAGAACAGGCGATCCCCTTGAGAATATGGTCGTGGAGCTCAGGTTCGACGATAACTGCAAAAACGGCCACCATACCTTTTCGATCACTTGCGACATCTACGAAGGGACGAAGGACGTAGGTGGGGGCGCAAATCACGACTTGATCGGGGAAGTGTTCCCTGAGTTACTGCCGCTCATCAAGTGGCACCTGTGCAGCACGGATGGCCCAATCCACTACCCAACAAACGCACTCTATCTAGCAGGAACGAAAGACTGCTACGGGCGCAAAAAGGGTGAGCCTGCGCGCTGGGATCACGTCGCGCTTGTGGGCACGTCCCCAATTCCGCACAAGCTGCCGAGCAAGTTTTGGAAATGGCTACGACTAAAGGCCAGCCGCACTGGCCCAATAGTCACAATCGCTCACCCTAGAACGCCGCAATCCTTTAGGCCTAAATACACGTTTTCCGAGTTCACCGACAAGTGGCACGAGTGCCCATTTGACAATGTCGAAGAGGCACACGCTTGGCATAAAGCCATAGAACATGGTCAAGTCACGTTCGAAACAAAACCGACGGCTTACTCAAACGGTAAAGAGCCAGAGCTCGACCTTGCTAGAAGTAGTGCAATCTGGCTTGAGGCTACTGATGACGACTTGAAAGAGGATGGCCTGAAGCAGCGGCTGCTTGCTCGGCTTCCGGCGCTTGTTTCAGAGTTCAATAGCACAATGGCTGCTATCGGCTTTGCTGGGGGCGACGAATGAGCACTGCGCAGGAATGGTCCAAACTGTTGGACAGAGCCGCAACGCTAGGCCGTGCAGCTGGAATTGATGCCGCCGCATGGTGGCAACAGAACGCACTAGGTGGGCGCAATACTGCGTCCGCTCGCGACATCGCCGAGCATGCTGCGAAGCTTCTGGCGATGTATGACGACGGCGATCCGTCGCTGGAAGAATACTGGCCTAGTATGTCTGGCGAATGGGCCGACGAACCAACCCCAGCCCGTCTGTATGCCGAACTAGGCGTAGACGCAGACGCAGATACCGATGATTTCGAGTTATGCCATGCATGGGAGGACGCAGCATCGGAAGCTATGAACGATGCCGTCATCGGCTACCTGCAGGATGCCGTCAAGGCCGCGCAAGGGGGCGACGAATGAGCACCGAAACCAACGCCAGCCCGTTCCGCGCTGCTGTCGCCCATTACATCGGAACCTTGCGTGTAGAATTCGGCGAAGGTTCTAGCGAGTTTTCGAGATGCGCTTGCGATTCCTGCGGATCTACGCTCGCCGGATCTAGGCACGACGCCAACGGGATCGACGATGACACGGGCGACATCATCCCGTTAGAACTTTGCGAGGATTGTCTTTTCTTTCACGCCTACGGCGACGAACCCGAACAATGGGGCGACGAATGAGCACCGAAACCAACGTCATTGCCGCCGACGTAGCGGCAAATCCCTACGCATGGCCGGGCGGATATCCTCGCTACGCTATCACAGACGACGGCGGCGCATTGTGCCCAGCATGCTGCAAGGACGAGCGCGAGTTGATCGACAGCGCATACGACCGCGATGGATGGAAGGTGATTGCATCGGGCATTCACTGGGAAGGTCCGCCGATCATCTGCGACCATTGTTCCGCAGAGATACCGAGCGCCTACGGAGATCCAGACGCACAAGGGGGCGACGAATAAGCCCCACCGAATCACTCACGACTTGCCGCCGTTAGCGGCACCATTCCGACGTCGTGGCGGTTCCACGACAACCCACAACTTGCAAGGATGACATGACCGAAGACAACAGCTGCACCTGTGACCCAGAAATGGTCGAGTTGCGCGACAAACAACATCACGCTCGGTGGCACTTAGGAAGGATGTCGAACCTTTATCGCATATCTGGAGAGATCATCACAGCGATTGAAACTTTGTGCGAGGCCAACAGTGACGCGCACGATCACTTTTTCTCTATGTTAGGCGACTTCAAAAGGACAGAGGAAGACGAATCACAAGACCCGTCCACTTGGAAAGGTCCTGGAGTTTTTGAGCACCTCCAGGACATAACCAACGACGGACTTTGCGAAGCAGCTCGCGCATACACAGAGGCCCACAATGAATGGATGGCCTATTGGGACCGACGTCGCCGCGTGAAAGACCATGACAGCGAGTCTGACACGGCAGACCCTAGCCGCAACTAGTCACAACTGACCACCGCCCCGGCGTGCATCCTCTGCAGAGGGTGTGCGCTTTTTTTGTTGACCCGCGAAGGCCAAGACCGTTTTGTGATTCCACCATGACTGTGAACCGAAAACCTCCGCTCAACGATGAGCGGCATCTAGACATCCTTTGTGTCTTACTGCTGATCTGTGCCTCCGCCATCACCTACTTTGTCATCTGATGGATCTACACGGAGTCAAGATTCGCGCCCGCGCTCTGGGCACCAAGGTCGAGGACCTGCAATACATGTTGGAGAACGCTCAGGACCGCAACACCATCGACTTGGATCGTTTCCAGGACCCGGATTTGTGGTTCCGCATGATCAAACTTGTGGAGGAAGCAGTGATTGCGCTAGGGCGAGTTGAGGAATTAGCTACACTACACATAACCAATGATGCACCCTGAACAAATCGTTGACGCTGTATGCAGCGTCTTCCACGTCACCCGCGACGCCCTTGTCGGCAGCAATCGCGCGCAGTTTATCAGCGTCCCGCGAAAGGTTGCGGCCTACCTGATCTACAAGAATAGCGCGCTGGGCTACAAGAAAATTGCTGAGATGTTCAATCGCAGCGACCACACTACGTGCATATATTGGGTCAAATCCATGCACCTAGATGTCTCTTGCCAGCCACACATCGCGCAGATGGTTGCGGATGTCGAGAGAGCACTTGTGAGTCCGCAAGAAGAGCCGCGCCCTACAGCTTGGCTATAGCCGACGCGCATAGCAGCTATGCGGATTCGTCGATAGTACTTCCATGCTGCACTGCAATATGGTGAGCGTGCCATGCACGGAGGTAATATGAGCATGCTTTGTAAACTAGGCCCGTTGGGACAGGTCTCACTGCTTCCATTTGACACAACCGATCCACTGTGGCATGTATCTATCTACAAGCTACAAGGGGAGTTGTGCTTTGATGTCTTCCGCTATCACGTTGTCTACACGCCGAGAGCTGTCCTTCGACGCCTTGAAGCTCAGAACGATCAGCAACGCGATCGAATTGTTGAGAACCTTCGACTCTGAGATGCAAGCTCAGACAGCCATGTGCCTACTGGTTGTCGCTACAGCACACCCAGAACCTGTGCCCATGCGCGAGATCTCTGAGCGTGTAGGCTTGGCTCAGTCTTCAACTAGCCGCAACGTAGCTCTGCTTGGCGCGGTGAGTCGCAAAGGTTCTCCTGGTCTCAATCTTCTACAGGCGCGCGAGGATGTCTCTGACAGGCGCACCAAACTTGTTTCTCTGACCTCGCAAGGGAAACGGTTCATCAACCAGCTGCTGAAAGGGTAAAGGATGCCAATAGCTCTGCGAGGTGACTCGTTCCAAGTCACCATTCACCACCAAAGGGAGCGGTATAGACGCTCCTTCAAGGACCACAACGACGCCAAAGTCTGGGAAGCTCAAGCTAAAGCTGACCTTGTGGCCGGTCGTCAGCCCGACATGGGCACGGCGCAACGCTCACGCCCAGATCGTCCACGGACTGTGCAGGACCTTGCTTGGTATGTGTATGAAACCGTGTGGTCTGGCACACCTTCTGACGAGAAAGCCCAGATAAACATCAAGCAAGTCATCGAAGCACTAGGTGCTCGGACCTTGGTCACTGATGTTGATGTCGTGATGATCGACAACGCCAAGCTGCATTGGAAGCAAAAAGGCAACAGCAACGCGACCGTGAACCGCAAGCTGGCCTGCTTGTCGAAGATGCTGACCAAGGCGTTGGACTTGCAGATCATCACGCACAAGCCGAAGCTGACACGAGAGAAGGAACCGCAAGCTAGGCTGCGCTGGTATACCGACGACGAGAAGCAGCGCATCTACGGGATGCTGCATCACCTCGGTCACTCACGGTATGTGGGTCTGATTCAAGTCTTGATGGAGACAGGGTTCCGTTGCGGTGAACTGTTCAAGCTGGAGCCAGTCGACGTGCAGAACAATCTGCTGGTCGTGGACATCAACAAGTCGCAATGGGCTCGGTCAGTGCCCATGACGTCTGCAGTCCGTGCCATCATTCAGGGCGAACTAAACAAGATGTGTGAGGGTCAGACCACCATCTTTGGTTGGACGGACTACGAGAAGCTAAACCGGATCTGGAAGCAGGTTCGTTATCAGCTGGGCTGGATCAATGATGAGCAGGCCGTCTTGCATACGTGCAGACATACGTTCATCACTAACCTGGTCCAACGTGGTGCGCCGATCGCGCAGGTCCAGAAGCTGGCTGGTCATAAGACCATCGGCATGACCATGCGCTACACGCACCTTGGTCCACAAGACCTGGAGTCTGTTATCGGACTCCTCGACAGTGGACATTCTAATATATACAGTCTACCGGCTTAGACTGTGGCGTCGTCCTGTGGCATTTCTAATGCGAGCGTGGTGAAACTGGTAAACACAGCGGGCTTAAAACCCGTTGACCGCAAGGTCTTACGGGTTCGAGTCCCGTCGCTCGCACCATGCCGATTAGACTTAAAATCTCTGTGTGGCGTATCCCTCAGTGGATATATCGCACAGGCATAGTCTACTCAGCGCGGTAAATTAGAAATCCACAGGCGGGTTGGTTAGGGGCTCGGATGGTGGTGTGGCATTTTATGTGTCGCCACCGGGGGATTTGCGCGGTGAGGCAAGAACAGTTAGACGCCGAGATGATCAAGGAGGGCCGTGACCGCTACTGGTCAAAGGTCAACCGCAATCGTGATTCGGAGATGGAGACCTACGCGCCAGTTGCCAAACGGCTGCTGGGCGAGTCCATCGTTAAAATACAGAAAGCCGTGGACGCATGGTGCAAGACCGCGCGCACTGGTCCTGGCCGTAAGCATGCATGTCTTCAGTTCATCGAGCGTCTTCCGTCTGACCTAGTAGCTGCACTGACTGCGCGAACGGTGCTTGATGGCATCTCGATGCGCCGGTCTCTGACTGCAATCAGTGTGCGTCTGGGTCAATACCTGGAAGACGAAGACCGCTTCCGTCGCATCCAGAAAGAGGAGCCAGAGCTATGGAAGTCGCTCTTCAATCGCACCAAGAAGCACGGCGGTTACGTCCAAAAGCGTAGGTTCATCCATAAGTCAGCCAAGGCTGCTGGCATCGTCTTGCCCAAGTGGAAGGGCAAGGTGGCCTGCTCTGTCGGGCTGGTGCTGGTCGAGTTGATGAAAGAGGCTACCGGCCTCATCGAGATCCGCACAGTCAACACCATCTTTAAGCGCAGCACCACGATGGTGATGGCGACAGACGACCTGCTTGATTGGATCAAGAAGGCGCACGGCTTTCATGAGATCTTGTCGCCTGTGTTCCTGCCCATGGTCGTCGAGCCGCTGCCATGGCAGTCGATATACATCGGAGGCTATCACAGTGACGAGGTCCGTCGCCGTCCGCTGATCAAGTCGTTCGACAAGGAGTTCCTGCAGCAGCTGAACGAAGCGGACATGCCACAGGTGTATGAGGCGCTGACTCACGAACAGAACACTGCGTGGAGCATCAACACGGACATCTTTGAATGCGTGCGGCATGCCTACGATCACAACCACCAGATCGGCGGACTGCCTACAAACCAAGACCACGAACTGCCCGACAGACCTGTGAACTGGGAAGACCCTGTTGCGCAGAAGCAGTGGCGCAGGGTTGCCGCAGAAACACACCGCATCAACAACGCCGACAGATCAAAGCGATTGCAGACCAGCAAGGTGCTGCACCTGGCGAACAAGTTTCGCGACCAGACGATCTGGTTTCCTAAGCAATGCGACTTCCGCGGTCGCACCTATGACATCCCTAGCCCGTTGAACTGCCAAGGAGCTAGCGTGTCGAAGGCTCTGCTGCGGTTTGCAAAAGGCGACAGCATCGACAACCAAAACGAAGCCAACTGGTTGGCCGTGCAAGCTGCCAACAGCTGGGGCCACGACAAGAAGAGCTTTGACTACCGAGTCGGTTGGGTCTGGGAGAACGAGGATCTGTTTAAGCAGATCGCGAAAGACCCGCTCGGCTACACACAATGGAAGGACGCCGACGAACCGTGGGAGTTCTTAGCCGCAGCGATCGAACTCGGTGAGTTTTTAGAGCACGGCTTCGGCTACGTGTCGCGTGTTCCGGTCGCGCAGGACGCTAGCAACCAAGGACTGCAGATCTACAGCTTGCTTCTGCGCGACGAAGAGGCAGCACTGAGCACTAACGTGCTGCCAAGCAAGGAACCGCAGGACCTCTACGCGCAAGTAGCTGAGAAGGTCGTGCAACGACTGCAGCAGTCTGATCATGTCTACGCCAGCAAGTGGATTGAGTTTGGCATCACACGCGCAACCACGAAACGCCCGGCGATGGTGCTTGTTTACGGCGCTACGAAACAGTCGTGCAAGGAATACACCGTCGAGTGGTTCCAGGACATGCTGATGCGCCGTGGCGTAACCAACCCGTTTGACGAAGTATTCAAGCCGTGCATCTGGCTGAGTGACATCATCTGGGACGCTATCGGTGACGTCGTGGCGTCGGCTCAAGTCGGCATGGACTGGCTGCGTGCAGTCGCGCGGGTCTGCATGAAGCACGATGTGAACCCCACATGGACGACGCCGTCAGGCTTTCTTGTCAAGCAGAACTACGAGAAGCAGGCGTCGTTTGAGGTCAAGACATCGATCGGCGACAAGATAAGGCGACATCGCATGCAGCACGGCCGAGGCGAAGCATCGCTGCGCAAGCACATTAACGGCATCTGCCCGAACTATGTGCATTCGCTGGACGCTGCGCTAAAGGTGCGCGTTGTGAACCTGGCAGCCAAGGCTGGCATGTCGCAGTTCGCCATGGTTCACGACAGCTACGCAACGACGGCCAAGCACTCTGGCATGCTTGCGACTGCCATTCGTGAATGCATCGTAGACATGTTTACACCGAACTTGTTGGAGTTGTTTCGCAACGAGATCCAGCTGCAACTACCGACTAGCGTTGAGCTTCCAGAGCTTCCAGCGATGGGCAGCCTAGACATCAGAAAAGTACTCGAAAGCGATTACGTGTTCGCGTAAACCGATCCACTGGAGGAACCATGACACTACCAAGGACCAAGATGACATCTCCCAAGGGCACCGCAGTGTGGCCTTGGCTAAACGAGCCCGACACCCGCTTTGACGACAACGGGGTCTACACCGTGCAGCTGCGCCTTGACGCAGAAGAAGCGGCTGCCTTTACGGCAGAGCTGAAAGAAAAGTTCAAGCTGGGCTACGAGCAGCAGGCGAAGGAGCAGGGCAAAAAGAAGCTCAAGCTAGCGCCAATGCCGTGGAAGGATCATGAAGATGACCAGGGCAACGCGACTGGCAAGGTGGACTTCAAATTCAAAATGAAGGCCGCTTACGAATACGAGGGCAAGAAGATCGACAACCGTGTTTTGTTGATCGACGCCAAGCGCAGCCCTGTGACTGCACAGATCGGCAGCGGTAGTAGCATCCGATGCGGGTTCGAGCCCTACGTTTGGTATGTCCCTAGTATGGGTGTCGGCATGACGCTGCGTTTGAAAGCAGTGCAAGTGATCGATCTGGTCGAGTTCAGCAAAGGAGGCGGCACAGACGACTTCGACTTTCAAGAAGAAGAAGGCTTCACAGCAGTCGCTAGCGCCACGCCAGACAAGGAGCGGGGCGATCATTTCGATTTCTGAGATCACGTTGTGGGTGGAGCCCGTGCCTGCAAGCCGTCCCCGCGTGTCAAAGCGCGGGACCTACTACGGCAAGAGATACACAAAGTTCCGCCGCGCAGCGAAGCATGCGCTGGCTCAGCTGAAGTTAGGCAAGCCCATCAGCGGCCCCATTTCGGTGCATTGCGCTTTCTACTGCAAAAAGCCGAAGACGACTAAGAGAGACATACCTGTCGGCGATGTAGACAACTATCTGAAAAGTGCCCTCGACAGCTGTAATGGCGTGTTGTGGGACGACGACGACCAGATCGTCAAGTGTTCTGGTCGCAAGGAGTTCGAGGATGCAGACGGGCCACGAATCGTCATCACAATTTTTGCGCCATGAACCGTGTCCTAGCTGTGGCAGTAAAGACAACCTTGCACGCTACAGCGACGGACATGCTTGGTGCTTCGGATGTGGTTACCACGAAAACGGAGATGGAGCGGTAGCAGTGCAGGAGCAGACAAAGGATGCACGGTTTGTCGACGGGGAGGTCGCGCCGATCACGAAGCGCAAGCTGTCGGAGGAGACGTGCGCCAAGTATGGCTACCGCGTAGGAGAGTATCGCGGGCGAGCTTGTCAGATTGCTGCGTATCGTGGCGCTGACGGCAAGCTTACAGGACAGAAAATACGCTTCCCGGACAAGCAGTTCATGACTGTGGGGGTTTTACAAGGCTTGTTCGGGGAGCACCTTTTTCGTGACGGCGGCAAGATGAT
>PBMS01000034.1 GCA_002722695.1 Methanobacteriota archaeon
CGGTGGATTCTACCCCAGCGAAGAGGTTGGCGCCTGGGTGGTCGGCCCGATGATTGGTTTTGCAGTTTTCTCGTTGGCACCCACCCTTTATGTGTTGATTCTGTACATCAGGACCGTCGTCTCCCCAACCGGAAATGGTTCTGGTTTAATCGATGCCACCGTCCACTCTGATGTGGCCCGAACCGAAGCAACTCGCAGGGACGATGAGAAAACGGTCGTGAGCGACTCATCGGCCGTTGGCCAAGTTGATTCAAGCAACTTCTGGGACAACCTCCAATAAACGGGTTGCTCATCAGTCGGTTGCCAGCGAGGCGGGTTCGACGGAGAACCCAAACACCAACGAGGCCAGCAGCACCCAGCCCGTGAGCATGGACACCCGAAACAGCACCGTTTGAAAATCACCGAAACCGTTCATCCGAAGCACAACGAAGATGTTGGCCAGCGCCATGCCTGCGGCGGCCGCAAGAAACCAGATGCCGTCCATCGGGTCGGCGATGGCGAAGCAGGCAAACCAGAGCAACGAAAGCTGCACTGTCGTCCGAGTGGTCGCCGCCTCGCCGAACGTGGACGGGAAGGAATGGATGCCCTGCTCTTGATCGCTTTCCACGTCCATGCGTGCGTAGTTGATGTCAAAGGCGGCGATCCACAACGCGACACCGATGGAAATCGGCAGGATGGTCGGCGCCCACAAGTACTCCGCTTGGGTGGGGAGCATGCCGGTGATGGCCCCCCAACCGTGAACGTCTGCGGCAATCGCAACCCAAGCACCGGCTGGAGCAAGGCCGAGACAGAGCCCGAGCCAGAAGTGGCAACCCCACGTGAAGCGTTTCATGTAGGGGTAGACGACGAAGGCGAGGACAGGAAGCCAGGCCATCATCAGTGCAACCCTGTTCAGCAGTCCGGCACTGACGAGCAACATGACCAGAAACACGGCCGCAAGGCTCCAGGCTGTTTGCATGCTCATGCTGCCAGAGGCGAGATGGCGACCCTGCGTTCGAGGGTTCGCAGCGTCAATGTCCCGGTCGATGATGCGGTTCAGGGCCATCGCCAAGCCACGGGCCCCGACGGCAGCCAACAAAATCCACAAAAGATCAATGCCTAGGTCGACGTCAAACTGACGGATGGCGATGAAGTACCCCATCAGCACGAAGGGAAGCGAAAACAGAGTGTGTTCAATTTTGATGAAGGACAAGACTTGCTTGACGTCCATCACTCGGGGCCCCCAAAGGAAAGGTGGGGCGGCCATTCGTATTTACTGAGTTCGGGGTGAGCGGCAACTTTGGCCAACGTTTCCTCGTCGTGCAGGGTCACGGCCGGCCAGCGACGAACACCGTGCTCTTCGGAGGGAATCGGCGTGGTGGCGTCCCAGCAAAGGCGGTCTCGGTCCTCGTCAAACGTAAGGCCTCGCCCCACATCGAACCGCGCCGTCAACTGCCAAAGTAAGCGGCGTCGAGCTTTTGTGTGCGTCATGTCGAGGTCGTCGTTGGTGATGAAGAGCCAGCGAAGATTCTTGTCAGAATCCAATTGCCAAATTGAATCTCGCAACTGAATTATCTGTTCAATTCGCTGGGCTTCCTGCGCGTCGTCGCCCTCGTGTTGCCCGGTTCGAGGGCTGGGCGTTCCAGCAACGGGGGTTGAGACGACGAGCATGTTGTCGCGCAGCATCCGGGCCTGGCGCACGCCGGGGAGCGACTCAACATCCGCCAAGCGATCAAAGGGTTCAGACGCCGCTGTTCCCTGCCGCCATGCGGGTGTGGGTTGATTGTACGACCCCTCAAGGGGTTCATCGGGGGAGCGTGGGTCAGTGGACACGAGCGTGGTGGCGTCGATGAGGAGTTTGTCGTGAACGTTTTCAAACGGTGAAGCGGCCTCAAGGGCATCCGCCACCATACCGGGCAACACAACGACGTCCTCGCTGATTTCGACCTTGTCGTTCAGCGCATCCAAAAACGCCTCCAAATCCTTCGGGTTCTGGTCGGGATCGATCGCAACGATGACTTTCAGGAACATCATCTGCCCCGCACCGAGAAGACCCATTGCGGTCTTTCGACCCTGTCGAGGGTAGCGTTGCTTTGAAGCGACGATGGCCAAATTGTGGAAGCCCGTTTCAAGCGGAAGATGCACGCTCTTTACGTCTCGATGCTGAAATTGAAGAACGGGTGAAAACTGTCGTCCGATGGCCTCTCCCAGGAACCCGTCCTCCATGGGGGGAAGACCCACGATGGTGGCCGGTAAAATGGCGTCGGACCGACACGTGATGGCGGTTACGTGGAGAACGGGGTACTGTCCAGTCAGAGAATAGAAGCCGTAGTGATCGCCAAACGGACCCTCCAGCTTGGTCTCGGCCGGATCACAGTAGCCCTCAATGATGATGTCGGCCTCGGCGGGCACCCAGAGATCCTGCGTCAACGCCTTGGTGATGGGAAGGGATTTCTGTCCGAGGATGCCCGCAAATTGATACTCTGAAAGGTTGTCAGGGAGAGGCGAGATGGCGGAGAAAATGAGTTCAGGAGGGCCACCGATGCAGACGGCGACGGGCATGCGCTCGCCCTTGGCAGCGTGATCGGCAGCGTGTTTGTGGATTTGCCAATGCAGACCAAGTTCGGTTTCGTTGTGGACCTGAGCTCGGTACATGCCCAGATTGTGTTCATCGTTCGCATCTTTGGTCACGACCAGAGGAAGCGTGACAAAATGACCGCCGTCCATTGGCCATGTCTTCGGAATGGGGAGCTTTGTCAAATCGTTTGGGAGGCGCACCCGCTGGCCCTTGCCCTTTCGGACCTTTTTTGGCGGCATGGCCAAAGCGTCTCTCAGCAGAGGCAAGCCCTTCCACGGCTTCCGCATGTAGAGACCAATGTCGGGCTTCATCATCGCCACCATGCGGTCACCAACTTCGGTTTCATGACTGGCTCCAAGCGCTCGAAGCGTCCGGTCGTGGCCGCCAAAGGCGTTCATCAACAATGGAATGGACGAGATGGTCCCGTCGGCCAAGCGAGGTTGTTCAAACAGGATTGCTGGGCCGTCGTTCTTCACCAACAAATCGGCGATGGCTCCGGCCTCGTAGACCACATCCACAGGTCGGTCGATTCGGAGGAGCTCACCCCGGTCGTCGAGGTGGTTCATCCAGCGCCTCAACGTCTTCCAAGCCACGGTCAATCCTGGGGCTTCTTGGATTTGAACCTCCGTATGCACACCGCTTTTCAGATACGACTGGCACAACCCCCAACCGTTTCCTTCATGGGCTTTCGTGCATCCGTTTTGGTTGAGGCGGAAGCGAGTGTACGACGTCGTGGTGATCGGTGCTGGCCCAGGGGGCGGTTCTGCAGCCTTGCACGCCGCCCGTGCTGGGCTGTCCACGCTGATCCTCGAAGCGGACCCCGAAATCGGAACACCGGTCCACTGCGGCGAATGTCTTTCCGAACTGGCCGTTCAGAATTTGGATTTGCAACTTCCCGACCACGTAAAAGCGCTTGACGTGAAGGGCATACGGGTGATTTTTCCCGACGGGACGGAAAAACTCCTCACCGAAGAGGGCTACGTGCTTGAGAAGCACCTGTTTGAACGATGGCTGGCGGATGAAGCGGTGGCCAAAGGGGCGGAACTGCACCTCCACCATCGGGTGACCGGTATGGAGCGTGTTTACAACTCACAAAATCGATTTTCCAATTGGAAACTTGAAGGGCGAGGACCCGAATTCCCCATCGAGTGTCGGGCCGTCATTGACGGGTCGGGCGTCACCGGCGCCGCCGCCAAGTACCTCGACATGGGCGGAGACGTCGAGGTGATCGCTGGCTTCCAGTACGAGATTCTCGACGTGCCCAACGACGGGTACCTTGATTTCTATCTGTGGCCCAAGTACTCACCGCACGGCTACGTGTGGATGATCCCCAAGGAAGGTGGGCGAGCCAACGTTGGGCTGGTCACCACCGATAAGAAAGGCGCCATCAAGTACCTCGAATCCTTTATCGATGACACCTACCTCAAAGGAAAACCAACCGTCAACCCGCCGTGGCGCGGCGAAGGCATCAAAATCCGTCCGTTCGGAGGAACCATACCCATTTCGGGACCCCGAACCGCAACCGTGGCCGACGGCGTCGTGCTGGTCGGCGATGCAGCGGGGTTCACGTCGCCGCTGTTTGAGGGCGGGACGCACCTTGCGTTGTGGTCGGGACGAGAAGCCGCACAAACCGTCGCTGCTGCCCTGAGAGAGAACGATTTGTCCGCAGGACGATTGATGGCGTACGAGAAGGCTTGGAAAAAGCGATTCCCCCCTTACCACAAAATTCTGAGGGGGAAAACGGCGTTGTACGAGTTGACCGACGAGGAAATGTCGGCCATGGCACGATGTTTGCCCGATGAGCTCGGCAACATGAGTCCAATCGACAAGGCGTTCATCGGCCTCAAAATCCTCGTGCGGCGACCTCTTCTGCTGACCAAGCGCGTGATTTCTGTCCTGCTGTCCTTTGGCTATTCACGAGCGAAATTCTTTGGCTGGTAGGCCTGAGCACCGCCCGGCAAATGAGCAAAGGCCATGAGGGTCGCCCAACCCCCCGACACCATGTGGGGGCTGACGATGTGGGTGGCCCTCGCCGCCGTCGGTTGGTTGTTGGCGAAGCCTCGCCTGCACGAGAACCAACCCCTTCTCTCATCAGTGCTCCACGTCGCGATGGTGCTTCCGTTTGTTTCGTTGGCTCGCTTGTTTCTGGTCAACGACACTTCGTTTCTCCACGTCGCTGCGTTTGGTGGAGAAGACCTCCCGCTGAAGTATCGGTTCGCCGCAACCTGGGCTGCCCGGGAAGGGCCGCTTCTGATGTGGCTTGGATGGATGTCGTTGGTGGCGTGGATCTGGCGACGTTCGCTACCAGGCGAGTCCGGCGACGACAACAACGCACATGCTTGGAGGCTCCGATTCATGCATCTCATGAGCCTCACGCTTTTGCTCATCGCCTTCTCGCTTGACCCATTCAAACCCACACCCGCCTTTTTTGCAGGCGCGGGGCTGAACCCGTTGTTGCAGACCGACTTGATGGTCATCCATCCACCCCTCATCTTCCTGACGTACGCCCTTTGCCTCCACCTGACGGCGATTGCTTTGTCGGCTGCTTACACGGGTCGAACCGCCGAACTCGGACCCAGAATGCTTCACCTCGCCCGCCCGGGGTTGTTGGTTGCAACCCTGGGCATCGGGCTGGGTGGTTTGTGGGCCTATCTCATTCTCGATTGGGGCGGCTATTGGGCGTGGGATCCGGTTGAAACTGGATCGTTTCTACCGTGGCTGGCTCTGGTGATGATGATTCACCTGCGCACCCGCCCTGGAACCGTTCGCTCTGAGGTGTGGATCGGTGGCGGTCTGGCCACCGGTATGCTGGCCTTGTTCGCCACCACCGTCACTCGTGCCGGCGGGGTGTGGGCCTCTTCGGTTCACACGTTCGTCACCAGCGATTCCAGCACCCCGCCATCCGACGTGTTCGGTCGGCTGATGATCCTACGAGACGATCCTGCAGCCACGGAGGTCATGGCCTACGTCACCTGGATGTTTGTGCTCATCGGGTGTTGGCTTGCGGTGCAACAAGGTGCGTCGAAGCGAACCCCACTACCGCTTTCCGCCTCAGGTGCAATGGCACTGCCTGCGGTCGTTGCTTTGCTTGGATGCCTCGTCTTCACCGGCAGCAACGGGCAGGGTTTGTCGTGGGCCTCGGTCCCTAACGTGGTGTTCGTGGGTGTTCTGTTCGCCCCGTTGCTGGCGGTGAGAGCGGTGGCTTCCAGAGGCGATGCGGCCTCGCCCAAGAACTCACCGATGGCCGCTGAATCAAGCGAACTCAACGACCTAAACGACCCTTGGACCTACGAGGGACTTGCACCGATTCCATTGGACATCGTGCTGACGCTGGTGGTGTTCGGATTGACGCTGGACGTTTGGATTTCAACCGCCTTCGCGGTGTTGTTTGTTCCGCTCTACCGATCGGATGATGCGCTCAAAGCATGGCCTTGGGCGGCAGCAGGTGTCATGTTGGGACTCGCCCTGGCGTGGTCTCAAGCGATGAGCATTGGTGCAGCAGGTCTGATCGTCGCTGCCTTTGTCCTGCCTTGGATGCTTGCACCTCAGCGCGAGGAGGGGGCTGAATTTTCACCCATCAAACGCCGCGATCAGCAGCGGACAGCGTTGTGGGCGTCCGTTGTTTTGGTGAGCCTTTACCTCGTGCTGACGTGGGTGTTGCTCTTGACCAGCATCGACGCTGTGAACTTTGAAGCGCACGAACTCTACGGTGCACCGTTCCTTGCAGCGTTGGGAGCGGGCCTGTTCACATACACCCGTAGAAAGGATGACCCGTCGGTAACACTCTGGCTCCTCGGCGGCGGGCTCGCCGTTTCAATGCTCGGTCTCTTGGTTGCGCCCGATGCCTTCGGCAGGGACTCTACAACCGCTGTCTCGAACCACTTAACTCGAGGCCACATCGTGTGGATGTCCCTTCCAATGCTTACCTTGGCGCTTGCCCCGGTCGTGCGAGAGGTGATCAACCAGTCCAAAACCGCACGAAGCAAAGGGGTTCTGCTGAGAATACCTCTCGGTGCACATGTGGTTCACCTTGGACTTCTCCTGCTTCTTTTGGGCCATTTATCCACCACCGTGCTGGTCGACAGGGGCGATGCGAGCCATCGGGTCTCGATGATCAAAGATGAGGTGATCGTTCACAACGACCTCGGCCTTGAATTCACGGGGTTGGAAACAGACCTCGATGGCTTCGAGGTCGGAGACGGGTTCATCGGGGTCAGAATCAACGTCTACGAAATGGACGGCAGCACGGTTGGACCGCTCATTGGAGAAGTCCTCCCGGGCACGCTGCGATTTGACAGCCAGGGCGTACCTCGCTCGGAAGTGGCGACCCTTACTCGGTTGACCGGAGATTTGGTGTTCATCTTCGACGGCAGCCAGGCGAGCGCACTCATGAACTCTGCAGGAAGCGACGGGCTCGAAGGCATCGAATTGGTTCGCGTAACGGTCTACGACCTCCCCCACTCCCATCTCGTTTGGGTAGGCTGGTTCGCAATGATGACCGGCATGGCCTTGGTGACCATCTCGGGGGCCCGCAAGACTGCGAAGCCCGGCACGAACGTCCCAATCCGAACCTTCGAGGAAGAATAACGGCCTCCAATGCAATTATGAAGGGGGGGCTGGTCGCCGAATCATCCCCTTGGAGGCTTATGCATGGAAGAAGGAACAATTGTCCACGTTGATTACGAACTCTACAACGGAGAAAGCGGTGCCCTGATCGAGACCACCCGAGAAGAGGTGGCGAAAGAGCATGAATCGCATCAGGAAGGGCGCTCGTACTCCCCCATGGTCTGCGTGGTGGGCGGTGGCAACCTCATCCCGGGGTTCGAAGCTGCACTGGCCGATGCAAAGGCCAACAAGGAAATCGAGGTCGTTATTGAAGCGGCCGACGCCTACGGTGAAAAGGACCCTCAGCAAATGGAAACCATCAGCATCGACAAACTCATTCGAGCGGTGAAGGACCCCAACGCACTGTACATCGGTGCTCCGGTGAACATTGGCAACCGTCAGGGCTACCTCACCAACCTCGCCGCCGGACGAGCTCGCATCGACTACAATCACCCCATGGCAGGCAAGACGCTCAAGTACAGTTTCAAAATCGTCAAGGTCGTTGAAGGAAAGGAAGAACAGGTCATGGCGCTCTTGGAGTCCAACACCGGACACAGCGACTTCGGCGTGGTCTTCGATGGCGATGATCTCAACATCACCATCCCACAAACGATGCTCTTCGACACCAACGCCGCCATGATGAAATTCAGATTGGTCACGATCATCCGAGACGCCGTCGAATGCGGCAAGGTCTCCTTCATTGAAGTCCACGAGCCACGTGGGTTTGGTCTTGAGGATGACGCCGACGAGGGCGAGGCGGACGAAGACGAAGACCTCTCAAAACTCTCCGTCGCCGACCTCAAGGAACGTTTGAAAGCCGCTGGTCTCCCCGTGAGCGGAAAGAAAGCCGACCTCATTGCACGACTCTCCCAAGAAGAGGAGTGAACCGTCGCAAAGCCGATTAGCAAGCGGACCTTGGGCTCGCTTGCTAAGGGGGAATGGTCGTGTCCGAAATCAGCGAACAGAGCTACGATGCTCCGCTTCCCGACGACCAATACTCGCCGACTGAAAAAATAGTCATCTGGACGGCCCTCGGTGCGGTCATCGTTGCCCTGGCGGGTCTGATGTTGGCCTTCGACACCGTTTGGACCGAGACCTTGAAGCCCATCATCTGGGACCCAGTCGTCGAAGACGCCGGCGTGGCGGGAGACGCCGGCTACACCCCGCAAAACACAGCGATTTACACCCTCAGCATGCTCGGTTGCGTCGTGTTGTTTCAAGCGCTGTTCCGAAAGTGGAAACTTCCCGTCGATGAACGCATGACGATGGCTCTGATCGCTTGGGTGTGCCTCGCTCCCGTGCTCCGGGTGTTGGAAGACGCTGATTTTTTCTCGTCCTCGAGGGACGTCTTGTTCATCTCGCCGATCATTCACCTCCATCTTGCGAGTTGGCTGGTCGGCGTGGCGGTGCTCAGCCATTTCATCGGTCGTCGCTTTGACGGCCAGGACAGCGACCGAGCACAAGAAGCTCAAGCAACTTTGGTTGGAGGGTTCGTGTTCGTTGTGCTGACGCTCCACTGGTACCTGCTGTACCAACCCGCTTACGCCGCTCACCCCGAGGTTTCGTTCACGCTGGCAACAACCGGACTCGCTTTTGCCGTGGCCGTGGTGTGGATCACGATGGTGCGGACGCGTGACTGGCCGGCCATCACCCGAGGCATGCTGGGCTTTGCGACCGGTGCGGTCGTGCTCGGTGTGGCCCACTGGGCTCAATTCATAGCGACGCCATGGGCACAGGAAAGTGGAAAAGCGTCCGGCGACCTTACGTTCTGGCCCGTGTGGGTGGTCCTTGGACTTCCAGCCATCGTCTGCGTGGTGCTTTATCGAGCGGGGCGTGAAGACGCTGAACAACTGCGCTTGACGGGCCACAGCGCAGGAGTTCTCCCTGCCAACATCGGCCTCAAACAGTGGGAAGACGAGGCTGAACGGTGGGCAGACCACCCCGTTGAGTTCCTCTCAAACAAGGCCCTGCTCGCTCACCCAATGGTGCTGGGTATGGTGTTTGGACAATTGTGCGACGGGTTTGCGACCATGGTTGGAATTGACCTGTTCGGGTACGGAGAAAAGCACCCCGTGAGCAACGCTGTCATCCAATACGGGGGCAGGATCAACGACGCACTGGGAGTTGATTGGGGTGAAGGCGCGTGGTTGTTTGCTTTGGTCAAAGCCGCCTTGGTGGGCCTCATCGTCTGGCTTTTCGTTCAAATGCGAGTTGAGCACCGACAGCAACATTTCCGCTTGCTCATCGTTCTCGCCGTGCTCATCGTTGGACTTGCGCCTGGATTACGAGACATCGGTCGATTGATGCTCGGTGTTTGAAGCCAACCTCTCGCCTCGCATGGCATTAAATGCGTGGTTCTCTTGGGTTCGGACGAGGGCTCAGCATGGACAGACTGCCAACCCGAGTCAATCGAGCGGACCCCGACTTCGCAAAGCGAAAGGCCCACAACCTTGCGCTCCTCGATGAGCTCCGCGAACGCCTCGAAACCGCATCCCAAGGCGGCGGTGGAAAGTACGTTGAACGCCATCGGTCCAGAGGAAAGCATCTGGCACGGGAACGCATCGAACGCATCGTCGACCCGGGGACCGCTTTCCTCGAACTCTCCCCGCTCGCCGCTCACAACCTCTACGACGGCCGTGCGCACGCAGCAGGCATCGTGACGGGCATTGGAATGGTTCACGGACGGGAATGCCTGTTTGTGGCCAACGATGCGACCGTGAAAGGTGGCTCCTACTATCCCATGACGGTTAAGAAGCACATTCGTGCCCAGACCGTCGCTCATGAGAACCATCTACCCTGCATCTACCTCGTGGATTCCGGTGGTGCGTTCCTTCCCATGCAGGACGAAGTGTTTCCCGACATCGGGCACTTCGGACGAATCTTCCGAAACCAAGCCAGGATGTCGGGCGACGGAATTCCACAGGTCGCCGCCGTTCTCGGGTCGTGCACCGCTGGCGGTGCCTACGTTCCCGCCATGTCGGACGAATCGATCATTGTGAAAGGCAACGGAACGATCTTCCTTGCCGGCCCTCCCCTCGTCAAGGCCGCAACCGGCGAAGAGGTCACGGCTGAAGAATTGGGGGGCGCGGACGTTCACACCGCTCAGTCGGGCGTGGCCGACCACTTTGCAGAAGACGAAAACGAGGCGCTGCGAATGGTTCGAAACGTCATTGAAAACATAGGCCCAGCCGAAAAAGCACCCGCCGCCATGGCCGAACCCGAACCTCCTGCGCACGATGTGGAGGACCTGATGGGCCTTATCCCCGCCGACAACCGCACCCCGGTGGACGTCAGAGAACTCATCGCCCGAATCGTGGACGGGTCCAGGTTCCACGAGTTCAAATCGCGCTACGGTACGACCCTTGTGTGCGGGTTTGCTCATGTCCACGGCCACAAAGTGGGCATCGTTGCCAACAACGGCATCTTGTTTTCAGAATCGAGTCAGAAGGGGGCTCACTTTGTTGAACTCTGCGGCCAACGAGGCGTGCCCCTCGTGTTCCTGCAAAACATCACGGGTTTCATGGTCGGGAAAGCCTACGAAGCGGGTGGCATCGCCAAGGACGGTGCAAAATTGGTCACAGCCGTCTCGTGCGTGAACGTCCCAAAATTCACCGTCATCGTCGGTGGGTCCCACGGTGCCGGAAATTACGGGATGTGCGGGAGAGCCTACGATCCCCGATTCTTGTTCATGTGGCCCAACAGCCGAATCTCCGTGATGGGCGGCCCGCAAGCGGCCGACGTGCTGACCACCGTCAAACAGGATCAGCGTCAACGAGAAGGAAAGGGACCGATGGAAGCGGATGAGTTGGAGGCGTTCCGACGGCCCATTCTTGAGAAATACGAAACCGAAGGCAGCCCCTACTACTCCACGGCTCGCTTGTGGGACGACGGCATCATCGACCCCAGGGACACCCGGGACGTCCTCGGTTTGTGTCTCGCCGCTGCCCGGAATGCGCCGCTCCCGGACCACCGATACGGGATTTTCCGGATGTGATTTTTCAATACGATATTCGATTTTACAATTGGAGTTTTTGACATGACCCTTATGGACACACCTCCCGCTGCCTCCATGGTTTCCCTGACCGTCCTCGGCTCGCAAGCCAACCTGACGCTTGCGCGCCCCGACAAATTCAACGCCATGAACGTCGAGATGATTCAGGAATTGATTGCACTGCTCGAATGGACGGCCGAGCGGAGTGCAGGACGACAAGACGCTCTTCACGACAAAAACGGAGCTCCGTTTCTGCGTACATTGGTCTTACGGGGGGACGGGAAGCACTTCTGTGCAGGCGCAGACATCAACATGATGCGCGATGCGGGGGCCAACACGCCCGAAGAGAATCGTGCTGATTCCGAACGCCTCGATCGATTGTTCAACGGCCTCTGGTCCCACCCTTGCTTCACCGTAGGAGCCATCCAAGGTGTTGCGCTGGGCGGCGGTGCTGGGTTGGTGTCCTGCTGCGATTACGTGGTGGCCACCGCTGACGTCCGCATTGCGTTGTCGGAAGGGAAACTGGGCATCCTCCCCGCCGTCATTGGCCCTTATGTGTACCGTCGATTGGGTTCCGCAGCCTTCCGGAGATTGGCCATGCAGGCAAGTCGAGTGAAAAGCGAGGAAGCGTTGCGCATTGGGTTCATCGAAGCGGTTGTTGAACAAAAAGAACAGTTGGAAGGCGCCGTCAACGACATCGTTGCCGAAGTCATGACTACTGGACCATCCGCCGTGATGCTCTCAAAAGAATTGACGCTCGGGTTTGACCGGTGGACCGGTTCTGACGAAGAACTGCGAGACTGGACCCTTGATTTTACCAGCCGCATGCGAGGTTCAAACGAAGGTCAAGAAGGGCTGTCGTCCTTCCTCGAAAAGCGACCACCAAACTGGAAACCCAACGACGATTGAGGAGGGATGAGCATCAAAGTCCTGGTGGCCAATCGAGGTGAAATTGCCTGCCGTATTTTGAGGGCGTGCAAGGAAGCTGGGCATCGAACGGTGGCGATTTGTGCGCCCAACGATGCTGGAAGTCTGTTCACCGAAATGGCGGACCACGTCGTGATGTTGAACGGTGAATCGATCGCTGAGACGTACTTGGATCAGCAGCAGATCGTCGCCGCTGCACTCAACACAGGAGCCACCGCCGTTCATCCTGGATTTGGATTCCTCTCTGAACGAGCCGAGTTCGCAAACGCCGTTCAGGCCGCTGGGTTGACGTGGATCGGACCTTCTGCGTCGGCGATTGAAAAGATGGGCGACAAAATGACGGCGCGCCAGACGATGCGAGCGGCCGGTGTTCCGGTCATTCCTGGCGAGGAGGTTGAGGAAGACGACGAAGCGATGGCGCTGACGGCCCTCCGAGAAGCCTCGGAGCGCGTGGGCTACCCCTTGCTGCTCAAGGCGTCCAGCGGTGGAGGTGGCAAAGGCATGCGCGCCGTTCACGCAGCGGTCGATTTCGACCAAGCGGCGGCCGGTGCTCGACGCGAGGCTGTTGCGGCGTTTGGCGACGGACGCATTTACATCGAACGTTTGCTCTCGGACTCAAAGCACGTTGAGATTCAAATCTTGGCCGACCAGCACGGACGCACGATTCACCTCGGTGAGCGCGAATGCAGCGTTCAACGACGTCATCAAAAAGTGTTCGAAGAAGCACCGGGTCCAACCATGACCGGCGACCTGCGCGAAGCAATGGGTCAAGCGGCGATTGCGGCTGCGGAGGCGGTTGATTACGTGGGGGCCGGAACCGTTGAATTCCTCTTGGCTCCATCGGGTGAATTCTTCTTTCTTGAGATGAACACCCGAATTCAGGTCGAACACCCCGTCACGGAACTGGTAACGGGGGTTGACATCGTTCGAGAACAACTGCGCATTGCGGCTGGCGAGCCGATGTCGTGCGGCCCGCTGATGATGCGTGGCCACGCCATTGAGGTGCGACTTTATGCCGAGGACGCTGCCAACGGGTTTCTTCCATCAATCGGCCCGCTGGCGGTGTTTCAGCCCCCTGAAGGACCCGGTGTTCGACTTGACACCGGCGTGCGAGAGGGTGACGAAGTGACTCCAAACTACGATCCAATGCTTGCCAAACTCATCGTTTGGGCGCCTTCTCGAACAGAAGCTCTCCAGAAAATGCGCCGCTCGCTGGATGAATTCGTCGTGTTGGGCACCACGACCAACATAGAATTTCTCCGAGATCTTTGCGATGCACCACCGGTCGTTGACGGTTCAACCACGACCACCACCATCGATGATGTGTGGCCAGAAGGTTGGAATCCACCTTCATCACCAGCCCTCGAGGAGGCTGCCCTGCTCGCTGCAGCCAGCGCAGAGACCCTTGGATTGCACCGCACGCAGGCCAGAGGACCCTCCGCCTCCAGCAACGGCCCTGTCAGCCCGTTCAACACCCTGACGCGGAGGTACCCCTGATGCAACACACGTTTGCTTCCAGCGATGGGCCCGTTGAGGTCACCCTCTCAAAACAAGGCGATTCGTTTTTCTTGCAAGGACATGAACTCGTAAAAGACACCCGAGGGCGATTGCGAATCACCCTTCAGAGCGGACACGTCCATGTGGCTCATGCTGCCAAGGTGGGCGATACGTGGTGGGTTCACATCAACGGCCGCACGTTCAAGTGGGAGCGAATTGAACCTGGTTCTTCCAACGCTCAGGACGAAGGAGGACTGGTGGCGCCCATGCCCGGAAAGGTGCTGGAAGTGTTGGTGAGCGAAGGAGACAAGGTCGCAGCGGGTGCGCCCTTGATGGTGCTCGAGGCGATGAAAATGGAACACCGCATCGTGGCCTCGACCGACGGTACCGTGATTCGTGTAAACTACCGTGCGGGCGACCAGGTGGACCAAGGCGCTTCCTTGCTCGAGGTCGAATGAAAAAAGCCGACCAAGGTTCGTCGTGGGTTGCCGAAACGGACGGTTTCTTAGGGGCCCTAAAACGGACGGTTATAAGCCCGTTCAATGTACAAAAATCATGCGAAATCCTTTCATGGCTCTCACGGACTGGAGCGTGGAACGACCCAAGCAAGCCTTTGTGTTCGTGATGCTTGCGATGGTCCTGCTCGCCTCTGGGGGCATGCATCTTCAATTCGACAACAGCGAGGACGGGTTCTTCCCCGACAGCCCGAGCGTGGATCTCCTGAACCAGCTTGAAACTGAATACCGTGCAAACCTCGATTTTATTCGAGTTCTGGACAACATCGAAGCCGACGATTTGCTCGAAGCCGAAACGTGGGAACGACTTGCGACGATTGAAGCGATGATGTTGAACAACACCGACTTCAAGCCGTATCATTATCCCCTCTTCGGAACGCAAGCCAACAACGGGCCGGCAGGCCAAGCGATGCAATGGATGGCATTGCACGACGCTGAGACAGCCTCGGCCTGGCTACCTCAACTGCATGCGGCCAGTGTCGATGTGTTGATGGCCGACGGCGAGAACATTTCAGCTGCCCTGACGAATTTATCAGAAGCAGCGATGCACGTCCCACAAGTTGAGCCCATCACGCACGACCGTCTCTTGGCGTGGGACGCCGGTGAACCTGCACAATGGTTACCGAGGATGGACACGGGCGACAACCTCAGCGATGAACTGGGTCAGTTGATGGGTCTGCTTTCCAGCATGACCGAAAATCGGACCATCGCTCAATTTGAAGAAATCATGGCCGTTTCCGGGCCGATACAGGGCCAGCTCGGCCCCATCATGGGCCTTCAGGAAGTGGACTTCAGGGCAGCCATTCTTTCATGTCTTCCAGTCGAGGACGCTGAAGACCCGTGGATTTCAGACGGCCCCGTCATGGTGACGTTGGTGGTGTCAAGCGAGCCCCTTGATTACGGCTACGACGTGCTTGGTTTGGTGCAAGCCGATCTGACCCGGTGGGCAGAATCGATGGAATCGGATTTGGTCGAGATCACCAACGGCAGCGGACTGAGGACGTTCTCGTTCGCTCAGTTTGCAGAAAATTCCACCGCCACCATCGGCAAGGAGATCGGCATGCTCACCAGCGCCGCCATGCTCCTGTTGGGCATCATCCTCTGGTTCAACTTCCGAAGCGTCCGGGAAACGGTGTTCGTCCTTGCGCTAACGGTCGTGGCCATCGCTGCAACGTACGGTGTGTCTGGCTGGCTCCAATTCGCAGGGGTTGACATGACCTTCAACGCCGCCATGAATTCGATTCCCGTGCTCCTGCTCGCCATCGGAGTGGACTACGGTCTCCACGTTGTGCTTCGGATTCGTGAGGAATTGAAGGGCGAAGAAACCCGAAACCCGCAGGGCCGATTGACGCTTCGGGACTTTGACCATCACGCTCGGTTGCGCGCCATTCGCCAGGGAACCGTGCTGACGTCCATCGCATTGATGATCGCCATCACCACCGACATCGTTGGCTTTCTCTCGTTTCGTCTGTCCTCGCTTGCGTTCCTGCAGGTGTTTGGGACCGTCATCGCCATCGGATTGTTCCTGATTTACGTGCTCAGCATCTCTGCACTGCCCGCCCTCATGCTGATCGTTCCAACCAAAAAACTCCCGCTGGAGAAGGCCGGCAACATCGCTGTGGGCCCTCTGGCCACCAACCTGGGCAAGCTCTCAACTCAACCGCT
This sequence comes from Methanobacteriota archaeon, assembly GCA_002722695.1. Lineage (GTDB taxonomy): Archaea > Thermoplasmatota > Poseidoniia > Poseidoniales > Poseidoniaceae > Poseidonia. The sequence continues at coordinate 15,758 of PBMS01000034.1, forward strand.
CAAGGTCGGTTTTATCGCCGTTGTGTTGCTGGTGCCGATGGTGGCTGGGTTCCAGCAGCTCGAAGTGGCGTTTGAACAACGAGATCAGCTCGACGAATCCATCCCTGTTGTCCAGGACTTTTTGCTGATCAGCGACGAGTTTGGTACAAGCCGCTCGCCGTTGTATGTGGTGATCGACGGGGACGTCATCAGCGAGCAAGGCCGAGCGGTTTGGGAAGACACGCTGGCGAGCATGTCAAGCAGAGACGACGTGAGCGGGGTGCCGAGCGGCGTGTGGGACGTGTACGACCAAGCCAGGCTGCAAGACCCTGTGGTTGACGGATTCATGCGCACGGCCGAAGCGGGCTTAGCCGGAGGCTACGAGGCTCTGCTGACCTGGTCGCTTGAAAACGAAACGGGAATCGAAGCCACAAAGAGTCTGCTCTCAAGAGACGGCGAGCAAACGCTGCTTTCCTTCCAGGCCGACACGTTGGGATGGAGCGCTACCGTGGACCTCGCTGAAAGCATTGAGGCGACTTTGGAGGAACTTTCCAACGATGCGGGCGACGGGTTCACCCTGAGGCTGAGCGGTCGCGCACTCATCAACGCCCAAACGACCTCCGACGTCGCTTCCGCTTCCGTGCAGTCCACGGGCATCGTGGCGGTCGTTATTTTGGTCATGCTGGTGGGCATCCACACGGTGCGCAACGACAACAACATCGTTGAAGGGGCGCAGCGTGGTGTGGTTTCGTGGATCCCTCTCATGATGGTGGTGGTTTGGGTCTACGGCCTCATGGGCTACACCGGCTACAACATCAACGCTCAAACGGTGACCATTGGGGCTCTATCACTGGGTCTGGGGGTTGACTATGCGGTCCACTTCACGACACGGCTCGAAGAGGAGGCTGTGGACAACCCGTTTGCTGCCCCGGAGGAATGGGTGGCCAAGTCCACCGCAACGACGGGTCGAGCCATGACCGGGGCAGCGCTGACAACGGCAGGTGGGTTCGCTGTTCTGAACCTCTCCGCCTTGTTGCCCTTGCGCCTCTTTGGCCAAGCCTTTGTGGTGGCGATTTCGTTGGCGTTGCTCTCAAGTTTACTCATCCTTCCTGCGTTCTACGCGCCGTTTCTTAAACGGACGGCCGCCGTTGCTCGGAGTGAGGCAGAATGAAGCGAAGCACCGTGTTTTGGTTTGCAAACATCGTCGGACCGCTGATTTTGGTCTCGTACTGGAGGGGCGTCAGCGCTTTTCCCGACCCAAACGTGTACTGGGGGGATGTCTCGGAAGGCATGCGCACCGTCATCGTGCCCTGGATGTTCGTGGCTGCTGCGGGCTACCTGCTGATGATGCATCGATTTTTTCTGTCGTGGAGCGAAGAGGAGGTTGCTTCCCTTCACTGGCCGTGGCAGGAAGATGACGGCCATGGCGTGCGACGATTGTTCGTCCTCTATGCGGCGTTTTTGTTGTGCTCGTTGGTCTGGATCGACCTCACGCGAATCTACATCGAGAGCCCAAGCAGTTTCGGAATGGTCGCCATCGTGGCGGTACTGTGGACGGCCGGTCTGGCTTCGGTGGGCTTCGGTGTGCTCGCATGGCCGGCACGAAAACGGCTGCCGGGCGCATCGTTGGTGGTAGCGGGAAGCGTGATGCTGTCCATTCAGTGCACGTGGTGGGACGCCGTCTATTGGGTGGCGAACTTTGGATTTTGAACAGGCGTTGAAATACGGATTGGAAAGTCTCACAGTCATGGACAACGCAAAGCGATTCGTATCGTGCATGGTTTTGCTCACGATGCTGGCCGGTTGCACGGCAGCGCCCGCAGAAGACAACACGAGCTCTGGCTACGCCGAAGAAGGTGCGCCAACGCCGATTCCCGAGCGCCTCTCCTTCACGGCACCGACGTTCGACCGAGACGTGGACAACGGCTCACAGCATGACCTCCGCCACTCGTTCGACGGCCCGGTGCTCTTGCTGTGGGTCGCTGCAGGTTGCAGCGGGTGCCACGACTGGACGGCCATGCTGAACGAGGAACTTGACGCAGGCAACATCTCCAACACCACCAACATCGTATCCGTTCACCGATACCCCTCCTTCGAATCCATCGACAATGTGCGAGAGCGCTACACCAACAACAACTCGTCAACCCACACACCTTGGCCGCTCCTGCTGCCCCCTGATTCCACCACCGTGATCGATGTCGAAACCGGTCGAATGACGGACGTTGGTCTCTACCGAGCGTTCCAAAACCCTGTGACGCCCACCCTGCAAATCCTCGACGATGAGGGTCGGCTGGTGTGGACGTCCAAGACGTATTGGGCGAACGCAACCGTTCTGGAGGAAGCCTTGAACATCATGGAATCGGGTGGCTTGTGACATGGTGGCTTTCATCGACGTCCTGTTTTGGTTTTCCAGCATCTACATCTTCCCCTTCTGGTTGATGATGTGGTTTGCCCCCACCAACGAGCGAACGGCTGCGCTGATGCGAAACGAGTGGATCTACCTTGCTCCGCTGGCCGCAGCCTACACCTTGGCTGTGCTACCGAACCTCGTCGACATTCTGGTGCTGCTTGGAAGCGACATGCCCAGCCCCGACATCGTGGTGGAAATGTTCTCCGCACGAGAGGTCATCCTCATCGGCTGGCTTCACTACCTGGCCTTCGACCTGTTTGTGGGTCGTTGGACCTGGCAGCGCTTGGTGGCGACGGGGAAGCCAATCTACGTCTCGTTCCCCGTCCTGCTGCTCTCGATGTTCGTCGCACCGCTCGGTGCCTTGATCGGCATGATCGTCACCCGAGAGCACACGTCCGTACAGGAAACCAATCCTGCGGCTTGAGCGGACCCAGCGTCAATCGGACGAAGCGGGTAACGACGAATGGTGGAGTTGGATCCGCAGCTGGCCCTCTTTATCCACGACATAACCGAACGTGTACTCCACTTTGGCCTCGGTCCCGTCGGGAGCGGTGAAGAAGTAATTGCCCATGGCCAGTGCGTTGTTTTCTTCAAGAATAACATCGCTGTTTTCGAACCGAACGTTGGTCCACCCTTTGATGGCGAACCCGGTGTCTTCAGGGCAGGCGTTGTTTGAGGCCACAAAGTACGAAAGAGCGGATTCAAAGGTCGGTCGAAACTGCTCCTCTGAAGCCATGGTCGGCTTGAACAGGACGGGCATCCGTCCGTAAGCGTAGAGTGTTTCGACGTGGTTTCGCGCCACGGCGACATAGTCCCCACCTTCGGCGTGCGAGGACGCTATGGCAACGATTCCAGAACCCCATGCGTGCTGCGCAGTTTCCACCTGTTCCAACGACACCATGCTCAAACCTCTCCGGTTGTGGTGAACAGAAGGCATCTGATTAGATTAATTGTTGAACGAGACCCGAGAGCATCGCTGCGTTGGGCTTCGTGAAGCAGGCAACCCGCTGGAGCGCTCCTGATTCATCCGTGCCAACCCTCAAGACGATGGCGAACATGCTCTGGCCATGTCGGAGTCGCTGATCGATGAAGACATACGAAAAGCACGGACGCTCCCCTCGAGGTACTACACGGAACAGGACGAATTTGATCGACTCAAAGCCGTCTTCACGGGGTGGCAGTTCGCTGCACACGTCTCAGAGTTTGAAGCGCACAACATAAGGCCGCTCGACCACCTTGAAGCCATCAACGGTGAGTCTCTTCTTCTGGTCAGCGGTTCCGAAACGTTCTGTCTCTCCAACGTGTGCACGCACCGTGGGATGCGCTTGGCCCTGGAGCCGTGCACGAAAAAAACACTGCAGTGCCGCTACCACGGACGAACCTTCAGCCTCGACGGCACGCTACGGCACATGCCTGAATTTGAGCAAGCCATCGGGTTCCCCAGTGGAGCCGACAACCTGCGCCGATTTCCTCTGAAACGATGGATGGGGTTGCACTTCACGGCTGTTGAAGGCGAACCGAAAGCCCCGTGGGAAATGCTTGAACAGCGGCTTGGTTTTCTTGACGTTGCCTCGTACACCTACGACCCGGGGCGGAATCGAGATCACGGCGTTGAGGCCAACTGGTTGCTCTACGTGGACAACTACCTCGAAGGTTTTCACATTCCTTACGTCCACCCCGAACTGAACCAGGCTCTCGATTACGCCGGCTACACGACCGAGACCTTTGATGGCGGCGTGTTGCAAATTGGAAAGGCCGTTGAAGGTGACGTGGCGTTTGACTTACCGGCGGGCCATCCCGACGAAGGTCAAGACATCGCAGCCTACTACCTCTGGTTGTTTCCCAACATGATGTTCAACTTCTACCCGTGGGGGCTTTCAGTGAACGTGGTGATTCCGGTGTCGCCCACGCAGTGCAGGGTGCTCTACCGCGGCTACGTCAAGGACGCCAACCTGGCCGGGCAGGGAGCCGGTTCGGTCTTGGACACCGTCGAGGATCAGGACCAGTGGGTCATCGAAGAGGTCCAGAGAGGGATGACCTCCAGAGCCTACGACCGAGGCCGGTACTCCCCCACGCAGGAGCAGGGCGTGCACCATTTTCATCGCATGCTGAGCAGACTTCACCTCTGACCGATAGGCCAAGAAACCCACCACATGCACTCCTAACCGACCCTACACTGAGATGGCTGAAGGCTTGAACATCACGACCTCCACGAGAACCGTGATTTCTTCATCGCCATCGTTGAGGAACGGTGGCGATTGCGTGTTGAGGTCCAACACCAGTGAATACGTCCCGATGCCGTACCCTTCTTCCAACCAAGGCTGGAGCACCTGGTACTCGTTGAGTCCGGTGGCGTTGACCGCCTGACCCGTGAACCCAGGATGGGTTCGCAGAAGCAACTCGATGTCCGATGCGTCGTTTGAAGAGCCGGACAGCGTGTTGTTGTTGTCGGTCCACTGCGCTTCCATGTCCGTTTGAGGGACGTTTGCTGCAACCGAATCGGGCGGGTCCGCAGGCAGACCCGAGGTCTCCGTGTAGGAAACGACGGTTTGGATGGAGCCAACCCTGAACCCGTCGGGAACGTCAGGAAGCGCAATTTCAAAGTCAAGCGTGCGTTGTTCGCCGTCCGTCATGACGAAGGTCTCTTCAAAGGTGAGGGACTGCAACTCAAACGAAACCTCCCAGTTGTTGTCCCCCTCCACAATGTTGCGAACCTCGTCGTTCAGTTTCGCTAAATCCAACGTGGTGTAAACAAGCACAACCAACGAGAGAACCAACGCAACCGCCATGGTGATGTTGCTTCGCCGGTCGTCGAGAAGAGCGGTGAAGGCGGAGAGATCCAAATCCACTCCCGGCTCGTCCGCACTCACAAACCCACCCCCATGTTGGCAAACAGCCAACTGACGCTGATGATGTACACCAGGAGCACCGACATCAGAACGGTGAACTTGCTGAGAGATTGTGGAAGAAGAGTGTCCCCTGTAACGGTCTCACCGTCCACACTTTCTTGGACGAACCAGCCGGTGATCTTCTCCTCCCAACCGATAAAGAAGGCGACAGCGATGGCCAAGAGTGAGGCAGTGACCATTTGCGGCACGGGAATCAAGGACTGCACCAATTCAATGAAACTGGACGAAACGATGAGGATAAGAAGCAAAATCATGATGCGCAAAAGATTTCTGTTCTCATCTGAGCTGGATTCCACCAACCGGTATTGAATCAGGACGTAAACAAAGAGCAGAGGGACGAACAGATAGGCCAACACATCGGTTGTTAATCCGCTCCAAATCGTGAAGGCCACCGGAAGGTCCTGACACTCCGTCTCGTAGCAACTGACCAAAACGTCGGAGAGGGCGACGTCGATGAAGTAGTTGATGAAGCCGATGACCACCACCACAAACACGACGATGGAGAGCAGAGAAGTTCCCTTCTTGAACGTCCTGTAGGCTTCACCGAAAAGCAGAACCATCAGAGGCATCAAGCCCGCCACCCATACCGTGTTCACACCGAGCAGATAGAGCACGGATGCAGATTCAGAAAACTGGGAGAGTACGCCAGAAAACCATTCATTGTTGCCCATCATGACCGTGGAAAGCCACCAGATCATGGAGGGCGAATAGAAGGCAATGAGGAGTAAACCGGCTCCCTTTGAGGCCGAGCGAGCATCATCGTTTCCTTCGAGCATTTCGGAAAGAAGCCCGCGAACGTAAATCATCGTCCAGATGACCGATGTGGCCAGAATCATCACGCTTTGAA
>PBMS01000035.1 GCA_002722695.1 Methanobacteriota archaeon
CGGACCACCCGGACCACCCGGCCAAGCCGGACCGTCAGGGCCTCCCGAGCCGGTCGCAGAAACCGCACCGCCCGTTGAAGCGCCGACCGGAGCGTTGGAAAATGAACCTCCTGCGCCAGCAGAGGCCACGTACGAGGCCGCCGAAAACGGCTACTTCTTCCGCAAAATGCCGGACGGTTCCTACGACCAAACGGTCTACGTGCAAAACGCCGATGGCGCTTACGTCCCCTACGAGGCTTGAATGGGTACCTGCTGTTCGGTTTTGATGCAAAACCGCTGCAAAACAACGCCAGCCTTGAAATGCACCGAGCCTACGGTTTGCTGAGGGTTGACCATGGGAGACGAGCCAACCACCACGTTGACGGTGGCGAAACTCAAGGCCTTGTGCGTCCTCAACGATGTTTCCGCCAGCGGCAAAAAGGCTGAATTGTTGGCCCGTTTGCTTGAGGCAGGGGTGGACAGGGAGACCTTGGGCATCGAGGTCTTTGACGAATCGACCGCCACCTTCCAGCCGGCTCTGGAAGAAGGTGCAGACGGGAACGATGCTGAAGGTGATGCAGAGCCAGCAAAGAAGGAAGATGAACCGGTCATGCTCTCCCTTGAGGACGACGACACGATTTCTGCGGTGCCTCTCCCCGCTCGAAGCTCGCGGACACTGGACGATGAGGTCCTCGACGCTGTCGTGCTCGAGGCGGATTTGATTGACGTTGTTGACGCGGCTGATCGAGCGGATACAAACGCCGTCCCTCTACCAAAAACCTCGACCGCTTCAACGCCGTTGCCCGACGCGACGAGAGAAGGAAAAGCGCTGACACTGATGGAAATGGTTCGTCGACCGCAAGCGATCGCCGTGCTTCTCACACTGGTGCTGTTGGGCGCCGGTGGATGGTACTACGTGAACAATCAACTCGAGCCGTTCACCGCAGATTCACTGCGATACGGCGACACGATGGGCTACATGATCACCGAGGGGACCTTCCTCGCTTCAGAGGAATACGTCGAACTGGTCACGGACCAGTTGGAGGATCCACCCAATTACTGCAAAATCCGTTTGATGTTTCAAGGCGACAGCACGGCCTCCGTGACCAACGGGGGCGTCCTTGAATTGAGCACGCAGTCGTCCGAAGACCGGCTGGGGGCCGTGAAGGTTCGAGGCGGCCAAGGGATGTCGTGGCTTTCGGTTGAGAGCGTGAACGAAATGTCGTTTTCCCAGTTCGATCTCTCAGGCCACTACCCGCTCTTCGGCAAATGCTCGGACACCACCACGGACACCACGACCGGTCAGGCCGATCTCAAATTGACGACTTGGAAAGAACTGAGGGAGCAGGTGACCTTGGCCACTGAACTGGAATTTGCCGCTACACTTTCGGCGACGTCCTACACAGGGACGGCCTTCACTTACGGCGTGGGCGGTCTCTTGGGCGATCTTGAGGAACTTTCGCCCGGGCTTGGAATGGTCATCGCTCCGGTTGAACTCGCCGACTTTTTCGGCAACACCTACATCACAAAGGACGCCACGGGCACCAGTTCAGGTTGGGAATGGCGCGTGACAGGTTCAGAGAAGGTGGGGTCCACCAACATGTGGAAAGTCACGGCCAGCCACCGAGACGTGCGCGACTTTTGTTTGGGCTACGCAACCATGACGATGTGGTTGGACGCAGACAGTCCGTGGGCCGCACGCCAGACGGTTGACGTCGCCATCAGCAGCGATGAAGCCTCTCGAACGAGTTGTTCTGCGTGGCAGCAACGCGGCATTGACGCCGTCCTTCCCGACGGCGAACTTGAGCTTCACCACACGTTTGAGCGAACCACGCTCACCCGAGGTTACAAAGCCATTGAACTCGGAAAGACCTACGACAACCGCCCGCAAGCCAACGATCTGAACCCAGACGACGATGAGGTCGTGAACTGGGGCGTGGATGGGACCCATCTTCCGGATAACTCCACCGTTCGCGCTCACCCGCTCGACCAGGCCATGACGTGCATCAGTGAATTCAACAGCGTGGCTTCGGGTGCTGTCACGGCGCTCGAGAACGACGGGTACGTTTGGCGAGCGGTGGACCAACAGAACGGAACCGATACGGAATGGAACATCTCGTGGGTGGACTCGGACACCACTGCGGGTTGGCTCCACTTCTCGGTGTCGGGCGATGCCTCCGACCAGACGTGCACGTTCATCGCCAAAGGCACCTTCGACGAGTCCATCACGCACAACCGCGATTCCATTCCAAAAGCGCTGCCGCTTCACGACCTAGAAACACGCTTGATGGACGCTCAACGCTACCCGGATTTGACCGGACCCGACGCGTTGTTTACGGGGAGTGGGTTGCACGATTCGACCAGCGTGGGCTATCTTGTCGTGGTCCCTGGAACCGGGTTCGGTATTGATTTCAGCGACCTCCTCGACACCTCCGGGGCGACCACCATCGACGTTCAGCGCCAATGGGAAGAAAACGGCAAAGACCGGAGCTTCTCACTGCTCGTGGACGGCACGGACGGACGTCTCATTGGATGGACCAACCTTTCGATCGAGGAGTTGGGTGGATGACCAACGACGGACGTGGGTTGGACCACTTGATGGAACAAAACGACACGGAACTGGACTTCTTGTCCGCTTACGGTGGAGCCAGCGATACCGACGACGTCGACGGTGAACGGCTCCTGGCAGCGCTTCACCGCTTTCTCAAAGCCGGCGGAATGGCGTGCAACATCAAAGGCTCAAGCATGACGTTCAGCGCAGGTTCGGCTGTGGCAGAAGAGAATGGGTGCAGATTGACCTTCAGCGGTCAACACCTCCCACTGGTCGAGAGCGACCTGAGGGTTTCCGGATTTTCGGGAGCCGACCTCAACGAATCAAGAAGCGTAGTCAGTGTGTTGTTGACCGCTTGGGGCTCGGAGCAGCGTCGATTTGTCGAGCGTCTGGTCGAGCACCACCAGCGAATGTGAATCAGGTCCGACGACCGGCAGCAACCAAGGCAGCGCCGCTCAACGCCGTCAGCGCCATGGCGATGCCCACGGAGGGCAGCAACCCCTCGCTTTCACCTGATGAGGGGACATCGCAACCGTCCCCGTCGGCATGGATTCCTCCAAACGATCCGTCGTTGTAGTAGCAGGTGGACCAAGTTTTGTACCATTCACCCTGGGGGAAATTTTCGGTGGAATCATCGCTGTAGGTCGCCTTCACTCGCCAGTTGACGTACGAATGGTCGTTGGGCGGTGTGAGGTCGCTTGTGAACGTGCTTCCGTCGTCGCTGACGACCATGTCTTGATTGACCGGCGGATCGCATACGCCGTCGTTGGTGCAAATTTGGGTGGTGAAAGCGAGGGTGGTGCCGTTGTCCACGGCCTCCTGGTCGAGCGCCAACGTCAGTGTCCAAACCTGCCCGTCTTGGGACGGCGTGGTGCGTTCTTGCACGGTGAAGGGTGCATCATCGCCGGGGTTCACGTCCTCCCCGCCGGTCGCCTTGGCGGCTTGAGCGGTCAAGGCTGAGGTCATCAACAGGCTGCACACGACGACCATCGCTACGATTCGCTTCATGGTAACCACTTGGTGCGACTCCCTTATTTGGGTTCCTCTCACGAGGGCCGCTATTCCATTTCCCACAACTCGTCGCCAACCCAGTGAACGGTTTTGATTCCCTTGCCTTTGGTGTTCTCAACCATCACCTCTCCGTCATCCACGGCCCATCCGAGGGCCAGCGGTCGTTTGTGCGTCATGTCTCGAATCCAAACGAGATCGCCTGCCATTACAGACGCTTCGGATGCGTGAACGCCGGCCACCATGCAATCGGCTCCGTTCATCAAGAACGGGATGGCACCGTGATCCACTTCCACCCACTTGAGGGCGTCCATGTGTGCGAGGAAGCCCCGCAACGTCAAGAACACCCGTCGCTCGTCTGCGTCATCGAACAACTCAAACACCAGCGGCGTTCGGTCAACGAAGACCATGGTCCACGGGCCGTACTCCGCCATTTCAAGAAACGCTCCGTCGACGTTCAAGTCGATGGCCAGGTCGGTTTCGAGTCGTTTGAGAAGCGGTGAGATGTGCTTGCGACGAACCGGTCGGCGTTTGCGGACGTTCCACTCGCTGGCCATGATTCGTCCTGAGGTTTGGAGGCTATCATCCTTGGGCATCGCGTTGTTGATGAACCGCAAAACGGTCCTCCAACCATGGCGATGTGGTGCACCATCCGAACCTTCTCGAAACACGCTCTTGAACTTGGCAACCAGCCCGCCACCGAGCCGATTTTTTTCGTCAAACCGTCCGGTTGTCTTCATCGGGAAGGACCGCTTCCGGTGTCGAGCCACCCCGGGGAAGTCCACCACGAAGTGGAATGTGTGGTTCACCTCGACGACCGCTTGGAGCCCGTTGGCATCGCCGTCGGCTTGGATTTGACCGACCGGTTGACGCAAGGTGAATTGCGGGCCGACCAACTCCCGTGGACCAAAGGGAAATGCTTCCGATCCAGCGCCGTCATCGGCGAGTGGTCCGCTTGGAGCGGCACGTGGGAAGACCTGGTCGACCCCCGCATCGGCTTGCATCTTTCGCTTTCCGTCAACGACGTGCTTCGTCAGTCCACTCCCCTGTGCGAGATGTCGGTTACGCCTCGCCAGCAGATCGCTTCACTCGAGGCATGGGCTCCAGTGGGGGACGGCGATGCGTTGTTCACGGGCACTCCCGAAGGCGTTGGGCAACTGTTCCAAGGCGACCGTGTCCACGCCCGTCTCACCAACGCAACGGGTGAGGTGCTGTCCGAAATCGACATCGCTTGCGCTTGAGGGTTGCTTTCATATAGCGCGTGCTGGTCGCTGGCGACGCAGGAGGCAGCACCATGGCTCAATGGCACGGAATCTCACGACGCAAACCATCCGGTGGACGAAAGGTACAGGCTCGCGGCAAGCGGGCAACCGAAATCTCCACGGAGAAGCAATTTGCCCTTGTTGGTGAGCCAAAGCGCAAGGTCTACCGCAAGACCGGTGGCAACACGATGGTTCGCGTCATGGCGGCCAATCAGGTCAGCATCAACGATTCCAAAACGGGGAAGACCACCTTGGGCACCATCCACAGCGTGGTTGAGAACGCCTCCGACCCCAACTACGTTCGTCGAAACATCCTCGTCAAAGGGGCCGTCATCGACACCGACAAAGGGCGCGTTCGCATCACCTCTCGACCCGGTAAGGACGGCGTCATCAACGGCGTTTTGCTTGAGTGAACTCAAGCGACGGCTTCAAGAAAGCACGCTTAGAGCGGCCTGTGAGGCGAGACCATGGACCACAACCCTGACCGACTGTGTGTTTGGCCGGGGTATTTCGACATGAAACGCTCCCGCAGGTCAGGCCGTCGTGTCCCAAAGGACGCTTCTGTTCTCAAGCCCGATCTCGAGGGCTTGTTTATGGCGGCCCGCGCCGTCGGTCTTCGCAAGATCAAGCGGGAAGAACAGACTTCACACCCTCGCCGCCCGAACGGTCGAGAGGGTCGCCTTTGGGTGTCTGCGGCGGGAGCAAAGGAATCCATTGGAGCCGGGAGCAAAGAGGAACTCCTGCAACTCATCGGCGGTCAGTGGCGTCAAATGCAACGAAGTCAACGTCAAGCCGTCCAAGAACAAACGGCGCGCGGGCCAAAAACAGGCGATCGGCGAGCTCGTTCTCAACGGAAAACCACCCAGCAGCGCAGCGGTTTCAAGAAACGCAAGAGCTTCAAAAAACGCTGATGTTCAAACAGAATTTGATAACCTTCGGGTCTGTTTTTTGAACATGCGCCCCCTCCTTTTGCTCGGCATGCTCGTGCTGCTCGCAGCGTCCTTCCAGGGGGATTTGACATCGGCTTCCCCCGTTGAACAGGCCCAGGAGCCGCAAACTGTGGTGGTATCGGTGGACAGCACCAACCTCCGCTTTTCACCTTCATCGGTCACGGTGATGGAAGGGGACACGGTTCGCTTCTTCTGGAGCGGTCAAGCCTTGCCCCACAACGCCGTGGAAAACAACGGTGTTTTCGACTCGGGCGACCCCGCACGAGAAGTTGACTACAGCTTCACGTTTGAACGGGGCACCAACGGCACGTACGAGTTCGTTTGCGAACCGCATGCTTCCGCAGGTATGGTCGGCACGATCACCGTTGAACCGGCACCTGCTCTTGAACCGGAGCCCGAAACACCGGTGAGCGAAGACACCCCGTTTGCGTCGGTGAGCCTCACGGCGGGGAGCATGGTGCTGGCGTACATCGTCTCTGGTCGCCGTCACGGCAACGGATGAAGCCAACCAAAGACATCGTCTTCAGCTTCGCTTTGGATGCCGGTTAACGCATTGTACAACTCAACGGTGATGGCGCCGGGCACACCGTCGCCGTACACGGTTTTTGTTCCGTCATGAGTGATGGAACCGATGGGCGAAATCACGGCGGCGGTTCCGCAGCAAAACGCCTCGTCAGCGCTCATAGCAAACTCTGCAGACACTCTGTCCTCAATCACCTCGTAGCCTCGATGGCGAGCGAGTTGCATGATGGAGTCGCGGGTGATGCCCGGCAAGATGGTTCCCGTTAACTCGGGCGTGTAGAGCACTTTGTCCTTGATGCAGAAGAAATTGGCGGCCCCAACCTCTTCGATATCGGTGTGGGTTTCGGCGTCCAGGTAGATAACCTCGGCAAAACCCAACGCTTTTGCTTCCTTGCTGGGTTTCATACCCGGGGCGTAATTTCCAATGGCTTTCACCCCTCCCGAGCCACCCGGAGCGGCGCGGTGGTGGTGTTCCGAGATCAACAGATCGATGGCGTTCATGCCGCCCTTGAAGTAGGGACCAACAGGCGTGACGTACACGAGGAAGGTGTAGGACGGAGCGGGGGAAACACCCAGGACTGGCCCGCTGCCCATCAGCAGAGGTCGGACGTACAAGGCTCCCTTTCCAGAGGGTGGGACCCAGTGCTGATTGGCGGAGACCACCTGTTCAACAGCGTCCACGAACACGGATTCAGGAACCGGCGGCATCTTGAGGCGGTCGGCACCGCGCTGCATGCGGCGAGCGTTTTCCTCGGGTCGAAAGAAGACGATGCGATCCTTGGTGGTTCGATAGGCTTTCATGCCTTCAAACAAACCCTGGCCGTAGTTCAGAACGCCAGCGGCGGGCGACATGGGAACGTGGCCGTACGGGCGCAATGTGCCCGGCATCCAGGGTTCGTCCGCCTTGGTGCTGGTCAGGTACATCGTGTCGGTCGGCGTGAGTGAAAAGGTCAAGCTGTCCCAGTCAAACGATTCATTCATTTCGCCACCACCGCGTCCAAACCGACCCATTGGAATGAGGCTTTCAAGGATTCCTCTTTCTTTTTTTGCTCAACGGCTGCGTTCGGTCATCCGCCGCCGTAGATGGGTTCTAATGGGGTGGGAGGGTGAAGTCTGACGAGGTCGCCAAGTGAACGGTCGAATGGGTATTGTGAGCGGGCGCTACCGCTCTTCTCAAACCTCGGACGGCGCCGCTCAGCCTCAAACCGTCATCGAACTCTTTGGTCGAAGCGAAGACGGCCAATCCGTCTGTTTGCTCCTCCACGGACTGCGACCTTCCTTTGAAGTGGCTCCCATCGGTACCTGGGAGGTCGCTGACGGCGTCCCTTCGTTCATTGAAGATCGGCTCGCACAGGTCCGTGCTATGGAGCACGTCGTCAATGTCTCTGGACCCGTCATGAAATGGACTCAACTGGGGGAGCGTCCGGTGTGGAACGTCGAGGTCGAACAACCGTTCCATGTTCCTGCGTTGCGGAAGACGTTGAAGACCCGCTCTTGGCAGATCTTCTCAGGTGACATTCCCTTCGTCAATCGCTTCTTCCTCGACGGCGATGTCGGTATGCACGTGTCGTTCACGGGCGAAGTTGTGGACCGTCGAGAGGAGGACGGGCCGGTGGTCAAATCCGAGGTGATCAACGCTGGTGGAGGTGGACGATACAACGTGGACGTGACCGTTCGCTGCGACGCAAATCAGGTCGTGGCCAGCGAACCGTTTCAGGTCCCCTACACCGTCTTATCGTTCGATTTGGAAACGAGCATCGAGCACGAAACGGTGCTTTGCGCAGCAGCGTGCGTTGAGCATCTCGGGACCGGTGAGCGCCAGGTGGTTGAGTATCGTGGAACGGAAAGCGACATCCTGGAAGGGCTCACACGAACCGTTCAGACCACCGACCCCGACATCATCACCGGCTACAACATTGACAACTTTGACCTTCCCAGGCTGGCCGATCGGACCGCCGTCCTGCAGCGGGGCCGAGGCTGGGAGGGCACCAACGCCCTTTTTGGATGGGGTCGAGCCCCGAGAATGGAATCCGAACTCAAGAGGAACCGAGACGCTCTGGTCCCGAAGCGCCAGAGCAATCGGGCTTGGAATCTATCGGGGCGCGTGGTGATGGATGCATGGTGGCAGGCTCGACAGGCGCTCAAACCTCGCCGGGAAACGTTGTCGTTTGTCGCCAACTTGCTTTTTCCCGACGACGTGGAAAAACACAAGATGGACGTCGATGCTTCCAACATGGACGAAGAGTGGGCCAATCGACCCGACGAGGTCATGGCCTATTGCGTTCGAGACGCTGAACTGCCTCTTGACATCCTACGCTCAATACAAGCTGTACGCCGCAAAGAGGCGGTGGCTGCGGTCGCAAAGGTGCCGTTTGAGACAGCAGCCAACGGGAGCACCAGCCAGCTCATCGATTCGCTCGTCATTCGGCTCGCAGATGCTCAGCGCGTCGCTGTCCCGTTGACCGGCTCTGCGGAGGCTAAGGAAGGTCAAATCACCGGAGGCTACGTCCACGATGTGGAAGCAGGCCTTCATCCTTGGATTGCGGTGTTGGACTTCAAGAGCATGTACCCCTCCATCATGATCGGCCACAACATTTGCTACACCACACGCATCGATCCTGCACAACCTTCTCCTCCGGGTGAGGGTCGTTTCCACACCTCGCCCATCGACAGCAAATTCCGTCTCGCTGAGGACCGAAAGGGCATGGTGCCGTTGCTTTTGGAGGACTTGATGAATCAGCGAGACGAGCACAAAGCCGCCATCAAGTTGGCAAGGAGCGTCGACGACGGTCCAGCCGAGGCCTTTCATGATTCGATGCAGTACGCTGTAAAGATCCTGATGAATTCGTTTTACGGGGTGTTTGCCAGCGGATTTTATCGGTTCACTCATCGGGATCTGGGCTCTTCGATCACCGCCTGGGCGCGTCAAAACATCAAGGGCATCATCGCAGCCGTCGAAGAAGAAGGTCATGGCGTCGTGTATTCGGACACGGACTCCATCTTCGTTCGCAGCCCGATCAACCCCGACGCCCCTCGTCTCGTTTCCGATGAAGACCGCACCAAAGCCGAGCAGGGTGACGAGGAGGCCCTTGCCGTTCTCCAAGCCTACGAATCGGCCAAGCAACACATGGTTGAATTCGGTCAAGGCCTGGCCAGCAAGTACAGCCGAGATTCGGCCGTTTTGGAGTTTGAGAAGGGACTCTCGGTGTTTTTCAGCCACGGTGCCAAGAAGCGCTACATTGGCCAAGTGGTGTGGCCGTCCAACGAGATGCTGGTCCGGGGCTACGAAACTCAACGCACGGATTCCTTCAGCTATCTCACCACGACGATGAAGGAAATCTTCCGATACGCTCTTGCTGACCAGGGCGACGACCTCGTGGCCTACGCCAAGCGACGCGTGGAAGCGCTGCGAAACGCTGAGGTACCGCCCAGCGAGGTGGTGTTGGCCAAATCGTGCAAAGGTCGTGTGGTGAGGACGCCCGTCAAGTCGTCAAAGGACGTTGACTTCACTCGGGACTACGCCAAACCCGACAGCATGGCACAAGTGCGTGTGGCCAAGCAACGCATCGAACGAGGTTTGGGCTTCACGACCGGAATGAAGGTGTCCTACGTCGTGACGGATGCCAACAAGCGACCGATGGCCGTCGTTCCGTGGCTTGACAACGAAGACGACCAAGCCAAGGTAACCTACGACGGGCGCTTTTACGCCGAGCGATTGGCCGCCGCCGTGGGGCGAATCACCGAAGCGTTCGGCTGGGAAGCGAAGGACTTGATGGCGGGTAACAAACAAACCAGCCTGTTCTCCTTTTGAAGGTCACATACTGAGGAAGGCCTTTTCATGAACGAGCCACCACGCACCACCATGGGAAGCCATTCACGAACGCTGATGGTGGTGGGGTTGATGCTGTGCACCTCCCTGAGCGGGTGCATTTTTGAAGACGCCTCAGGCGGTGACGCCGACGACGTCTTGGCCGTGTTCAATTTTAGCCCGAGCAAGAACATCAAAGCCGGTACCTCCGTGACCTTTGACGCATCCAGTTCAACCCCCGGGGACGGTTCACTCACGTACCGATGGAACTTCGACAAAGACGGCTCCATCGACATCGACGCCACGGGGTTGACCGCGACGTGGAGCTTTGACGAGGCGAAAACCTACAAGGTTTCACTTCAAGTTTCGGACGGCTCAACGACCAACGAACAGGTTCGAGACATCACGGTCTACGCCGAGAGCGCTGAGCCGCCAACCGCTGAAATCACCCAGTACGCGGACGATGAGGATTGCGAGGACGAGTCCATTTCCGAAACGCGGCACATCCTGGTGTGGATTTGTGCACGTGACAAAACAACGACCGATCGGGCCATCACCGAGACGACGACGATTCAACTGGACGCATCGGACTCCACACCAGGGGATTCGTCTTCACAGTACATACCCGAGGACGGCTACATGTGGGACCTCGATTTGACCGAGGACAAGGACAACGACGGCGACCCTGAAAACGACGACGATTTGGTTGGTGCCACCGTTGATTGGAGCAACGTAGCCCCCGGAGAATACGAGGTCGGTTTGACGGTTACCAACAACGTCGACATGACCGACAGCACAACCATCCGGGTGTACGTAAGCTACGCTGGGTATTGGGCCGACTTTGAAATCGGTGGCAACAACAGCGGCAACCCAGCGCAACTGGAGTTTGACGCCATCGTTCACTACGACAAGGAGAAGAGCAACACCATCGTCAAAGCTCAAGTTGAGCTGGAGTATCCCAGAGAAGACGGCGACTGCACCAACGTTCCCGGGGCCAACAACTGTCGGGCTGAACTCAACATCTTTGCGTACAACGAAGAGGATGAAGAGGCGGGCAACACCACCTCGACCGACATCGAATCTCGAGACGAAGGCGATTGCGATTCGGACCAAGACTGCGTTCACCTGCGACTTTCGGGCTACATGTTCGCCGACACAGATTCCACCTACGGCGACGGCGAGTGGACAATGACCATTCAAAACGACCGTGTCAACGATTTCATCGTCGATCAGTTCGTCATTCGCTTGTTCTACAAATGACGAGGTGAGACGATGCGACGCACGCGAATCGTGGCCACGATCGGCCCTGCGTCCGAGGACCGGGCGACTTTGAAGTCCCTGCTTGAGGCCGGGGTCGACGTGTGTCGATTCAATTATTCGCACGGCGAGCCCGAGGAGAAAACCGACCTGTACCGAAGGCTTCGGGACATAGAAGACGAACTTGGACGACCGACCTGCATCCTCGCTGACCTCCCCGGCCCGAAGCTTCGTCTGGGCACGTTCCCTGAAGCACACATGCTGGAGGACGGACAAACCATCACGCTTCATTGCGGTCTTCGCAACGTCGAGAGCACCAGCGGGACCGATTTCCCGGTGGAATACGGCGGTTTGTCCGCTGAACTCAGCGCAGGGGACCCCATTTTGTTGAACGACGGTCTTGTTCGCCTCACCGTCATGCACACCAACGGTGAACCCAACGGAAAGGTGGAGTGCAGGGTTGAGGACGGCGGCCCCATCAGCAGCCGCAAAGGCGTGAACGTACCGGGCACACTCGTCGACCTCCCCGCCATCGGTCTAAAGGACAAAGCGGCTCTCCAGCACGCGCTTGAAAACGGTGCTGACTACATTGCAGTGAGCTACGTTCGCAATGCAGAGGACCTCCTCCCTGCCAAAGAAGCCATCAAAGCCGCCTCGATGCACGTTCCCGTTCTGGCAAAAATCGAGCACCCAGCGGCCCTTGAGAACCTCGACAATATTCTCGATCACGCGGACGCCGTCATGGTGGCACGAGGCGATTTGGGCGTCGAGATTCCACTCGAGAACGTCCCCGTTGCCCAGCAACGCATCATCGATAAGGCCCTCGAACGCGGCATGCCCGTGGTGGTTGCCACCCAGATGCTCGAATCCATGACTTTCCAACCCCGCCCGACTCGGGCGGAAGTGAGTGATGTCTCCACTGCCATTCGACACGGTGCGACGGGCGTGATGCTCTCGGGCGAAACGGCCTCGGGAATCTACCCGCTCGAAACCGTGAAGACAATGGCCAAAATAGCGACGGCGACCGAGGACGGTCTTGACGCTCACGACCTCCGACCCACCTCGCTGGCACGGTTCCGCTCGACTCGAGCCGTGGCTCACGCCGGTGTGGAGCTGGCTCGTGAGGCCGGAGCCGCTCGGATCGTGGTCGCCACCCATCACGGCACGTCGCCTCGTTTGGTGTCGGGTTATCGTCCCGACATACCCATCACCGCCGTCAGCGATCGACTTCGAGCGCTACGGCGCACCTGTTTGCTGCCCGGTGTCGACACCGTGCTGGCGAAAGAACACGATCGCGGCTCAAAGACGATGCGGGAGGCGGTTGAGCAACTGGTCATCCAGCGTCGCATCTCACCCGGTGAGCGAGTCGTCGCCATCTCGGGCAGCCCCTTGGCAATGAGGGGCGCCACCAGCGCCTTGCGTTTGTACAAGATTGACCCCTCCGGCGACATCCGAGATGCGGAATAAAAAGCCGGATTGGGCCGTGAAATCGGTCCTTAGGCGCATCGCGCTCTTGATATAGGGGAGTATGGTCGGGACGCTTGCTAAGGAGCGATTACCATGCCATCACAATGGGAAGACAGAAGCAAGCCACACCGCAACATCGTGTTTATCGGTCACGTCGACCACGGAAAGTCCACCACCGTTGGACGCCTCCTCCTCGACTCCGGCCACATCGAAGAGCACGTGATCGAGAAGAACGAGAAACTCGCTGCCGAATCCGGTAAGGCTGGTTTCGGGCTTGCATACGTCATGGACGGACTCAAGGAAGAGCGCGAACGCGGAATCACCATCGACGTTGCTCACAAGGAGTTCTTCACCCCAGATTACTACTGGACCATCATCGACGCACCGGGTCACCGAGACTTCGTGAAGAACATGATCACCGGCGCATCCCAGGCCGACACCGCCGTGTTGCTCTGCGCAGCCAACGACGGTGTCAACGCCCAAACCAAGGAGCACGCTTTCCTTGCCAAGGTGCTTGGCGTCAAGGGCCTCATCGTTCACGTCAACAAGATGGACATTTCCGGTGTTGACTGGACCGAGGAGAAGTACAACAGTGCCTGCAAGGAAGTGTCCCAACTTCTCCGCATGGCCGGATTCAAGCCGGACGACGTCCCCATGATTCCCGCTTCCTCCCTCAACGGCGACAACGTCTACAACAAGTCGGACAAGTGCCCGTGGTACAAGGGCCCAACCCTCTTTGAGGCCATCAACGCAACCCCAATGCCGTCCAAGCCGTCCGACAAGCCTCTCCGCTTGCCCATTCAGGACGTGTACAAGATCTCCGGTATCGGTACCGTGCCCGTTGGCAAGATCGAGACCGGTGTCCTGAACGTCGGCAAGAACGTCATCTTCAACCCCTCAATGAAGGGCGGTGAAGTGAAATCCATCGAGATGCACCACACCATGGTCGACAAGGCCGAACCCGGCGACAACGTCGGATTCAACGTCCGTGGCCTTGCCGCTGACGACATCCGCCGTGGAGACGTCGCAGGATACTCCGACAGCGAGCCAACCTTCGTTCGCCACGACGAGCACTTCGTCGGTCAGATTCAGCTCATGGACATTCCAAAGGCTGTTTCCGTCGGCTACACGCCTGTGTTCCACGCCCACACCGCTCAAGTCGCTGTGAAGTTCATGGAACTCCTCGAGAAGACCAACAAGTCCGGCAAGGAAGCCAACCCTTCCTTCCTGAAGACTGGCGACGCCTGTCTCATCCGCTTCCAGCCAACCAAGCCGTTGGCCATTGAGCAAATGGACACCTTCCCAGAGCTTTCCCGCTTCGCCATCCGCGACATGGGCAAGACCGTGGCTGCTGGCGTTTGCATCAAGATCGAGAAGAAGTGAGTTCGCTCACCCAGGGACTGATGCAGGAGAGGATTGAATGGTCGCTGTCACCGTCATCAAACTGACCGGTGAGAACCACAAGGACATCGACAGCGTAGCCAATCAAATCAAGATCATCTGCGACAGCGGCGGCATCAACCTCCGTGGCCCGATTCCCCTCCCAACTCGCCGCCTCGTGGTGCCCGTCCGAAAGGCTCCCGACGGCGAAGGAAGCGAAACATACGACCACTGGGAGATGCGCGTTCACAAGCGCCTCCTCGAAATGGACATCTCAACGTCAAAGGACCAAACCGCTCTTCGTTCGGTGACCAAAATCCCAATCCCGGACACGGTCAGCATCGAGATCTCGATGAGAAACATCAACTGAAACGGTTGAACGGCCCCCTTAACCTCGGCCCCGGAAGCGAAGTCTCAGAGTTCAGCTCGCTCTGCGACGCCCGCTTCAACCAGCCATGTTGCTGTGCTCTCGTCGAGGAAATGCACGTCGCCAGCCTCCAACGTGAGCGGATCGCCCGATGCGTCCATGATGGGTTCCGGCATGGTTTCCAAAACACGTACCCGGACGTTCTCGTCGGCCATGGGTTGAGAGGGACTTTCTGCGACGGGGTCGGTCTCCGATGCGGTCTCTGCCATCGGAGGTTCGTCTTGAATTCGCTCAATCGGCTCTTTGGACGGCGCCAGCTCCATGGCCGCGCCGTGTTTTTCAGCAGGGGTGCTTTGAGCGGGCGACGGTTGTGCGGAGGGGGTTGATGC
>PBMS01000036.1 GCA_002722695.1 Methanobacteriota archaeon
ACCGTTGAGTGATTTTTCGTTGCAGTCCTATCGCAAAACTCATCTGGCTATTCCAGCCCAAGCCGCCAATCGACCCGTCGGGCTGGAACTGGGCAGCGTCGCCAAATCCTGCGGCGTTTTGATTGTCGGTAAAACGAGTGTCAAACGCGATCAAGGTGCAGGCATCGGGCGAATAAGATAATCCAAGCGACGCGACCAACGGCAAGTCGAAACGGGTTTCGTTGACCGTCGGGAGTCCATTTTCGTCCTCCGCATGATACCGAAACGCCTCATGCCAGATGGGGCTACGAAGTGAGGCACCGAATCGCCAACAACTGTTGTGGATGTAGAAGGCACCGAGTTGGACGCCGCCACCCCAGGAGAAACGCGTTCCATTACCTGAGGGATATCTCCCGTCAGCGTTCGGGGGCACAAAGGGAGAGAAATTCGAAGTGAACAGGCCCATGCTCAAAATCGGACTCACGCCAACCGAGAGACGGTCGGACACAAGGTAGGACAAGGCTGGGGTCATGTGAAAGAACTGAGCAGAGCCCGAAAATCGCCCAAAACCGACTGGCGGTGGAGCCAAGATGGGATTGGTTGCGTCGACAGGGGAATTCGCGAAATAACCCGCCGCGGTGTTAAATCCAAAACCGAACCGTAGCCGATCATTAGGCATTTGATGGACCCAAGCTCCGTTAACGAGTGGGTTCGCGCCGGGTTCTCCCCCCGTGACACCTGCCCCCAAGCCAGAGATTTCCGAAGCGACTTCGTAGTCCGCCAGCAACAAGCCCACGGACATATCCAACTGTGACGAGGGTAATGCCGCCATCGTGGCAGGGTTTCGATACAAAGCCCCCGTTGCATCCAAGGGCGCCGCGACCGACGCACCTCCCATCGCACGGTTCACAGGGCCGACCGCCGGCAAGTAGATTCCCTGAGCGAATCCCGACTCCATCAATGCAAAGAACACGATTGCGCACGAGATTGACGCGTGATATCTCATATCAAATCCTCACAAGAACCCCGCCAGATTCGGGCTCCGTCACCGGTTACCTGAAGCCGACTTTTGCTGTCTGAGGATTATCGGCGCTTCGGTGAAGATAACTTGACTTTACCGCTTGTAACGGTTGTAAGAATGCGACTGAAGGCGCGTGTGTCCACCTCAAGCTGGGGGGCAAGCCAGAAACAGAGCGTTTCAGACCAGCAAAGTGCTAGCATTATCCTGCTGAGACAGGCGTCGTTATACGTGCGTAAAAGACCTGCATGTTGAGCGACAGACGTCCGAATCGAATTGCGGTCGGGTCAGGTTCCGCAAAACGTTTTGTAGCAGGCGGTGAACTCCGCGTCGGCCGGTGTCGCCAGATCCGTCATACCTTCATGGTCTTGAAAAGGAGCCGAGATGACACGCAATAAATTCTCGAAGGGCTCTAAATTGTTGTCGTTGGTTGCAGACTCGAGCGCATGTTCGACGTGATGATTCCGAGGAATAAACAGTGGATTCGCTGATTCCAGAGTGTCGGTGATGGTTTGAGGATCCACCGACTCTTGAGATAGTCGGGTCTTCCATTGCTGGAGCCAAGATGTCAGCTTGTCGTGATTCGAGAACAGCGATGCCAATGCGTCGGAAGGAGACTTCCATTCGTCGACAAGACCTCGCCATGCCAGCGTGTAGTCCACTTGATCCGTTTGCAACAGGTGGAGCCAATCCTGAATCATGGCTTGGTCTGCGACCGCGGCATTCGATAAGCCCAGTTTGCGTCCAAACTCTCGAATCCAAGCGTCTTTGTAGTGGTCCATGAATGGTTCCAGAACTTCCGTCGCCGCCGAGATTGCGGCGGCCTGATCCGATTGATTAACCAGCGGGATCAGACATTCGGCAAATCGGCTCAGGTTCCAAAGTCCGATCGAAGGTTGTTGGTCATATGCGTAACGTCCTTGGGTGTCGATCGAACTGAAGACGGTGTTCGGTCGATAGTTTTCCATGAAGGCACAGGGACCGTAATCAATGGTTTCGCCCGAGATCGTCATGTTGTCCGTGTTCATGACGCCGTGGATGAAGCCCACCGACATCCATTTTGCGATCAGTTGAGCTTGTTGCCGAGATACGTGTTCCAACAGATCCAGTTCAGGATGGTTTGACTGCTCCAGATTCGGACAATGTCGCTGAATGGTGTATTCCGTCAATTTCTTCAGCAGGTCACTCTGCCGCCGGGCTGCAAAAAATTCGAAGGTGCCTACCCGCAGATGGCTTGAGGCAACTCGAGTCAAGACGGCACCGGGTAGAGGACCGTTTCGGTAGACAGATTCACCGGTCGAGACGGCAGCCAGCGCGCGGGTTGTCGGAATCCGCACGGCATGCATGAATTCCCCGATCAAGTATTCCCGCAAGACAGGGCCAATGGCTGCTCGTCCATCCCCTCCGCGAGAAAAGGGAGTCGGTCCTGAACCTTTCAACGCAAGATCATGGCGTTCTCTATTGGAGTTCACAACCTCACCCAGTAGTAATGCTCGTCCATCACCCAATTGTGGCGAGAATCCACCAAACTGGTGCCCGGCATAAGCTTGAGCAATGGGTTTCATCCCTTCAATCGACTGGTTACCTGAGAAGACGCTTGCAAGAACTGCCGGCTGCAGGTCACCTTCCCATCCAAGTTTCATCGCGACGGATTCGTTCCAGTGCAGAAGTGTTGGATGTTTGACCTTTTCTGCCTTCCAGGGAACGTAGAATCCTTCGAGCTGATCGGCGAAGGAATTATCGAACTGTAGTCCATGGGCTTTCAGCTCATCGGTCACGTGACAATCTCCCATAGGAATTGCAGGATGGTCGGTTTGCTAGGGGTCGACGGGGGCGAAAAGATTGACCGGGCCGACACCATGTCCAAGGCCCGGTGCCGTCTGAATCGAGTGGGTAATGAACCGTTTGGCCCCTTCGACCGCTTGAAGAATCGATGTTCCTTTAGCAATCCTCGCGGTAACGGCCGCCGATAGGACGCAGCCTGTTCCGTGCGTATGGGGTGTATCGAGGACAGGGGTGTTCCAAATGGAGAACTCCCCGTCTGCCAAAAGCAAATCCGATATTTGGTCGTGCTGCTTCAGGCCTTTGATCAGTACGGCCTCGGCGCCCATGTCACGGATCTTGCTGGCGGCCTCTTTCATTGAGTCAAGATCAGTGATCGTCACACCTGCAAGTTTGGTGGCTTCAAACAGATTTGGGGTTACAAGAGATGCTGAGGGCAAAATCGACTCAGTGAATAATTGGATGCATGTTTCATCCATCAGAGGGACCTTATGCTTACTGATCATCACCGGGTCGACGACGATCGGAAAAGTGGCCTCGTGAAGGCGGCTGGCAACGGCCTGCATCAAATTGCGATTTCCCAAAGCACCGGTTTTCGTTGCTGCGGGTGAGAGGTCGCTGACAACGGCATCAAACTGTTGAGTGACAAGATCTGGAACTAATGGATGCACGGCCGAGACCGTCTGAGTGTTCTGGACGGTGAGCAAGGTGACGACACTGGCGCCATAGACCCCGTGTTGGTGAAAAGTCTTCAGGTCTGCCTGAAGGCCGGCTCCACCGGACGGGTCAGAACCCGCAATGGTCATCGCGACAGGGCTGGGCATGGTATCGCCTAAGGTGATCGGGTAGTGGAGGAGTGCATATGCCATCATAGGCAGTGGTTGCATGGGGACAATGTGAGTCTAATGAATCGTCCGCAAGATCGCTTCCGCCACGCGATCCCCGGCACGCTCGTTGCAACTGACCCCTTATCGCAGGGAAATCGATTCATGAAGACGCACTTGAGTATGACAATGGTGGGAGTTTTAATTCCACTTCTGGGGATCACCCATATTTGCCAGGCAAGCGATCGACCAAATATTGTTCTGCTTTATGCGGATGATCTCGGTTACGGTGATCTGAGCGCTCAAAATGAAGATTCAAAAATACGGACACCGAACCTGGACCAGCTAGCGTCCGAGGGAATCCGATTTACCGACGGGCACTCATCTTCGGGAATCTGCACCCCAAGTCGCTACGCCATGTTGACGGGCCGTTATCACTGGCGGGATTTTCATGGCATTGTCGGCCCGCTGGGTGGCACGGTATTCCAGCCCGATCAATTGACGCTTCCCGAGATGCTTCAGGACCGTGGATACGACACGGCATGCATCGGCAAATGGCATCTCGGTTGGGACTGGGATTCCCTGCGAACTTCGGATACCAAGAGCATTCAGCCTCAGGACTTTGACTGGTCAAGATCGATTCCGCAAGGGCCATTGGATCAGGGTTTCGACCACTACTTTGGTGATACCGTGATTAATTTTCCACCTTACGCGTGGATCGAAGATGACCGACTGGTCCAACCGCCTGATACGCTGATGGATACGTCCGTCTGGAAGCCCATCAAAGAAGGGGGCTGGGAATGTCGACCTGGCCCGATGGTGACCGGCTGGGATCCTTATCAGGTATTGCCCACTTTGGCGGATAAGGGCGTGTCCTACCTGCATTCTCGAAAAACCGAAGAGCGACCCTTTTTTCTCTATTTCGCGTTCCCCTGCCCGCATGCACCCATCATTCCGAACGATGAATTCGATGGTCGAAGTCAAGCGGGCCCCTACGGCGATTTTGTGGTGCAAACAGATGATGTCATCGGTCGTCTAATGAAGGCGCTAGCGGATGCCGGACTCTCAGAAAATACGCTGGTGATCTTCACGGCGGACAATGGACCCGAACGTTATGCCTACGCGCGCGACACCAAGTTCAATCACTGGTCGTCCAAGCCTTTTCGTGGCTTAAAACGCGATATCTATGAAGGGGGTCATCATGTTCCTTTCATGATTCGTTGGCCCGAGATCATCCTTCCCAAACAGACCAGTCATGCATTGATTTCACAGGTGGATCTGATGGCGACCATCGCGTCCATCGTCAATTATCCACTTCCTGAAGACGCGGCTCACGACTCTTATGACCAATTACCGGTTCTCAAGGGCGAAGTTTCTCAAGTCCGTCAAACACACGTCCACAATACCCGGGAACGTGGCTACGCTCTCCGGTCCCATGAATGGCTACTGATTGATGCCAAGTCGGGCTACGTGAGCAAAGTCGATCGGGCGTGGGTTGAAAGATACGACTACCCATCGGACGATGACTCACCTGTCGAGTTGTACGATCTGGCAAACGATCCCGGGCAGCGGGACAACCTTGCGTTGAAACACCCAGATATTGTGGAGGAGTTAAGCCAGAAACTTAAGCAGCTCCAGTCTCAAGGATATTCCGCACCGAGGCTTCAGTCACCCTGATCCTTCGAGTGGAGGTTGCGTGCTGGCGACGTCGTTTCACACCTCCCGTGCGTCGGTCGTGAATGTCACAGGGAGAAACCTTGCAGCGGCCAGGTCCTCTGGCAGTTCTGCAAGGCTGGCCTTCCAACCTACGATCCACTGCCGCTTGACGCCATTCGAAGGCAAAAAGATCCATTTGTTGTCGAATTGAGATCCCGTTACGGGGTTCAATCCAACGAAATTGCCCGTAAACGTAGCGCGTTACAAATCACCGAAACGGAGCTGAGACTCATCGCTGCGGCCGCAAGCATTGGATTCAGAAGAAGGTTATCCGACAACGGGTAGAGGACACCGGCGGCAATGGGAATGCCGATGGCATTGTAGAGAAAGGCAAAAACCAGATTTTGTCGAATGTTGCGCATGGTGGTGCGACTTAAACGAATGGCCTTCGCCAATCCTCGTAAATCACCTTGCAAAAGGGTCACGTCGGACGATTCGATGGCAATATCTGTTCCCGTTCCCATGGCGATTCCAACCTGGGCCTCTGCCAGGGCCGGGGCATCATTGATGCCATCACCCGCCATCGCCACGTAGTGACCGTGCCGCTTCAACTCGGCAACTCGAGCGTGTTTGGATTCAGGTGTCATCGACGCTGAGAAATCCTTGATTTCAAGTTCTTGAGCGACATGCTCCGCTGCCGCATGGTGATCTCCCGTTAACATGATGACCGGGATTCCCAGATGATGAAGTGACTGGATCGCTTGGATGGTGGAGCTTTTGAGAGGGTCGGCCACGGAGAAGACGCCCGCGGGCTCTCCATTGATTTCGATGTGGATCAGGGACAACGCGTTCCGGGACAGAAAGAGCTCAAGCTTGGTTGACGTTTCCTGATTCCGCCACGCCTCGGAATCCATGAACTCCAGTCGGCCCAAACGTACTAGGTGTTCACCCACCTTTCCTTGAACACCTTGGCCCGTCATGGATTGAAAGTCGAGGCATTGTGGCAGACTCAAGTCTCGGTCGGTTGCTGCTCGGGTCACCGCTTGGGCTAATGGATGCTCGCTATGACTTTCGACTGCCGCGGCAAACGTCACCAAATCATCGAGTTTCCACTCGCCGAATAAGCAAATTTGGGAAAGGGTCGGCTGACCTTCAGTGAGCGTTCCCGTTTTGTCGACCACTACGGTATCCACCTTCTCCAGCAACTCAAGCATTTCTGCATTTTTGATCAACACACCGTCGCGTGCGCCTCGACCCATTCCGACGGTGATTGACATCGGAGTGGCAAGTCCAAGGGCACAAGGGCAGGCGATGATCAAGACGGCGACCGCGTTGACCAGCGCCCAAGCCAACGCGGGTTGCTCGGGCTGAACGATGGCCCACACCAAAAACGTAATGATCGAGATGAGAATGACGACGGGGACAAAATAACCAGAAACTTGATCCGCGATCCGCTGAATTGGCGCGCGACTGCGTTGCGCTTCGGCCACACGCTGAACAATCTTTGCGAGAACCGAAGTTTCACCGACTTCTTCGGCTTTCAGCAGAAAGGAGCCCGTTTGATTCAGGGTTCCGCCGATTACTTCGTCACCGACCTGCTTGGTCACCGGCAGCGGTTCACCAGTAATCATCGATTCGTCCACGTGACTGGTCCCTTCTTGCAGTCGACCATCGACTGGGACCCGCTCTCCCGGACGGACGCGCAGAAGATCGCTTCGTTGGACGTCTCGCAAAGCGACGATTCGCTCTTGACCATCCTGAACCAGGCAAGCTGCAGCAGGAACAAGGTCCAACAGTTGTCGAATGGCGTCACCTGTGCGGTGGCGTGATTTCAGCTCCAAGACTTGACCAAGTAGGACCAGGGTGATGATCACCGAAGCCGCTTCGAAATAGACTTCAACTTCACCATTCACTTTGAAAGCATCCGGCAGTATCCCGGGAGTGAGGGTCGCAAGAAGGCTATAAAAAAACGCCGCAGTCGTTCCAATCCCGATCAGAGTGAACATGTTCAGTTTGCGAGTGACCAGGGATCGCCACGCTCGAACATGAAAAGGCCAGCCGACCCAACCGACGACCATCGTTCCCAGAACAGCCTGAACGGCCAATGAAACGCCTGAATTCAGCCAATCCTTGATCGGTATCCCGAGCATCGGTCCCATCGACAAAATCACGATCGGTAGACAGAGCAGGGCGGAAACCCAGAATCGTGAGGTGAGCATTCGCAGTTCGGGATCGGATTCCAACCCCTCGCTTGCCGCCCACTGAGGCTCAAGAGGTCGCCCGCATTCTGGACATTCACCCGGCTCCTTCTGCGCGACTGCGGGATGCGTTTTACAGCTGTAAATGATTTTTCGATCAATCGTTGGAGCTCGCGTTGGCTCCAGAGCCATGCCACAGATCGGGCATTCTCCCGGCGAGTCACTTTCGACCCCTTCACACATGGGACAAAAGAAATCACTCTGGATCTGCGAGGGATCAATGCTCGCTTCTCCCTCGCCATGGCAGCACGCTGGAATCGTGACGAGTTGCGGTTGGCTAGGATTCCCAATCTGGGTCAGGCTTGGATTATTCTGAGGCTTCACTTACGGTCATTCCGCAAATTGGGTCAATTGCCATTCACGACGCTCCAATTGATGACCTGCATGCGACGGTCTAAATCTCTGACGAGCCTCCGCAAAAGGGGCACACCAGTTGTGGAAGCGACCAGCGATTCGTCGGATTCGGTCTCGCGGCCCGAGCAAAGAAATCAGTTATTCAGGGGCTTCGGTCCCGACAAAGGCGCGACTCAACGTCACTTCTCGAATGAGGTCTTTCAGACGTATTTCAGTCGCCATTGTTTTCTCAACAATGGCCTCGGCGGTCAGATGATCATAAGGGTTTAACTCGCGAGTCAGGGCAAATCTCAGTAGGTGCTCGGTAAACGCAACCGCAAATCGTTGTTTCTCCTGAACCAACGCTTCCTTGAAGCCGACCACATCGTCGAACGGGTACTGTCGCATCAGTGTCCCACTCGCGTCGACCTCTTGACCCTGCGCGTAGTGGTCTCTCCAACGCCCAGTGATATCGAAATTCTCCATCGCGAAACCGAGGGGATCGAGTCTGGAATGGCAACCCGCGCAACTGGGGATGTCTCGATGTTTTGCGAATCGTTCGCGGATGGTGAGGTCAGTTGCATCATCTTCCTTCAGCGGCGGAACATCATTTGGGGGCGGTGGGGGAGGATCATTGAAGACGACCTCGATAATCCATGCTCCTCGGGCGATGGGGTGGGTCCGTTTCGGGCCCGACGTCATGCTCAACATGGCGGCATTGGTGATGACGCCACCGTATCGAGCGTCATTGGACGCCACGCGGTGGAAATCTTGAGATCGGAGTTTCGCCATCAACTGATTGTCAAAGTTTTGCTGGACCTGCTTTCGCACTTCATCCGGATTGATGGGTTCCGGGATAGCGTCAAGTTCTTTTTCCGCAGTGGAGAGCATGTCTTCCCATTGTTTGATTTGAGCTCTCTCTGCTCCAGAAAGGGTTGCCAGGATTTCCTTCCGGGGGACGTAACGAAGGTGCCCCTGCGCCGCATGGCCCACTTCCTCTGCCGTCAGAGCGCGATCATAGAGTCGTGCCTGGTCGAGACTCAAATCCAGGAATTTGTTGCCCCCGGCCGGAAGGTGCCGAAGACCAAAGATGACCTGCGAAGTGTTTTTCTGAAAGGTCAGACGGTCTCTTTTGAATGGTCCGCCGTAAGGCATGCCATTGCGGTAAAGTCGAGTGGTCCCGTCCTCATCGTAAACCATGACCAGGTGCAGTAATTCATTCTCCGCCGATTCAGGCGTGGAATCTGGAAAGTCGTCCGTGCGGTTGAAATGGTCACTTCCAGAAATCCAGTGCCTCGGCTCTCTCTCGCCGAGGACGATGGTGTCGAATATGCCGTTTGGGCCTTGGATGCCCATCGCTCCTCCACCATTTTGTTCCAGGTTGTAGATTTTTAACCAAGCTTCCAACGTTTTCGCCTTGAGATCGAAAGGGATATTTTCACTGAGCAGGTACGCCCGTTTCAGTGTTACCGACCCCTGATCAAGAGTGACTTCTCCGTGCGACGTCAAATGCAGGGAGCCAATCGAGTCCTTGAGGTCCTCCTCAAACTCCCAAGCTGCAACCGGTTCAAGGTCAACGATCGGTCGTTCGGCCTGACCCGTCGTCCTTTCCTGAAGCAGGCGTTCGCGAACCGGATCGATCAAATCGGCAATTTCCGTTTCCGCTTGTTCGACCGTCTCTTCGAGTTCCCTCCGCCTTTGCATATTGCGGTTGTTTTCGGCCTCAATCTTTTTCAGGTCGATCGGTTCGGGTCGAAGATCGGTGGTGTACCACGAGTTGAGAAACTCGCTGCGATAGGTGAAATCGGGTGCAATAAGATCGACGACGGGCAGGTTTTCAAGGTAGGCCGCGTCAAAGAGCAGAAGCGGTTCAAGCAGCATCTGCACGCTGGCGGGGCGAGCTTTATCGAGACTGAAGGCACGCTGGAGTTGAGGGTCGGGTGTTGCCGCCAAGACACCTTCAAGCTGGAGCCATTGTGATGGGAAAGAATCAAGGAAACGTTCGATTTTGGGATCAGCCATCATGCGGTTGACAGTCTTTTCCAACACTTCAGGATCCAGAATTCTTTTGGACTCTGCGAGTGCGAGAAGCTCGCGATCAGGTCCGCTGCTCCAGAGAAAGAAGGAAAGGTCCGAGGCAAGGCGGTAAGCCATGTCTTCGGAAGACTGCAAAGATCGACGGAACAGAAACAGGGGGCTGGAGAGGGCGGCTGAAGCAACTTTCTTCATGCTGGTTGGAACGTCAAGCCCCGACACCATTTGCTGTCTTGCATAGTCCACATATCGACCCAGCGTCTCTCCATCAGGTGGCATGCGAAAAGCGTCTGTCAGAAATGTGCGAATACGATTCCGTAATTCGGAATCGGTCAGGTTTCCATCCTCTGATGGGCCGAAAAATTCGCTCCATATACCAACATTTTTTTCCTGAAAGTCGGGGCTTTCCAGAATGGAGATACTGAGTTTGAGAAAGGAGTCCAAAAGCAGGGGCGACAGGGTCAATTGATTGGCCTGGTTGTCGAATCCGTGCGCGGCTCGAAGATCCTTTGGAAACGCACGGACTCCACTCAATCCGGCAGGAGGTGAAAGGGCCTCCGAACTCACCCGAACATGCGCCGGCATTCGATCTTTCGCTTTCGAAAGATAAGGAGAATGTCGCGTCATTAGCTTCTCGGTCAACGGAAAGACGTTGACTTTAAGCTGGAAGAGATCTCGGACGGCGTAGTTGTATTGAAAACGGTTCAATCTTCGAAGTGGGCGATCGTCGCTGCCCGGCGATACCGATTGCTGAAGCAGGTTCTTCAACGCCGCCAGAAAAGGGGATCGAGTTTTTTCTTCAACAGGAATTTCCCCATCCGGAGGCATGTTATTCGCCGAGACAACATCGAAGACGTTTTGGATCAATTCCGGGTGCCGTCCGAGGTCTTCAAGAGATTGGTAGGGGGTGAAGTCAATTTCACCGTTGATGTCTTCTCCGCCATGACAACGAATACAGTTTTGCTGAAGCACGGGCTGGATGATGTCAACGAAGTCGTCTCCCAACGACTTTGTCGCCCCGTGCAAAAAGAACAGTGAGCCTAGAATCAAGATCCATGAACGTGGCGTTGCCCAAGTTCGGGTGCGATGATTCGCGGTTAGGAAGCCCATAAAAAACGCTTTCCAGATTAAGTCCAGAGTTCGGAGACGACCCCGTTGCTGTCGGCAAACGAATCGATTTCTAACCCCATGAGCTGAGCGATGGTAAGCCACATGTTGGAGTTCAGCGTTCCGCTTTGGCACCGAACAAACCGACCCTGCTTGATCTGATTCTGGGCCTTCCCGGCCACAATCAACGGAAGATCGTAGTACTGATGTGTGGCTCCATCGCCCAAGCCCGCTCCGTACGTCACGATTGAATTATCCAGAAGGGTACTTCCATCCACCTCTTGGATGGATTTCATGCGGTGAAGCAGGTACGAGAACTGTTCCATGTGGAAGATGTCAATTTTTTGAAGATCCTTGTAACCTTCGCCTTGCTGGTTATGCGTCATGTTGTGGTGCTGGACAGGTTTATCGAACACGCCCTCGTACATCAAAGAGGCATCCCAGCGTTCAGGTCCGATCATGAATGTCGCCACGTTGGTCAGTCCCATCTGCAAGGCGAGCAACATCAAGTCGGCTTGAAGTTGGATATAGGTGCCGCGAGGCATCACTTCGTTTTTCGGGACATTAACATCCGCGTTCGCAAGCAGTTGCTGCAGCTTTTCAATTCGGACCTCGATATTTCGAATCATGGTCATGAATTCGTCGAGGGTCGCCCGATCGTCTTTACCCAGTTTCCTCGACAGACTTTTTGCGTCAGCCAGGATGAGATCCGTGACATCCGTGACATGTGTCCGATAGCTGTCTGCCATGAATAGGCGGTCATAAAGTTTGCGGGGATCTTTGATTGACGGTGCAATCTTATCCGGACCGTACCACGAAATATTGTCGAAAAAGATCGACTCTTTCCCCTGCTTGTATCCATTGCAGCTAATTTCCAGAGTATTGAAAGCTGTGGCATGTCCTACCTGATCTCCAATAATCTGATCGAGCGTTCGGCCGTTGGGATGCCGGATTCCTTTTTCGGCAGCCTGATCGGGTGAAAGGCTGGTCAGGTAGCATGATGCGCCTTGAGCATGTACATCCTGCCCGGGTTTGAATGTGCGATCCAAACCGGTGACCAGAGTGAAATCGTCCAGATGTTCCTTGAGCGGCTGCATGGTGGAAGTCAGCTCAATCGGGTAGATGCCGGGGTCATTGAGCAGTCTGCGATCCCGTTTCACTTTGTCGGCATTGAAACCCCCGATAAATGATGGCAGAGCTTGTTCTTCCTCTCCGGGGAAAAAACACCTCCGAACCAACCCGTTGGGGACATAGACGATCACCAATTTCTTTTGAGGAGTGGTCTCGCGAAACGGCGCGGTTCCCGCTTGAGCCAAGGAAGGCAAAAAGGGGAGCGTCAGCATTGCCCCTTTGGTCTTTAGAAATGTGCGTCGAGAAACAGGCATGATGGGCTTTCCGAGAAAACGAGCCATGCAAAAAATGGCGACAATTATTTTTACTGACTCACATTGTATCCAAAACCTCGCCTTTAAATCGACCCAAGTTCGGTATCAACGGACGAGCCGCGCGACTTTTGCCCATTCGGTCGCTCCCACCCGAGGGAGCCACGTAGTAGGAATGTCTTACCCCAATCGGTGGGTCTTACTACCTCATCAATCGAACAGATTGAGATAACACGGATAATCACTCAATTCGGCAACCCCACGTTGTCGATACCTCGATAGGGTGAATCATGTCGGTGGCAATCGATCAACGGTTTCGCGGCCCGGTGGAGTCGCGTCGAAGCGGAAGTGTAACGTTCTATGGCGAAATCACCGCTTGAAACCCATTTCTCCAGACTCATCTGCGCAGTCGTTTTGACGCTTCTTGGCGTTATGGGCTGTTCTCGCACCGATTATCGCCTCAGAGCGGATCGGGAAGCGTACGAACTGATCGCAGAAAAGAGTTTCGATCCCCGCTGGCAGGTCGAGAATGTTGATATCGCACCTGACCCGAGGAGTCGGTTCTACGATCCTTATGATCCTGATGAATCACCTATTCCCCGCGATGATCCTGCTTCCGCGATTTACATGGAACGCGTGGATGGCAAACGCGGTTGGAAGCACTGGTACGACAATGGTGAACGGGAGGCGCTGGAAAATCCATTATGGAGGGAGGAGCTTGAGAGCTACTCGGAGATGACCGACGAAGGTGCGGTCAAAATTGACATCGACTCGGCTCTTGATTTAGCCTACCTGCATTCCTCGTTTCACCAGCAGCAACTCGAAACTCTGTACCTGATTGCACTCGATGTTTCAGCAGAACGATTCCGCCTCGGGTCGCAATACCTAGGCGGCTACAACCTGAATTACCGACATCAGGGATCGCTTCGCCCTTCCAGCCTCGGCTATAACCCCACACTCGGGCGCTATGTGATCGTTCCAGCATTGGACGGCGTCGAGAGCAACCTGATGACCGTTGGGCGTGGCTCTCTGGGCAGCCCGGCGTTTCAAACGTCGCGGCGATTTGCCACTGCAGGCGAGGTTTTGGTTGGATTTGCAAACTCATTTGTTTTTGAGTTCACCGGTGGGAATGCGAGCCTTGCCTCCTCTCTGGCAAGTTTGTCTTTTGTTCAACCGCTGCTCCGACAGGCCGGACGGGATATCGCGCTTGAGCAACTCACTCGCTCCGAGAGAAATCTACTCGCAGGTCTCCGATCTTATGCCCAGTTCCGACAGGGATTTTATTCACAAATTGTGGTCGGTGACCTTGGAGTCAGTGGCGTTCAGCAAGGCGGAACAGGGACCGCGATTCAGTCATTTTCTGGAGGGGGGTTTGTCGGTGGCTACCTCGGACTTTTGCAACAGGTCCAGCAAATACGGAACACCACGGAAAACCTGAATTTCCAAGAGGAGATTCTTGAGCAACTCACGGCGCTCTACGAAGTGGGCATCATCGATCTCGTTCAGGTTGACCAATTTAACCAGAGTGTTGAATTGGAGCGTTCTCGATTATTGCAGGAGCAAAACGGTTTCGCGTTAGCTCTTGATCGTTACAAGACAAGTACGTTGGGCCTACCACCCGACCTTCTGATTCGCTTGAACGACGATCTGATTCAGCCCTTCCAGCTCATCGATGCGGAGGCAACTGAGTTGCAGGCCGCCATCAAGGCACAGAAAGATACGGTGTCCCAGTTTCCTGATGATGCCAGTTTAGAGCAGGTCCTCGTTTTGCTGGAGTCCATGCGTCCCCTGTTTGAGCGGAGCGCACTGCAATTGGATGCAGCGCGGCTGGATATACAACGCATGGATCAAAATTTGCTCGAGCGACAGCCGAAAATGTCGCAAGAAGAGATTCAGGAAATCGACGCTGTTCGAACAAGGATGACCAAAAACATTCTTGATATCGACCAGAAGTTTATGGCTGCCGGCAATGAATTGGGGATGCTCATTCAAAATGTGAACGATGCAAATCGAGTGAAGACGGTTCGTAGCGCCGTGGCCTGGACCAGCAATCTTCTTCGATTGATCGAACAGCTGGTCTTGGTTCAAGCGCGTGCGAGACTCGAAGCCATTGATGTTGAAAAGCTCGAGGTTCCGCCCGCCCTGGCCTATCGGGTTGCACTTGAAAATCGACTCGATTTCATGAATGGCAGGGCTGCACTGGTGGACCAATGGCGGCGAATACAGATTCAGGCGAACACGCTGCAATCCGCCGTGAACATTACTGGATCGACGGATGTTCGAACGGCGAGTAATAATCCGGCGGACTTCCAAGCGGCGACCGCAAACGCTCGTCTCGGTCTGGAATTTGACGCGCCGCTCACCCGACTGCTGGAAAGAAACAACTATCGGCAATCTTTGATCCAGTATCAGCAAAGCCGCCGCAGGTTGATCCAGTCTCGTGATGGTTTGAATCTTGGGGTGCGTGCGCTGTTGCGTAACATTGAACTGTTACAGAAAAATCTCGAAATTCGCCGACGATCTGTTGCGATCGCAATTCGACAGGTGGACCTGACGCGAGCATCTCTTTATGCTCCCGTGCGACCTCCAGCGCCGGGACAGCGAGCGGTTCCTTTTGGGCCAACCGCCGCTCGAGACTTGATTCGGGCGCTGTCGGCTTTACGAGATAGCCAGAACTCGCTTCTGGCGACTTATCTGGACTATTACAGTGCAAAGCTCACCCTTGCACGCGAGTTGGGCATCATGCAACTGGACGAAGATGGTCGATGGATCAATCAGTCATTTGAGGTTTTGCCTCTTCCCGACGCAGAGGGAGCCGATGGCTCGAGCGACGAAACGCTTCCTCCGCCTGTCCCCGAAGAGATGCTCGAACTGTCCAGACAAATCGATCATCGTGAGGCTTACGACGCGGCTTCTTTGTACGCACCGGCGGGCACATTTTCGCCAGAGCCACCCCCTTCGATTAGAATGGATGGGGTCCAAATGGCCGGGGAACGCGGGGTGAATGCGGAAAATTATTAATTTCCGTGGTTCGGTACCGTCACTCTTGTTGTTGTGCGAACGCTGTTAAGGTGTTGTGGTCATCAGGTCATGCCCACGGTTGGATACAAAAAGATACCGTTAAGGCCCTTCCGACCGCTGGATTTCTGCGAGAATTAAAGCCATGAAGATTGGTTTGAACTCGCGGTTGTACAATGTGGAAATTGGGGACACCTGAGGCGACGTTCCACTCCGATGAAATTTCGTACGAGCTCTTCAGCGTCGAGCTGACTGAGTTGAACCGAATGCGTCGGTTTGAGGTCCGACATCACGACGTCGGTTGTGGTGCGGGACATCGGTCTCAAGGGGTTGTTTCCCGAGGCCTACGGCTAGGGTTTGACCATTGGTTTTACAAAATGAAGAAGCTTGGGCGGGTAGAGTTCTGTCATGACCAACGATGGCGATAAAAAAAATACAGACAGTCGCGCGACAACGAGTTCCTCCGCGGAAAGCTCTGTTGGTACCGGCGGTAAACGCTGGTTCGGAATGGGGGTTCTGCTGATCCTCGTGGTTGGCCTTGGAGGCTGGGGCTCAATATCGCTTTCAAAGACAAAAAAAGAGCCTCCGAAGGTTCATCGCGTTGCCCGTGGGGGCGTCAAGGTCGCCGTGACGGAGCAAGGCACTCTGGAGAGCTTCAACAACACGGAGATCAAATGCCGCGTTCGAGGCTTCAATATGGTGACGTACGTTGTGGAGACGGGCACGATTGTTCAGCCCGGTGACGTCCTGGTTCGACTGGATACAAAAAATATTGACGACACGCTTAGCACTCAGCAGACCAAGGTGCACGAGGCGCGGGCGACGCTCGAGGAGTCCAAGGCGAGTGTCGCAGAAGCGGGAATTGCCATCGATGCTTATCTCGAGGGGACGTTCAAGTCTGCGGAGTTGAATTTGACTCGACAGGTCGAGGTCGCTTCGGAAAATCTGAGAATCGCGCAGTCAAGCCTCACGGATTCGGAGAGACTTTTCAAAAAAGGATTCGTCACGGATCTTGAGGTCGAAGGGAACAAGTTGACCGTCAATCAGGCGGAGTTGGAACTCAAGGTGAAGGAAGTGGAACTTGAAGTTCTGAGAAACTACACCAAGGCGATGCGTCTCAAGACGCTTGAGGGGAACCTGAAAGCCAGCACGTCGAAGATGGAGGCCGATCAAGCCGGCTTGAGTATGGATCAAATTCGGCTGGATCGCGCCTTGGAAGAACTGACGTTCTGTGAGATCAAGGCGGACCGTGAAGGCATGGTCATTTATCCATCCGCGGCAGCTCATAAAACGACCCCTGATATTACAGAGGGGGCAACAGTACGCAAGGATCAAGTACTGCTGCTGATGCCTGATCTGGATAAAATGCAAGTCAAAGTGGGCATCCATGAATCGGTGGTTGATCGACTTCGGGTCGGGATGAAAGCCGAGGTGAATCTTCCGGACATGAATATCGAAGGGACGGTCAAGTCCATCTCGACCGTTACTCGTCCTGCGGGCTGGTGGACGGGCAATGTTGTCAAGTACGACACGATCATTGAGTTGCCTAAAGTGGACGGCTTGAAGCCCGGGATGAGCGCGGAAGTCAGGGTGGTCTTGGCCCAATATGACGATGTGTTGCAAGTTCCTGTATCGGCGGTGATCGAGACCGACGAGGGCCAGTGGTGTTGGGTTTGGACCGAGGCGGGATCTCAGAAGCGGAAGTTGGAGATTGAAGATACAGATGAGAAGTTCGTCGTTGTCACTTCGGGAATCAAGGAGGGTGATCAGGTTGTGCTTAATCCCTCCGCGTATTTCGAAGAGGCACGTGCCGAAGCGTTGGGGGTTCCGGACGCAAGCCCTTCAGTTGCAGAGTAGTTTTAAGTTGGGTCGCAATGTTCCGATGGCATTCGGATCCATTACCTTGGGTTGAAAATCGTTGAGGAGAGTAGTCGCGCCATGGCAAGATTGATTCGCAG
>PBMS01000037.1 GCA_002722695.1 Methanobacteriota archaeon
ATGACATCGTCAGGTCTCGAGTTCAGCCACCAGCACGGCGTCCTCGACGTCGTCTTCGGTTTGCAAACGGACGGCGTAGCCGGCGGTCCCCGCAGCTCCGATGAGCATCAGCAGCGAGAAGATGACGGCGAACGGATGGTCGGCGATGATTCCGCCCAAGGTTGAGAAGAACCCGTCGCTTGACGAGGTGCCACCGCTCATGCTCTTGGGTTGGATGAGCGAGACGACGGTGGCCTGGTCGTACGCCGGCCGGGTAAAGGTGAGCATGCCGTCCATCGATTCGTCGTACTCATCGGAGGGCGTGGTCGGGTTGAGGTCGGAGTAAAAGTCCGGGCGCTGCTCAAACTGGACGTTCACCGGTTGGGAGAGATCCATCGTCAGCATCACGTCCACGGTGTAGGGGATCCGAGATTCAAAGAACTCGATGTCGTTGAAGAAACCCCACAGCGTAACCGCGGACCCTGAGATGTCGAAGTGGGCCCACTTGCCCCACGCCGACTCGTCGACAGGGAGGTCGTAGTACCACGAATCGGCAAGACGATTGCCCTGTCCTTGAGCGTCGTCGCTCCCGTCTTCACCCAAGTCAATCGCCAACTGGAGAGCACCGGCCTGCCCGGTGTCGAGGTCCACTTCCGTGGCGGAGAAGGTCGCTTCGAGGCGGACGGTGCCGTTGGGGATCCACACATAGTGCGAATCCTCGGTGTAGTAGACCGCGCCCGTTTGACCGTTGTTGAAGTGGTTCCAGTCGCCCTTCCATGCGTGTCGGATTCGGTCGGTGTTGGTCGGTATGGACACGGTGGTCATCATGCTCTCGTAGATTTCAAACGCATCAAACACGGTGTACTCGGGGTGGTCCACAATGCCGTCGGCGTCCTGGTCTCGCATCAGCTGCAGGGTTCGTGCGAGCGCTACGGCCGCATCGACGTCGGTCAGTCCGTGACCGATGCGCCAGTCGTGACACTGACCCGTGGAACTTCGGTAGCATTCCTCGGGGATGTCGTTGCACGAGTCGTCGCCGTTGCCGTCTTCGCACGAGTTTTCCATGCCTTCGTAGCGTGCCGTCAATTCAAGAATGAGTTCAACCTCGTGGACACGGCTGTTGTTGCGCTCGTCCCAATCTTCGAATTGCCCGTAGGCAGCCGTGCCGTCACCACCCACCAAACTGTCTCCGAAATCGTGGTCGTCGCGGTGGTAGTCAGCGGCCCCGAGGGACGGTGCGACGTCGATCAGAATGCCAGCCATGCCGCCAACATGAGGGGTGGCCATGGACGTGCCGGAGATGGACATGTAGTAGAGGTCGCCCTGTGTTCGTGTTGAAGCGTCGATGGCTGTTCCTCGAGGAGCCGTGGCCCAGATGTCACGGCCCGGAGCGCCCACGTCCGGCCAGGTGTGCTGTTGGTTCATGCACCCGCGCGACGAAAACGAGGTGACCGCCGTGCCGTCGTGCGTTAGGGCCGCCACAGAAATCGCTGAGGGGGTGTTGGCGTAGACGTTGGTGCGCAGATCACCCGAGCATTCTCCACCCGATCCGCCCGAGTTGGAAGCCGCAAAGATGACAGCGACGCCGTTTTCGTAGGTCAATCGGTCGGTGAGTTGCGTGATGGCACCGTCCGGATTGTAATCACCGTCGCTGCCCCACGAATTCGAAACAACGCGAATGTGGTACGGGTTCTGACCGGGCACGGAATGCGCGTGGGTCCACTCCAGGCCTTGAACGCCGGCGAAAATTGACGCGCCATCACCCGCACCCAGGGCGACGAGTTGTCCTCCCTTGGCCACGCCAGCGCGCCGTCCTGCGGAGGCATCGCCGTTGCCAGCGATGGTACCTCCCACGTGCGTGCCGTGGCCTGAGGACGTGTCGGAATTTCTTGTCTCCACCCAATCGTTGTCAGCTGGCGTCCACTTGGCAGAGTACAACGTCTTCTCGCCGGTCCAGGGTTCAAGATAATCGTAGTCGGGGTGGCCGGCATCGACACCGGTGTCAAGGTCGACGATGGCCGTGCCGTCGCCGTCCCACTCGGTGAACGATAGGTCGGTCTCGCGCAGGATTTCACCGCTTGGTGTCACGATGACCCTGTCCCAAGCGTCCGTCGCTCGAACCACATGTGTGGTCTCGTGCATCATGATGCCGGGGTTTGGTTGCCCGCCCCATTCTGAGGGGAGGTAGAAGAATTCCAGTGGCTTATCGAGTTCCAAATACTCCACGCGCTCCCACGACGATAGGCGACGAACATCGATGGCTGCGCCCTCTAGCAGCCCTCCATCGATAAGAGCGGCGTGGCCGATCACCTCCAGACCAAGCTCTTCCATGTAGGCCTCATCGCTGTGGGTGACGGGGGAGTGGAGCTGGAAGATGACGGGCAACGTCGTCGCGTCGTCGGCTTCAGCCAAGCGTTCGACAAGGTCAGTGTTCATCTTCGAGGCGTCACCGAGCGGGTTGATGTCGTCCGCCAGCGGAGACGCTGCGGCGCCCACCATCAAGAGTTGCAGCACCAGTGCGGAAAGAAACAAGGCACGACGACGGGTTGCCATGACGGAAAAGCCCCGCCGTAGCATTATAACGCTGATGGTTTTTCGGGCAATAGCAACAAATAGGTTACCCACCAGCTCGCACTTGGAGACCACCATGAAGATGCCCACCTCGAGTTATTTCACCGCCTTCCAAAGTGCCCGAGCGTTGTGGAAATGGATTCGCCGTCGAGACGACGAAGACGAAGCCACGGCCGAGCAGCAGCAGCGCCTCAATCGAGCGAACCACGATCGTGAGGTGGCCATGGTCCGGGCGGGCACTCGCGCAGACGTCGAGCGACGGCGCGCTGAATCGCTCATCGCACGGTCGGAGGCGGAGGCCAAGGCGCGTGCTCTCCGACTTGCCCCCGTGATGAAAGCGTTCGAGACGGTTCAGGCCAACAAACGGGCGCGCACAACCAACGCCGAGAGGACCCGTGTGGAATCGCCGTGAGGCCCGTCTTGGGTCCCTGCACCTCAACCGGCTGAAAAAGCCTAATGCTGCGGCTTCGTGGCCCGACCAAGATGCCGAAAATTCGCCTTCACCAATTTTTGTCCAAGACAGGACGTTTTCCTTCCAAACGTTCGGTGAAGGACGCCGTTTGGCGCGGTGAGGTTTCGGTTGCGGGCTCAATCGTCAAGGACATTGCGTTTCAGTTCAATCCAAACACCAAGCACGTCGAATGGAACGGCCAACGGCTCGTCCTTCCCGCAAATCATCGCACCTTTTTGGTGAACAAACCGTACGGCGTGATCTGCTCGAGACTGAACAAACAGGAACGTCGCCTCGGCAAACAATCGGTCTTTGCGATGATCGAGAACGAGGTCGAAGCAGCTGATTTTGACCGATTTGTCTCGGTTGGGCGCCTTGACGAAGCCACCACGGGTTTGCTGATTCTCACCACGGACGGTGGCATGGTTCATTCCCTGGCATCACCGGAAGCAAAGGTGGCCAAACGCTACGAGGTCACCACCGCACGTCGCCTCGATGACGAAGCCGTGCAGCGCCTGCGAGCCGGTGTGGAAATTGAGTTGGAAACCAACGGGCATATTGAGACGTACATCACGGCCCCTGCAGAGGCGATGATTGAAAGCGACGGACGACTCAGCATCGTCATCAACGAGGGCAAAAAACGGCAAATCCGACGCATGGTTTCGGCGGTTGGTGGTGAGGTTGTCGCGCTCCATCGGCGCGCCATTGGGCGGCTTGATTTGCGAGACCATCGTTTGAATCAAGGGGATGTGCTCGACATCAGCGGTCGGGATGTGTTGGCACTGGTCGGTGTGGACGTCGAAGACAAAAGACCTTGAATGAGCAACGCCTGGTTTGGGCGAGGACCACACATGCCCGGTGATATGTCTTGGATGAAGGCTCGCTTCGACGAACTCAACGATCAATCCTTGCTGTGGGAACCACCGACGCTCGAAGGCCCGAACGTCCCTCGTTGCCAAATGGACGGAAAACCCACCATCATGCTGTCGGCCAACAACTACCTCAACCTCACCACCCACCCGAAGGTCGTCGCAGCGATGCAAGATGCCACGGCAAAGTACGGCGCTGGCAGCGGGTCTGTTCGGGCCATTGCAGGCACCATGGACATTCACCTTGAGGCCGAAAAGAAAGTGGCTGAATTCAAGGGCGTTGAGGCGTCGCTGATCTACAGCGCAGGCTACACGGTCAACGTTGGGCTGATCCCCGCCTTGGTGACCGGTCCCCAGGACGTCATCATCTCGGATGAACTCAATCACGGCTCCATCATCGACGGCGTCCGTCTGACGAAGGCTTCCAGAGCGGTGTATGCTCACAACGACATGGGCGAATTGGAAGCGGTGTTGAAGGCGAACGATGACGCTGGCCGAAAACTCATCATCACCGACGGCGTGTTTTCCATGGACGGCGATGTTGCACCTTTGGACGAGATAACGGCTCTCGCTCAGGAATACGGCGCCATGGTCTACGTTGACGACTGCCACGGTGAGGGTGTGTTGGGCGAAGGCGGCGCCGGCATCGTTGACCATTTCAAACTGCAAGGGCAAGTCGATTTTGAAACCGGTTCGTTTTCA
This sequence comes from Methanobacteriota archaeon, assembly GCA_002722695.1. Classification (GTDB taxonomy): domain Archaea; phylum Thermoplasmatota; class Poseidoniia; order Poseidoniales; family Poseidoniaceae; genus Poseidonia. The sequence continues at coordinate 4,573 of PBMS01000037.1, forward strand.
AAAGCACTTGGTGTACAGGGTGGCATTCTCGCAGGCACCGAAATGACCCGTACCCATGCCCTGAATCACTCGCGTTCGTGGCTCCTCTCGGGTTCGCAACCTCCCGGTGTTGCAGCAGCGCAAAAGGCCGCCATCGAGGTGCTGATGTCGGAGCCTGAACACCACGCACGATTGTGGGAGAACACCAATTATTTCCGCAAGGAGCTCCACTCCATGGGCTTTGACACCGGCGAATCCGTGACCCCCATCATACCCGTAATGTGCGGTGAATCCTCGACGGCGAAGGCGATGACGCATGCCTTGGGCGATCAAGGCGTCATGGCGGGTGCGATCGTGTTTCCCATGGTCGCACGGGACAAGGCCCGCATCCGCACCCAGATGTCGGCGGGTCTGACCCGTGAGGACTTGGACACCGTCCTGAGGTGCTTTGAAAGCGTGGGCCCTCAAGTCGGTGTGATTTGAGTTCATTCGGACTCGAACGCATCCACGACTTCGAGCATTTCCGTATCTTCGCCCACCATCTCTTCGGCTTCGATGGTTTCTTCGCCCTTGGTCTGCAAGCCGATGAACGGGTCTTTCCCGTCTTCAATCATGCACAGCAACCTCCAGCGAGGTGCCCACGACAGGTGCACGTACATGGGTCCAGGGAGCAAGAGCAAGGCCCAAACCAGCATCGACGGGACACCGACCAAGCCCACACGGTCCACCGTCAGCAACGCCAGTCCGACGAAAGGCATCGGGTAGAGAATCTGTCGTGGGGGCGCAACAGGGTGGCGCTTTGAAACGGCCACCATGATCAGCGAGACAAATCCGCAAATGCCGCACGCCACGAGCAACAACGAGGTGTGGTAAATCCACTGAACACCCCAGACCTCGTTGTCCTGTTCACCAAAAGCGTAGGGGAGCAGCAGCGCAAGAGCCACCAAGAGGCCGTAAAAACCACCGATGTTCGCAGGGTGGCTGAGCCACAACGGCAGCCGTGCAAAGCGTCGTGAGAGGGAAGTCCCCAGCAGCGTTTCCTGCTCGGCTGGCGCCAACGCTTCCACCTTTGACATCCACGTCTCGTTGGTTGGCACAACCCCCGGTTTGTTGACCCGGTTTTGAAGATAGGGGTGGATTCAAGTAAAAAGAATCAATCTTTTGCCCTGAAAAACGACACCAGCGGGCTTTCAACCTCCACCTCTGCCTCGTCTTCAAGCCACGATCGGTCCAACAATCCCGTCTCCATTGCTTCTCGTTCGCGAGCGTCCTCTATGGGGTCTGGGACAGCGTTCACAGCGTCTCGCAGCGCAATCGCTTGATTGATGAGGGCAAGATGCCGAGTGAGCGTTCCGCCATTCTCGCTCTTGGCGCTGAAGTGGCCAAGAATGGGGTAGTCTTCCGTGTCCTGGACGAGGTTGTGGCCGCCCAGCAGTTCCTCTGGTGCGGTTCGGACACGGTGCATTCCTGGGTCAATCCAGCGTCCATCGGCCATTCGGACCATGACTCTGGCGTCGCCCATGGGTACGTCGTCCATGAACGGATGATTCATGTTCACGGCAAGGGGCGTCGAGGCGTGAGCGTTGAAACGCATCAAAACGACGGTCAGGTTGAGCCCCAACGTGGTCAATGCAATCATCCCAGCGAGGGTTGAACTCAAGGCGACCCATCGCAGGACAGCGAACAGAACCAAGGCCAACGCAACGCTTCCGGCGAGGGCTGTGTTCCGGCCGTTGACGAGGGGCTGGGCGACCGGTGTTTGGATGAAGAGAAGCATGTCAGGAGGCAACATCGTCTCTTCGTTGTCCATGAGCGCTTCACCTCTTCCTTTCCTTTGAACCTCACGCTCTGGGTAGGCGGTGGTCGTTGGCGATGAGGGTCCAGACACCGGCGTCCGACGCGTAGCCTTCGATGACCTCGACGTGCCGGGCGACGTCGATCCCCCATGCGAGCGTCCATCCACTGAGTTTTGGGGTTAACTTGGCCCACTGTTTGCGAACGCCGACCTCGTTATGGCGTTCATAATGCAGCAGCAGCGCCGCTGTTTGAATCAGACCTTGCACCAGAAGGATTTCCTCGATCGGCGCCGCTCTTCGTTTCAAATCGTTCCACAGGTCTTCCCACGATTCGTGGGCGTGCCAAAACTTTCCGGCATCAAACAATTCGACCCCTTCCTCAAGCAACGCCGCTTCCTCGTTGGAGAGGGGTTGGGCCGAGTGAGAGGGCATGGTCCGCTCGTGTCAATCATCACTTGAAACGGTTCGCCTTTTCCCAAACCTGCCGCACTCTTCAAGAGGGGGGGTGCAAAAGGTGCTTCCATAGGGTGCTGCTGCATGGTCATAATTGAACACGGCGACTTGATTGAGCAACGACGCGGCGGCGTTGATGTTCTCCGTGTTTTGGTGCGCAATTTAGCCGTACACGAGCAGTCCGGTGCGGTGTTGATTCGCTCGCCGGAGGATGAGGATTCAAGGGGATGGCTCCTCTTCCGCCTCGGTCAACCGGTGATGGCTTTCCACGCAGGAGGGGAAGGACGCATGGGCTTGGAGGCGTTGTTGTCCATTGAACACGACGCTTTGGCGGTCGAAAATGAACTCTTGCTGTATGAGCTGACCATGAACGCCTTGCGAGCCACCATGAGCCAACACCCCTCCAGTGTTCTTCATCTCGAGCACCAAGAGCAGCAACAAGGAAGCGAGACTTGGTGGTCCAGCGTCCGTTTACCGTCCTCGTCCTGGCGCCGTGCGGCGCGATTGGAGGACATCGAAGCGATGGCGCTCGAGACCGAGGAACGTCAGCGCACCAGACCCGAAAACAACGGCGACCGGACGGTCCTCGAGCCCGGATGCGTCTATCTCCTCGATTCACCCGACCCCCATCCAATGATTCAACTGGGCGTTGAACTCGCTGAGCGAGGCATGCCGTTGCTGGGTCTGTTCGGTCTTCCGCACGCCGAGACCGAACATACATCTCGGCTTCCAGACCCGCAGTGCTACGCTTTACTCTCTCCCCATGGCGGCTACACCCTCTTGGATGAACGTTCGTCGATGGAGGCCGTCGTCAACGTCTTTCAGTGGGGCAACGAGCGCTCTGTGATTCTTCTCGACGGACTTGACCGCATCGGGAACGCCTTTGGCGAGGGGTCGATGATCGACGTTGTGCGTTCGGTTTGCGACGGCGTGCGTTTCAACGATCACGTGGCGCTCATCACCACGGATCTCGAACTTTTCGAGACGGCGATCCAACGACGTCTCTTGGCTGAGGCAACCCCGCTTCGCTTGCGAGTGGTTGAGGCGTGGAATCATGAACCGGACGCCCTTTGGGACCACCCCGTTTTGCTGGCTCCCGACGAGGAAGAGGAGCAATGGCTTGCTGCGCAAATTCAACATCAAGGATCGAAGGTGGGCGCACCCAGTTCCGTGCACCAGAACGTGGTTGAGGGAGGGAGCTACGAACCCGACGAAGAGGAACGTGCCCAAGCCGTCCAAGCGCTTACGGACGTGGTTGAGGCCTGGCCGAACGAAGACCCGATTCAAGAGCGAACCCCTGCGGCCAGTCCATCGCCGGTTTCGGTGGGTGAACAGGCTTGGCGTCCACAACACTCCCAACCTGTGAACGAGGGTCGATACGTCAGCGATTCCCCTCGAGCTCCACCGGAGGACCTCGCTGGACCGCAGCCCTACCCTCGCATGAGGGTCGCTCAAAAACGGAAGGCAACACCCAATGCCCCGCCACAACTGCGATCGCCTCAACGCATGCCTCGGCGTAAACCAGAGGCCTCGCTTCCCACCATTGCACCGGGTCTTACGCCTGCGCGCTCAGCAGCCGTCACCGAAAGCGCTCCAGAGTTGCCCAATTGGCCCACGCCGCCCACCACCAAACAGTCTTATCGAAAAGAAAACATGGACGTGTTTGTCCAGAAGCAGGCCATCGCTGAAGAGCGGCACAGCGTCGTTCAAACACCCGTACAGACCAAGGCCCTCAAGGACAGCGCAGCCAGTTCTCCAAATTTGGACAACATCGCCTTGCCCGAACCCATCGTTCCGCAAACCGTGAACCTCCCTTCGACTTCAACCGACGAGCCGTTGACGAGCAGTCTTCGGCCGGTCGCGACAACCTCCAAACCCGCCCGTGAAGCATCGGCCAAGGACCAACGAAGCTTGGACATGGAGGACATTTACGAGCGTTGGACGACGTTTGACGATCTGGAAGACATGGACACTACGGCGTTGTACAACGATCACGGAGAGGCTCTTGAGCGATACAAAGGTGATCAGCAGTGACGGCGTTGCCGACCAAACTCCGCTCTGAGTTGGAAGATGCCAAGCGCCACCTGCGGTCGGCCGTTGTCACCGCCAGCACATCACCACCACCCGCGCCAGTCGGCGAATCAACAGCGTCCAATCAGCGTCCAGCGAAGTCCAAACTGAACACGCTGCTGGGCACCAAGGTCGTCCCGGACCGGTCTCTTGCGTTGTTTCAGACGGTGGGCGTCTCCCAGCGTCCCACATACGACCTCATCGCCGAACGCGTTCTCGGCCCGCAGGTGGGCGAACACACCTCGTTTTTGGAGGCCGAGGCAAATTACGCCAGCCACGTCGCAAAGCGACTGGTTGAACTTCGGCGTCGTATGGAACAACCACCGGTGTCTCCAAGCGACGGCGAGGGGTTTTACGTTGGTGTTGAGGACGACGGAACGCCGGTTTGGAGCCAAGTGCTCAGCGAGCAACGGGGCCGGACATCCAACAAACTCGGTCAGGAATTGGCTCCACCCGTCGTGGGGGAGCTCCACCACCCAGCTCGAGTGTTGAACCTCGAAGCCGCATGGCCCAAGCGCATGGGGTGGTCCACCTCCTCGACGTTCAAGCAGTGGTTTGTCACGGACGAGAACATGCAGGCCACGCGATGTTGTGAACACGTGATCGACCACCCGGGCGGTGCATTCAATCCTCTCTTCATTTGTTCCGCCCCGCAAGCGGGCTGTTCCCATCTTATCCACGCAACCGGCCAGGCGCTCCTGCGCCGCGAAGAGGGTCATGTGCTGCACATTTCCGCTGCCGATGCGGCCTTGGTGGACGCTCATGACACCGCGTGGCAGGACGCATTGCCGGGTGCGAGCGCTTTGCTGGTCGACGACGTGCACGTGTTTGCAGACGACGATTCATGGAGTCACCAACTTGGCGTGCTGGTGGACCACGCTTTGAACCACGGCGTTCAGGTTGTGGTCGGCGGACGCCATGCGCTCGACGCCTTCCCTCCCTCAAGGCTCAGCGACGTGCTCCGAGGGTCAACTCAAACCCGTCTGGACGCCCCCCAGTCAGCGTCTTTACTGGCGTTTGGACGGTGGCGTTGCACGCAAAAAAACATCCTCGTTTCCGACCGTCACCTCGCCCAACTCAGCCGCATGGAACCGGCGGGTTGGCGTGCCATGGAAAGCCGTCTTGAACGTCTTTCCCTCGCTTTTGAAGGTGGAGCCGTTTTACTGGACGGCGACGATGTTTCGGACCTTCTCGACGGGCACGTGTCCAAAAGCAGAGCAGATGAGCGGCAGCGCGTCGACGACCTTGCCTCACAGCTCGTTGGCAATGCACTTGACGCCGTCTATTCCTCCGCCACACCGGGCGGCGTGGACCTCCACAGCCCGTTGGAGTCGTGGGGTGAGGACGACTACACGCCTCCGGAATGGGATGCTGAGCGACTCGGCAGCGATGCAACGATGCTTGAGCAACGCCTCAGGGCCGAGGTGGACACCCTTGAACCCGGCCGCCCGTCCGTGCTCGACGTTCACGAGCGCGAGAACTTCATCGTGCGGGCCAACGACCCGCTCAATCGTGACGATGTGGAACGCGCCGTCGAGGTTCTGGTGGACATCGACGCCAGCGTCGATGCCCGTGTCAACGCCATGTCCTCAGAAGTGGTCGCGTCCTCTCTTGAACTCCAGAGCTTGGAGGAGCGCATGGTGGCCTTGGCTCAGCGCGCCGTGGATGCGGACATCGAGGAACTCATCCTCATCGCCGATGAGTTGCGAGTCATCGAAGAACGCCTTGTTGAAATCGATCCGGACCGTAAGCCTCTGCCGCCGTTTGACGATGAAGCAATCTCCGATGAATCGCACGACCTCGATACCTACGAACCTGAGGGGGAGTGGAACATCGATGGAACCGACGTGGATCCCGAAGACTTGCTTGTCCAACCGCCTCAAAAAACGGTGGTTCACCTCTCCCGAATTCGCCCACGCAGTGTCTTGGTGGGTGAGGAAGAGTGAGGGCGCCTTGGTGGATGGAAGGTGTTCATTTTTCCTGTCAGAGCAACTGCGGAAAATGCTGCGACCAACCCGGTGGTATCGTTTACTTGTCGCCCGATGACGCCAGTCGGCTTGCCGACCATGCTGAATTGTCGGTCGAGGATTGGCTCGAGCGTGACACTCGACGAACCTACGACGGGCGATACGTCCTGAAAAGCCGGGAAGTGGACGGAGTCTGCATTCATCTCAACGAACGTCAACAATGCACGGTGTACGAAGTTCGTCCGGCACAGTGTCGAGCGTTCCCGTGGTGGGGCGAGAATCTTGCCACCCTTTCGGCTTGGAAGAGCGTGAAAGCAGCGTGCCCCGGCATCGATGCAGAGGATGCGCTGCTCATCGATGGACAGACCATCCGATTGAACATTTTTGCTGACAGGACGTCCACCAAAGGCTTCCGAACGTGGCCTCCGTCAGATTATCGCATAAAACGATAGACTGCGCCGGTGTTGGTGGCGACACCGTTTTTACAATCGGTTGCAAACAGGAGCCGACTTTATACAGAACATGGATGTCGGATGTTGCGAGGCCCTTGAGATGGAGGACGACGAGCCCATGTTTGCGGTCCGCCCGTCTCATCTCAACACAGGTTTACGCGGTGTTCCGGTTGGCACGTGCCGCACTTCGTTCGTCACACCCAGCGAAGGCGTTCACTACTGCGGCTACCCCATTGCTGAATTGGCCCAATATTCACCGGAAGACATCGTTTTCCTTCTGTTCAACAAAGAATTACCCACCCCCGAGCAATCCATTGCTTTCAAGGCTGATCTCGCCCGGCGGGGGCGTGTGCCCGACAGCCTGGCTGCCGTGTTCCAGACCCTCCCTCGCGACGGCCACCCCATGGACTGGTTCAGCGTCGGTGTTCACACGTTGGGCATGCTGGACACAACGGGTGATTGGAAAGAGGACGCGCTCAACCTCATCGCTCGAATGCCTCGCATGATGGGGCTTTTGTTCCGAATCCGAGAAGGACGCAGCGAGAACATCCCGGATGACGATCTTGATTTAACCATGGTTCAGCGTTTTGTCAGGACTCTGGAAACGGAAGACATCGACGATGATTTGATGGATCAAATTCTCTCAACGTACCTCGTTCTTCACATGGATCACGGTGGCGGAAATCTCTCGACGTTCACGGGTAAAGCCATCGCTTCAGGTCACGCAACGGTCTATGCATCCATTGCGGGCGCAATGAACGCCCTCTCGGGACCGCTCCACGGTCGCGCCAATCAATCGTGTTTGGAATTCGTCTTGAAAATTGGGACCAGCGACCCGAGCGAAGTTGAAACATTTGTTCGAAAGGAACTTGCGGCGAAGCGACCAATCTTCGGCTTCGGTCACGCTGTTCTGAGAGCAGAAGACCCACGAGCGACCGTGCAATTCGCCCTGGGTGAGCGCCTTTGCCCCGACGATGAAAACTTCAAGATCATCCGAACCCTTCGGGAGGTTGCGCCGCGTGTCCTCGGAGAAAACAAAAAAATCTCCAATCCAAACGCAAACGTCGACATTGCAAGCGGCGCCTTGCTCCATCACATCGGATTCCGGGACCCCACCTACTACACCACGTTCTTTGGGTGGGCACGAGTGTCCGGTATCGGTGCGCAGATCATCGACGAACGCACCGTGATGCGGGGTGGTAAGGGCACGCCAATTTACCGACCAAAGTACATCGCTGAGGAACAAGACCTTCGTCACGTCGACTGAACGTTCAGCACCGGTCTGCTGGTCTTTCCCGACCCCCGATGGCCGATCATGCGTGGAGCAAACGCAGGAGGTGTTGCCCCATCGTATTGCCCAAGCAGGTCCTCCACCGTCGGCTCCCATCGCCACCGTTTTCGCCACTGGGTGAGAAGTTCAGTCCGGCGTGAGCGGTCGCATTCGCTCCACAGTGGAGTTTCAGATTCGAGCTCAGCCAGTTGCGCTCGATGGTCTTCCTGAGTGGCGTTGCCCAATCGTGTCCACTCACCGTCCAGCAGAGGCCGAACCCCCGGTTGTCGCCAGCGAGCATGACCGGACGGAAGCCACGTCAGTTCGGGGTCCGCATGGTCGGTCAACGCGGACATGCCCGCCCGGACCAAGTCATGCTCCACAGCGGGTTTGGTTGGCCAGACATAGGTCGGCATGCCCTTTCTAACTCGAGTGAGTCGCTCCAATCCGGCTCCGGTCAACCCGACGTGTCGGCCAACGGGCAGGTGTCGAGTGGACGCTTGGAAGTATTCCATGGCGCAGGGCAGCATGGAACTACCTTGGGCTTGATGTCGATTGACCAGTCGTCGGAACGGTGTGGTGATGAATTGAGGAAACACTTGCATCCGCTGCGTCGTCCGGTTGCCGTACGGGGGGATGTAGGGGATCAACGCCGCCCAGGGCCGCTTGGTCTTGGAAACTTCCGCCGAAGCCGGCATCCCTCGGTGGAACGCGTAAAACACCGTGTTGTGGTGAGGGATTTCTCGGTCATCCAGAGCAGCTTCAGCCAGTTCCATGGCGCGTGCGACGTGACGTATGTGATGTCGCTTGCCAAGGAATCCTCCGCCCGTTCGGCACATTGGGTGCGGTCGTTTGATTTCCACACACCCCATTTTCCCTTCATCACGCCAAAATCGGAGCACGTCGGGGTCGTCCAAGAACGCATCAAAACTCAAGAAACCCAAGTCGACCAAGTCGTCAAGGTTCCACTCCTCAAGCCACTTTGAGCGTCCCTTCAACTCGGTCGGGGGGATCGAAACCGTTCGGTCGTGGTGGATGATAAGGCGGTCGTCAGCTGTGATTCGAACATCGAATTCAACACCGTCGAACATCCGTAACCCGTGCTTGAGGCTCTCGAGCGTGTTTTCGGGTGCTGGAATCCACTCCACCGCCTCCATGAGGCTTCCTCAATGCGACCCCCCTCAAAGGTTACCACGGCGCGCACCCTGAATGGCCTTCCATGGACGACGGTGTGTCCGAAGGCATAAAGCCACCTTCCATGCCGACGATTCATGGACCCTTATGACATCATGATGGGCATGATTCTGGTCCTCACGCCGGTCATATGCTGGTTTTTCACCCGCAGTCAACGGGCCCATCGCGTGCCCGTTCGTAAGTGGGCTGAAGAGTTTCACAACAAACGGTATTATCTTCACGCCATCGGCTACATCGTCATCATTCGCTGGAAATCCATCACGGACAAACTCAACGAACCCATGAAGCGTCGAACCGGGCACTGGACCGATTGGGTCCACGACGTTGAGGGTGAACTCACAAAATGGGTTCAAGATGCCTTTCGCAACGATGCACTGACTGAATTTCTGAACTTTCACTACTTGTTCGTGTACCTGTTTTTGATTTATGTGACGACGGTGTACTTTGCCTATTCTGGCGACAGGGACATGACCGATAAGGTCACACTCAATTATCTCCTCATCTATGCTTTGGCGGTTCCGTACTACCTGTTTTTCAACGTTGAAGTGACGTCCTCCTGGATTCCTGGCATGGACGCTTTGCTCTACCACGAGGGTTGGTACACAGTCTTCTACGCCCTCCACGACCCGCTGGACAACGCAGTTCCCAGTCTCCATGTTGCGATTCCCTTCGGTATCATGATGCTGAATTATCTTCACGTCAAAGAGCAGGGGGGAACGCTGCGTGAATGGCGGCATTGGAACTACCATTTGTTCGTTTCAATCAACACCCTGCTGTTCATTTTCACCATCCTCTACCTCGGCATCCACTGGGTTGTTGACATCCCTCTTGGCTTGCTGATCGGCAGCATTGGTGCCCTGTTTATCCACCACCTTCAACCACGATTGCGAAACGACCACGGCCCCGTCTTCAAAGGGATTGGGCGAGAAAAAGTACGCCGGCACATCTTCGTCGAAGGCGTCGTCATGCTCGTTCTGCTGACGGTCATGATGATGGCTGTCAACTATCAGGAAGAGAACGTTGACGAGCGCATCTCGTTCCGTTTGGGGGAAGGCGACAGCACGTTCGAAATCATACAGAAGTTCGACCCGGGCGACATGGTTCAATCCAACATCTCCAATCTCAATCAACACTCGAGTCTTGAAATCGTGTTGGTCATGGTTGAAACAAGCGTTCCTGCCATGGAAACGGGGTCCATCGATTGGGACGTCATGAGAACCTTGGGTGAGCATCACATCGTTGCACCGCAGACCACCTTGCCGCTCAACATCACATCGCCAAAGATTTACCATTTCGTGGTGATGCACTACCCAGATGCTTCAGAAGACGAACCGGTCATGGAGGTGCGCATCATCAACGATTACGGCGACGACAAGATGGGTCAAGCCGTGTTCCTGAGCCTGCCCTCGTTGTGGATGACAGGTTTCGTGGTGTATCGCCTCTATCGTTTGAGGAAAGAGGGACGCAGCTGGCTCGATTCTACACCCTCTTATGTGTGGGCCACGTCGCCAGCGACGGACGAAGAGGCGTAAACGCATGGCACGTGAACCCATTCAGCAGACCGTTGAGCGTTTGGCCCAATCTTCGGGTGGACAAATTCTTGCCTCTGCTCGCAACGGTCTTCAGCGGTCTCTCAAGTACTACGTTGGGCTGTTTCTTCTCGGCTTCTTGATCGCTTTTCCAATTTCAAGCGATTTCATCTCTTGGCTCGTCGACGAGGCTCGTCTGCCTGCAGGGGTTGAAATCATCGTGATCTCACCGGTTGAGTTTCTCTTTCTGCAACTCCGCATCGCAGGGTACGTTGGGCTCCTTCTTGTGTGCCTGATGGTGGTTGTCCAGGTCGCCAAGCACGGCTTGAACCATGAAGCCGTCAGACGGCGCATCGTGGAGCTGGACGTGAACCTGCCCAAGCCCGGTCCGCGTTTGGTCGCAGCGTCGCTTGCAGCCATCGGGCTGATGATCGTCGGGGCGCTTTACGCATGGTACGGCCTCATCCCTCTGTTGCTCGACTACTTGACCACGGATGCTCAGCAGGCGGGCTTGAGCACCGAATGGCGACTTTCAAACTACGCCGGGTTTATTGTAAACCTGCTCTCAGCCTCCGCCATCGGTTTTCAAGCCCCCCTCATCACAACGTTGATTCTGCGTTCCGGTGTTGTTTCACGACAGCAAATGGCAGCCTCACGGCGGGTCGTCTGGTTCGGGGCCTTCGTGTTGGGCGCCTTGATGTCGCCTCCCGACCCGCTCTCGTTGTTCCTCGTGGCCATGCCGATTCTTTTGTTGTTCGAGGCAGCCTTGGCGGTTGACGGGTTCACTCGACCCTCAGTCGTTGAATGAGTGTTGTTGGTCGCACAGGCATGTTTCCCGGCCGTGGCTGCCACGAGAGTCCGTGAAAATCTGAACCAACGCTGACGGCCAATCCATGCCGCACGGCCGCTTCGGTCAGTTCGTGGCGGTAGGCGTCATCGTGGCTTCTGTGGACGGCTTCAACCGCATCGACGCCGATCAATGCGAGGTGCTCGATCAACCTCTCGGTCGGCACGCCGTAGTACAGCGGGTGAGCGAGCGAGGTCACGCCGCCTGCGGCTCGAACGACTCGAACCGCTTCCTCAACGGTGGGTTTGACGTGGGGGACAAACGCCGGGAGACCGTCCCCAATCCATGTTTCAAACGCCTCGAACTTGGATGAAACGTAGCCGAGTTCAACCATGCGTTCAGCAAGATGGGGGCGTCCCACTGAACCGCTGGCTTTGGCGCAGACCGTCTCCACATCCACAGGCATGCCCAGTTCCCCCAAGCGCTGACACATCGCTTCCATACGCGGAAGGCGTCCATCTTGGCGAGGAGCAAGCCATGCTTTGAACGAATCAACCGAATCGTCGTTTCCTCCGGGTGCATGCTCTGGGAAGTACGCCAACAGGTGCCACGAGGCGGAGGCTCTCTCTCGTCCGATTCGCTGGAGATGGTTGCGGTCCGGGGGCAGTGTCGGCTCGCAGGTGATTTCCACACCCGGCACAAATCGGAGGCCGAGGCGAGCGGCGGCGGTCGCCGCTTCCGCCCAACCAGAGGCGGTGTCGTGGTCGGTCAACGACCAGGTTTTCACCCCTTCAGCGTGCATCAGTTCGGCCACCTTCTCGACCGGGTGCTCGCCGTCACTGTGAAGCGAATGGGAATGCAGGTCGTGATGTTGCGTCCACATGGTGGTGCGTCGGGCGGGGTGGATTTCAATCCTCGGATTCAGAACAAGTCATCCAAATCAGGAAGGTTCGGGACCTCGGGAAGGGCGGATTCTTCCGTGAGCGGTTCAGGTTCCGTGTCGGGAAAGAGACCCACGAGGTCGGGAAGTTCGGGTGCAGCGGGCGGTTGCGTGGGCGGGTCTGAAGACGAGGGAGCTCCCAAAAACAGATCCTCCAAGTCCGGCATTTCCTGTGGTTCGGGTTTCGTTTTCACCCCTTGAAGACCTGAGGAAGGTGGGGGGGAGGTTTGATTTGGGAGAGGAGCGGGCAGAGGGACGCTCGCCTCCCCTTGGGTGACGAACACGCGGTTGGGTTCGAGTCCGGGGAGCTTAGCTGGGTCGATGAGAGGTTTGTCTTCCTGACCGGGCAGGGGAACGGGTTGAACGTGGACGCGCTCAAACTTTCGTACGGATTCCTCGTCAGAAATGACGGCTCTGATTTGGATGTTGTTTTGCTGGTTTGCGGTGTCGATGGCGTCCATCGTTCGCTGGACGTTGGCGGCGAACGACCCGGTGGACAACGTATCGATGGCGGAGTTGACCTGGGCTTCTGTTGTGGTCTGTTGCTGGCCCAAAATGCTGGTTAGAATTGACGCTGTTGTTGGGTTCACGTCGTTTTGTGGGTTTGAGCGAACGGGGGCCAAGGTCGATTCGAACGTTTCAACATCGCTTCGGGTCCCCGACGCATTCAAACTGGGGATTTCGACTTGTTTGTTGGCCAATTGTGCCACGATGAGCAAAACCACCATGACGCCCAAGGCCACACCTTCCTCAAGAGAAAAACCAGCCGTTCCCACGCTGTCGAGTACGAGATTGACCGCTGCAAGCAACACGAGGACGGCGGCGCTCAACGTGCAAGCAGCCGCAAGACGAGGGGCTCGTGGATCGTGGACCACGCGGGACCTTTGCCGGCAGGTCTCTTAGGCATTCTCATCTCTTGGGATGGGAGGATTCTGCTGCAAAAACGGTGTTTTCCATCAGCATGGCGATGGTCATCGGTCCGACGCCTCCGGGGACGGGTGTAAGCCAGCCGGCGGTGTCCGCAACGCTTGGATGCACATCACCTGCGAGTCGCCAACCCCGCTCCCTTGCATCGTCGTCCACTCGATTGATGCCCACGTCGACCACCACAGCCCCTGGCTTCACCCAGGCGGGCTTCACCAGCTCGGTTTGACCGACGGCGGCGACCAGAACATCGGCTTCTCGACACACGTTTGCGATGTCCTTTGTGCGTGAGTGCACAACCGTCACCGTGGCGTCAGCCCCTTTTGCAGCAAGGAGAAGCGCAGCCGGCATTCCAACGATTCGCGACCGTCCGAGGACCACGGCCCGCTTCCCCTTGAGGTCGACACCGGCCCACTTCAGCAGCCGCATCACGGCGCTGGGTGTGCAGGGAAGCAGGCCATCGGTACGACCCTGCACGAGTCGGCCCAGATTTTGCGGGTGGAAACCGTCCACGTCCTTGGTTGGGGAAATAAGGTCGGTCAGCGCTTCCTCGTCCATGTGGTTGGGAAGAGGCGACTGGACCAGAATGCCGTGGAGGTCATCCTGAGCATTCAAGTTGAGAATATGTTGGCGAACGACCTTTTCCTCGCAGTGTGCGGGAAGGGCGATGTGGGTCGAGCGAATGCCAAGTCTTGCGCAAGTCTCAATCTTGGAATTCACGTACACGTGCGACGCCGGGTCGTCGCCTACGATGATGACAGCCAAGTGGGGTTGGACGCCGGCGTTGGTTAGGACCTCAATGCGTTCATGTAACTCGGTTTCGACAGCGTTGGCGCACGCCTTGCCGTCGAGTCGTTGCGCAGGCACGTCTCGGCCAGTGGAAGCGTTGATTTGAGCATTGGCATGTTGATGGCCTGCTCACAATGGCGTCCTAAATCCGAGGGCACGTACGACGCACCATCCCGCTCGGGCTTCCCAGATGGCGAACGCCCCGCCAGCGACTGCGCCGGCCACAGCGTACCAGCCGAATCCAAACGTGAAGGTCTCCGTGGCGAGGAGCATGGCCAAGACCAATGCACCGACGATGCTGGCCAGACCACCGACGAATCGGGCGGCTTGTCCCTTGCCGTCGATGTTGCATTCGAGCATACCCAGAGGTGCTGTTCTCAGTATATGAAGCGGTGTTTTCCATGTGAGTGGAGCCAACGGAGGGACTCGAACCCCCGACCGTCTGATTACAAATCAGACGCACTACCAGCTGTGCTACGTTGGCGCTGGCTGTTGGTGTCGGCACCCCTTGATGAATCAAACGGATGTTGACGCCCTGAAAGACGGACGGTCAAATCAAAAAGTGTGAGCGTCCTCGCAACGGTATGGTCGAGGATGCGATTGCCATGCAGTACCTCGCCACTCACGGGCAAGACAAGGCTGGCAACGACGTGATCTTTAGTTGGTTTGCGCGCTACCAAAACGCTGCCGCTGCCGGTGCAGACGCCGTGAACGGTACGGTCGGAGCCTTGCTCGAGGACGACGGCAATCTCGCCATCAACACCGTGGTGGATGCAGCTTTGCGTCAAGCACCACCGCAGGAATTTGCTGCGTATGCGCCGCTCAAGGGACTGCCTTCCTTTCTCGATCTGTCCGTGTCGTTGGCGCTTGGTGAACATCGAGCAACGCTGGAATCCCTCGGCGTCCATGCGGGTGCGACCGCAACGCCCGGTGGGTCTGGAGCGTTGTTTTTGGCGGCGGCAAACTTTGCCGAGCGGGGCGATGCTGTCCTTCTGAGAGACCGTTATTGGGGCCCTTACACCGGGTTCCTGAAGGGGTGCGGTCTGGACGTTGCAACGTATCCTCTGCTGCCGTCTTCTCCCTCAGAACAAACCCCGTATCTTGATTTGAGCGGATTTTCTGACGCACTCGAGGACTTGGTTGGTCGTCAAAACACCGTTATGACCTGGTTGAACGACCCAGCCCACAACCCCACGGGTTTGTCGCTTCCATCCGAAAGTCGGTTTGAGTTGTTGAAGACGTTCATGGAGAGCGCCATGCGCAACGAGCACACCGGTCACACCCTCCTTATCGACGCAGCGTACCATCTCTACGCCGATGAGCCGCACGGTTGGGGCGCCACCGTTGCTGAGGCCCTCGAAGCCGGCTTGCCGTGGCCGGAGAATCTTCTGGTGTGCTTTGCGCTCTCAATGTCAAAGTCTCACACTGTCTATGGACTGAGAACCGGGGCTCTGGTCCACCTTCACCCCGACCTTCACAGCGTTCAGCGATTAAACGACGTGATGGGGGTTACCGGACGCCAAACATGGTCGGCCTCTCCAAGGGTTGCGCAGCACGTGCTGAGTGAGCTCCACGCCACGACCGAAGGCGGGTCGGCGTGGTCGAGTGAACGCGATCGCTTGGCCCAACTTTTGACCGACCGAAGGACCACGTTCATCGAAGCGTGTCAGCGCTTGGGTGTTGATGTGAACCCAAGCCATGACGGGTTCTTTGCCTGGTATGAATGCCCCAACCCTGCCGCAGTGGCCGAGGCCTGTGCGGAACAACACGTTTACCTCGTTCCGCTGACGGGCGGCGTTCGCATCGGTTTGTGCGCCGTGCCTGAAGAGCAGGTTGTGCGCGTCGCCGAGGCGCTCGGCCACGCTGCGGGGGGCACTCAATGACTCGCTTGTCCCGCGAAAACTTCCTTATCACGGGTTTTTTCTGCATCCTTTTTGGAGCTTCCATGAGCGTGGCAGGTCTCGGGCCGATGGCCATGACCGTGGGGCTGTTCGGCGTCGTGTTTTTTGTGGTTGGCATGAGTCTCGGACGGCGGACAGGACTGTCTCCTGAGGCCGTCGCCCAATGGCAACCCGACGGTGGAGCACTGCCCGATGCGGGTCGGTTCATGTTTCGTGTCGACGTCACGCTCGACGAACCCGTCAGGACTTCGGTGTTGTGTGGCGCATGCGGTCATGTCGAGGTTCTCAACGGACCCCGCCCTTCCAGATTTACCTGTCCTGCGTGCGGAACAAAGTTGTGGGACGAAGAGGAATGAATCAGCGTTCTTTCCCTCCGTTCAACGGTGATTTCAAAACACGGGTCCGGCTGGCAAGAGCATGGGTGCACCGAACCTGCTGAATCCTGAGCGGCGTATGCTCCGGGCCATGCAACTCAGCGATGCAGACCGTTCGTGGGACCTCGCTGCTCTGCTTGCAGCGTGCGATTGGACCGACCAAGCCGTGGCCGTTGGCGCAGGTCACGGGCTTCAAAATCACGGCTACGTCTCCTTGTTGGAACATGAACATCGAGAAATTCGGCTGGACAGTGAGGGAAAAAAAGCCGTTGAGAACGGTTTGTTGGAGCAGCGTTTGTGGACGTGGATCACGGAGCAGGGCACCGCCACGATGCAGGGGCTCCAAGAAGCGTTTGAGCGCCATGAAGCAGGGCCCGGTGTCGGTTTACTGAGGCAGTTGGGCGTGTCCATTGAAGCCGGTGCATTGGTGGCCCCCGACGGAGACACCATTGAGGCAACCCTTCAGGAACGTGCGGCCTTCTTGTCGTCGCTCCCCGCCCAAGCCGATGCGCTGGATGAGGACATGATCAAGCACTTTTCATCGAGAAAGAATCTAATTCACGCCGTTGAGCGGACCGAACGTCAATGGACATTGACCCCAGAAGGCCTTGCTTGTTCTCCTGATGACTTGCAGGAAGCAATGGTCATCACCGACATCACGCCGGAACTGCTTCAGGGTGAAGCGTGGAAAACGGCTGAATTCCGCTCGTTTGACGTCGGACTTGAGGCGACGACCCCTCGAACCGGACGAAGTCATCCAATGCAAGCGCTCATCGAACGCATTCGTGCGATCTTCTTGGAGATGGGTTTTTCCGAACTCGTGGACGACTACGTTCAGTCCGCCGGTTGGAACATGGACGCTCTATTCATACCACAGGACCACCCTGCTCGTGAGATGCAGGACACGTTTTACCTCGATGAACCGAGCAGCATCAAGCTCGAACAGGGACTGATGGAAGCGTGGAAAGCCATTCACGAACACGGTGGGGAGACCGGTTCAACAGGGTGGGGTGGACACTATTCCACCGACGTTTCGCAGCGCCCGTTGCTGCGGACCCACACCACGGTCAACACCATCCAATACCTCGCAGACAACCCCACCGAAGCCTGCCGTGTATTTTCGGTGGACCGCGTGTTCAGGAAGGAAGCCATCGACCGAACCCACCTTCCCGAGTTTCACCAAATCGAAGGCATCATCATGGAGGAAGGCGCAAATCTGCAAATGTTGGTCACCACGCTCAAAACGTTCTACGCCAAGATGGGCTACCCGGAAGTACGGGTCCGACCTGCCTACTTTCCGTACACTGAACCAAGCTTGGAAATTGAGGTAAAATGGCGCGGCAAGTGGCTTGAACTCGGCGGAGCAGGTATTTTTCGTCCTGAGGTGACCGAACCGTTGGGCATCACCTCTCCGGTCCTCGCGTGGGGGATGGGCCTGGAGCGTCTGGCCATGCTGGTGCTCGGGCTTGACGACATACGACAACTCTACATTTCTGACTTGGAATGGTTGCGCAACCAACCCATCCTTTGACCGACAACTCATCGCCCAACGGGCCCAGACCATCGCATGCGGATGTTGATAAAGCAGAGCGTCCACGTACCTGCATGCAACCTCAAGCGGTCATCTCCATGCACATGTCCAACGTTGAAACCATCCCCGGCAAGACCATCACAAGTTCGCTGGGTCTCGTGACCGGTTCAACCGTCCGTGCAAAGCACATCGGCAAAGACATCTTCGCCGGCTTGAAAAACATCGTTGGCGGAGAATTGAAGGCTTACACCGAGCTTCTAAACGAGTCTCGAAATGAAGCACTCCAACGCATGATCATGCAGGCTCACGGCATGGGCGCCAACGCGGTTGTGAACGTTCGTTTCGCCACCTCAAACGTCGCCTCGGGTGCTTCAGAACTCTTCTGCTACGGTACCGCTGTCATCGTCGCTTGAGGTGATTTCGTGGCCGAAGGAACAGCCATCGCTGTTGGGTTTTATGCCCTGCTGATTCTGATCCCATTTTTGTTTCCCTTCATATCCTGGGCGTTGGGTCGCTGGTATCAGGGAACCTTGTTGACGGCGTTGAACGAGGAGGAAAAACGACTCGGCAGCATGCTTCAGAACGCTGAACAATCTTCCACCGCACCGGAGACGAAGTCCATGCGTGCGACCTCATCCACCTTGCTTCACGTGAGCATTTGTGTGGGGCCTTCGATCGGACAGATGTTCATCATGTGGGCCAAAGGCATCTTTGGGGGCCGTCTACAATCCTACGACGCCGTGCTTGACTACGGCCGTAGGGAGGTTCTATTGCGTCTCAAAAAGCAAGCCGATTCACTCGATTGCACGTCCATCCAAAACATCCGAATCGAGACATCGGTGATTTCCTTTGCTAAGAACGGCAACGAGAACAAACGCTCTTCGGTTGAATTCCTCGCCTTCGCAACCGGACTGAGATTCTGAGCCCGTCAAGACCACTCGTCTTGGAACCGTTGTTGACGCTTTATTGAATCTGCATCGGTGTGCTCCCCGTCCGGTTGATGGTGCTTGGGATCGATGTTCAAAACCGATTCCGACTCTTCGTTCGGTGCTCCGAACGTTCGGTGGAGAAAGCGTCGCAGTTCCTCCTCATCAACCCCCTGAAACCGCATGTGAATGCGACGTTCGTCTTCTCTGCTTTCCAGACGCTCACGTTTGTGCTGGCGCCAGAACGACCGAAAGACGGTGAAACAGAACGTTTCGTTTTCGTCAAGCTTGAACGCGTCCGGCCAATCCATGGTTGACACGTGCGTCACAAAACGATTCAGTGCGTCAATAAAATCGGGCATGTCTCGGTCCCCAAATTGGTGGAGATGTTCTTCGAGGCTGTGGGACTCCTCATCTTGTTCTGTACGCTTTTCGTGGTCGTCGTCGCTCATAACGCATCATGGTCGTGAGTGTTTATGAAGAGTTCAGGCAGGGCTGAACGCATCCTCATAAGGAAAGAACCCGGCCCGGAGCCATGGAACTTACCGGGACGGTGAGCAGCGGGCTCGGACGAGCCCATATTTTCATGTCCCAACCTCACTATCAAGACCAGTTTCGAGACGTGTTGGGGGGCAAGGCGTGGCCGGGAACGCTCAACATGGAAATCGATCAGGCCATGTTTTCTCACTACATCGCGCTGCGCCAAAAAGCGGGCATTGACACGCTCGATGCGCCCGAGGACGACCGAGCGGCAGCAAAATTGCTGGACGTCTCCGACTACGAGCGCATCCGAATCCGTGGTTTCCTCAGGGACGGTGTATCCTTTGGTGGAGCCTCTGCGTTCAAAGGCGTCGTCCATCACGACGGTCAAACGATTGAATGTGCGGTTTTGATTCCCGACCTGACCCGCCACGTCGACGTCGTTGAAATCATTTCAATGGCCTTTTTGCGAGAGCGTATGAATCTCAACGACGGCGACCGAATCACGCTCTCACTGTGAGCGGTGGTAAACCACTGGCAAGGTCCCCAGTTCGGCCCATTCGTTGTACAGCATTGCCTTGATTTCATGCTGGGCTGCGTGCTGCCAGCGGCCTTTCCGGGTTCGTTCTGCCGTTCTTCCGGTCGGTGGGGCCGAAAAAATCGCTGCAGGCCCTTGAGCGGGCAGCGGGGCTCGACTCCAAGCGACCCCCCACAGCACCAACCACTGAGCAGGTGCGACCCCGAAATCCACCGGTTCTTCGGGTCGCTCAATCGCTGCTTTGACCTCGCGCTCTTGCAGGTCACCCACCGAGAGCCGAAACAGGGCGTTTGCCACACGACGGACCTGATTCCAGAGAAACGCCTCCCCTTTGATTTCAAACCCCATCAGCCGGTCGCCATCCATCCATGGTTGGGCGTCAAGAATCGTTCGAATCGGATTTTTTCCCTCCTCGAGTCGGGCGAAGTTTCGGGCATCGTAGGTCCCAACGAACATCGACAGCCACCGACGAAACGTCTCATGGTCGGGTTCGTCCCAGTATTCCATGGCCTCTAGGCGATATCGGTACACACGATGCAGCGCCAATCTGGGATTAAAATCGGCTTCGACCTCCTCCACCGTGAGGAAGGCGATGGTGCCGTCCAAACGATCGTCCACCGCTCGAATCATTTTCCTGGGGGACAAGGCTGCCCAGAGATCCCGTTCCAAATCGACGATGCCTCCGTTGATGCGGACATGAACGCCTGCGTCGGTTCGACTGGAGAGGATTAGCAGTTGATCCTCAGCAGGTCCCGTTAGCCACTTGAGCGAACGAAAGACTCGAATCAATTCACCTTGAACGGTGCGGACATCGGGTTGAATTTGACTGCCGTGGTACCCATCTCCGAGGTAGCCGATCCGGAAAAATAACCGAACCTTCTCGGTCAGTGGACCATCTCCTTCACTCATCAGCGTTCAGCGCCGACACGGCTTCTTCGGTGGAAAAGCCGAGCGCACCAACCGCCCATTCGAGGGCCTGCTTGAGCCAGGGTTGAATCATGGGAGCCTGACGGCTGGGGTCCATCACCTCAATGGCGTCCACCAGATTTCTGCTGGCCGTGAAGAGGACCTCATCGACGGGAATGTCTTCAAGTTCAAGGCGTCGAGCGTAGCGCTGGAATTCCTTGACCGCCACCGGGATACGGCGGCATTCGAGGGCGAAGGATGCAAAATCGGCGATGTATTCCATGTTGTCCTCGTCGAGTTCCATGGCTTTCTTGTAAGCGTTCATGATTTTACGACCGGCGATCACGTCGTCTTGAGCTTCCATGTTCTTCATGTTGGCAAACTCGGCCCACATGTGGTGGAGTTCAGGGACGTCGGCGTTGCTTTGTATCTTGTCTTCGAGGTCCGCAAGCGCACCGTCAATGTCGCCTTCTCGAAACAGGTGAATGGGTTTCTCCAACAACGCTTCAACCATGGTATCTTCTCCAACCTGCGCTGCGCCAGCGGCCTTTTGAAGGCTCGCTCCAACACCACTGCTCTCAAGCTTCGGATTCGTCTGCGTTGTTCAACGCGCTCTTGATGTCTTCAAGCATGTTTGATTGAGAATGTTTGCGATGCATTTCGTTCAGCATCATTTTGACATCTTCCCACTTTCGAATTTTGTAGAAGCAGTGGCGCGGGTCATGGTCGACCCGGCGTGTGGTTCGCTGGTAGGTGAGGAAGGCGAACATGGAACGGAGCACCCCTTTTCTCACCTTGTCGGCTGTCGAGTCGTCTCCACTGGTGGTGCTTCCTCCGGCCAACCCTGAGGCTCCAGCGCCAACGCCGACGGATTCTTCAACCAAACCCACCCCGGAATCGGTCATGATGGTCACCGTTGCATAGCCCAACAGTGTGCCCATTGGGGTTCGCTCAACCATCACCTCTGAAATGCGGTCAAACAAGATTCGCCGGTGGGACCGAGACAACAAAAACGCATGCTGGAATATGATGGCGTTTGTTGTTATGGCGTATGAGAAACTGCGCTGATATTTGTACGTAAACGCCCAAAACACCACGAGGAACATCAGGCCGGAAATGAAGTAGTTGTAGGTGTCTGGGAGAAACGGGATCTCAAATGCGCCATCGGCTGCTCCAAACCACCCTGCTATTGTGCTGATCAGGTTGTCAATCGTGATGACGACCGGTAGGAAAGTGATCAGTAAGAGGGAAACGGTGACCCACTTGCCGGAGGTTGAGATGTTGAGCATTCTGTTGGCCCACACAAGAAAACACATGACCAGAACAAAACCAACCGGAAGCGTTTCCCAATTCGTGAGCTCGATCAAGGTCGCAGTGAGTTTCAGTAAGATGGAAGCGTCGTCTGCCGGGTCGATGCCGTTTTGAAACAGCATGTGGACACCGAACACCAGAGCGCCAAGGATGTACATGCCGAGGAACGCAAGGGTGCTCGGTCGTGCCTCACCGTTTTCGAGGATTTCTTCGCCTGAAATCAACCGGTATTTTTCACGATTTGCATCGCCTTGGCCACCGGTTTGTTTGACATCTTGGGTCGCCTCTCCCGTCGCTTCTTGGACGGCTTCTTCGTCGGTCACGTTCAGTCCTCAATCTCCTTTGGTACGGGGTAAGGGAAATAACTTCCCCTCCAAGGGCACCTGAAATTCAGTGAAGGACGCCCCATGCGTGCTCGGCGTTGCCTCGGGCCCACCCGTAATCGCGCCGCGTACGCTTGCCAAATTCGTCTTTGATTTCAAGACGAGTGAGCGACAGCGGATATTCGTTGTAGGTGAGGTGGGACCACAGACCACCTCGGGTGGGTTGGTCAAAATGCCAATTTGCCCGCTCCACGGCCTTGACGGTGAACTTGATGCTCGTTCGGCCGTTCCACATGTGGACGTTGAACATCGGTAGAGGCGCTCCCGGGCTGTTCCCGTGGGAACCCTCCAAGCGTTTCGATGCCAATTTCTCCACCTTGACACGTGCGAATCGCTCCGTGCGCTGGTTCATGGCATCGTGGAACAACCCGCCTTGGGACAGCGCGATGTGCTGGATGTCTCGACGTTTCCACGGTCGCGGTGTTCGGGCGGTCATGGTCGGGGAAAGGTGAGGAAGGAACCAATCCATGTAGGAGCCGTCTTCGAAGTGAAGAACGCCCCAGTACCACGGCGGCGAAGGTGCTTGAACGCACACCTTTTGGAAATAAGCGCTGCCGGTGACGGGTTGACCGTCGATCGTTCCACCGACCTTTGCACCGTGCACTCGGAGAATGTCGTAGCCCATTCCTCCGGCGTAGGTTGCGGTGGATGGTCGGGCCACGGACATCGCGGGATTCCACGGAGACATCGTGAGTGCCATTTGTTTGGGTGCACCTTCCGAAACCGGGATTTTATCCCCCTTCAAGTTGAGCCAAAACGAGGTCTTGTCGGTGTGGAGGCCCATCGACAAATCGTCGGGGAGCAACGGCACGACGGCGCCACCGCCATCTCCGCCGCCCTGTTTTGGCCAGGCAGGGTGTGCATCGTCCATCGCAATCATGTCGCAGGTGCGCTTGATGTAGGGCTCGTGCATCCGCTGACCGTCGAACCACCAAGCACAAACCATGCCGTCGATCAGCATTCCACCGTGCTCATCAAACCCCGGCCGACCGCTCGGCGTCCATGGCGTTCCGTTGACTTCGACTCGGTCGTTGTCCTTGGTGGACCAGAGAACCATGAGTTGTTTTCCCCATTCTTCCCCCTCCGGATCGTCGATCATGACCAACCACCACCACCAATCCCATGTCAGATGCCAAAGGGGTTCTCGGACGCCGAGGCGCCACATGGTGGAAAAGTCGCCCTCGAAGGTGTCCGTTGTGCTCATATCGCCACCTCATTCGATTTCTTTGGACTTGAACAGCGTGCTTCCCAACAACCAGCACGCAACAGCTTGGAACACCAGCACGAGCACGGAGACCACGACGGTGCCCAATGCGCCGAGGCCGAGCCCCGGTGTTGACCAGAACACGTTCAGCGCCTCGGCCCCTTCAAGCGCTTCGTTACCTCCGCCCCACAACCCCATCTGGATGAGCAAGGGTGTGTCCTGCCAGGCCATGGCTGCCCCCGCATCGACGATGTTCATGGCCCAACCGATGACGGAAAAGCGGAGGATGGCTGCATCGGGTGCGCCCAAGGTGGTCAGAATCATGCCGAGTTCCCACGCTGCAAAAGGAAGTGCGAGGACCATCCCGTGCTTCCACATCACTCCAAGGGTGCAAAACAACATCCCGTACACCGTGATGGCGAGGATGGACGCTAGCCAAACCGACATCCAAACCCCGAGGTCCTCAAATCGGTACAGGCCGTCGCCGGGTCCCATCAACCCGGCAACCAACGCCAAGGCGGCGATAAGTGCGGTGAGGTAGGTCCATGCCAGTGCATAGAACCCCAGCAAACGGTACAAAAACACCTCCCCGCGGGCGATGGGTTTAGCGAGCATAAAATGCATCGTGCCGGAGGTCATTTCGTTCCGAATGAGTCCGGTGGCCATGAACAGAGGAACGAAGATTCCGATCAAGAACACGACGCCCAGTTTCCCAATCGCAAGGACAAAACTGCGGTGAATGGCCTCAAGAGCGTACGCTTCGTCGTCCGGGTCTTCGTCAACATTCCCGTCACTCTCAATCGTGAACGTTCCCTGACCGTAGCGGTCAGCTCGGATTTGAATGTCGCACGGCACGCCGTTTCCGTTGGCGTCCTTTTGAGATTCCGTCCTGCGCTCTGTATCGCAATCACCGTTGTCGTCAACACCAACGCTGCCTTCCTCCAAGGCGTCCCAGTCAAAGTCGTCTTCGTTGATCCAATCGCTTGCGTCGTCCGCAGCGATGGGCGGGTCGAACAGCCCGGGGTGGTCCAACGGGTCGAAGATGTTGGTGCCGTGCATCTGCTCTTGCCCGTTGGGATAGCCGTCGTTGTCCCAGTCGTAGGAATCGCCATCGTTGTCCACGGCTTCGTAGTCCCGCGTCATGGCGTCCACGTAGAACATGGTCAAGACGCCCATGGCGGCAACGCCGACCAGCAAGACCACCCACGTCGAAAGCCGTTTTCGTTGCTGTCGGAGGGTGAACTCACCGATGGCCAGGGCCTTGCGGTCCATGCCGCTCCAGAGGCTGGGAAGATTGCTGCTCGCCATCAGACCTCACCGCCTGCGAGGTAGTGGAGTAGGGATTCAAGGTCGTCGTCAGGGTTGTCGATCAGGTGCACGTTGTGGCCGTTCTCGACGATTAATCGGGGCAATTCTGCATGCATCTGACCGAAATGGTAGGTCTGGATGAGCAATTCCGTCTCGTTTGGGAAACTGACGCCGAACACGGCTGGGTGGCTCAGGATATCTTTCGCCAGGGACCGGGCGTCGTCGCCCACGATACGAATGGTGTGAGGGATTTCATCGAGACGCTCACGAATGGCGTGCAGGTTGCCCAAGGCCACCAATTTCCCCTGGTGGAGAATAACGATTTGTTCAGTGATGCGCTCAATTTCGCTGAGGATGTGGCTGCTCACAAGCACGGTGCGACCCAGCTTTCCAAGTTCACGAATGACGTTCATGATGGTGGTTCGTGCCAGCGGGTCGCACCCTTGTAGGGGCTCGTCAAGAACGATCAGCTCCGGATCGTTAACCAGGGCGTGGGCGATTTTCGTCCGCTGACGCATGCCCTTGGAAAAACGACCGATTTCCTTGTTGGCGACGTCGCTCAATCCAACGAAATCGAGGACGCGAGCGGCCTCGGTTTTCGCTTCACTCCGAGTCATTCCGTGCAGGCGGGCAAAGGTGCTCACAAACTCCAGGGCCGTCATCCAGTCGTGCATCTTCTCGTGCTCGGGCACAAAGCCAACTTTCGCGTACGGAGACGGGTTCTTCCAGGGGTCAACACCGAAGAGTTTCACTTCACCTGCGCTCGGGCGAAGTTTCCCCATCAGGAGTTTGAACAGCGTTGATTTGCCCGCTCCGTTCATCCCTAAAATTCCGGTGACACCTCCGCTAAGTCCCAGCGTCACGTTGCTCAGGGCGTGAATTCGGCCGTAGGATTTTGAGACGCCGTTGAAGTACACGACCGGTGCGGCCGGTGCGTTGGGTGCAGGCGTGGGTTCCCCCGCCCCTTGCTGGGTGAAGTCGGGCATCATTCCCGGGTCACCTCCATGGAAGCCACACGGGAAGCCAGGACGTAGAGTGCGACGGCGTTCATGGCGATCAGGGCCACCAAGGAATAGGTCCACGAATATTGATCGTAGGTCGTTTGGGTTCCGATGATGGCCTGTCCGACGTGGGCCACGCAGTCGTATGGAGAGATGAGATAGAGGAGTTCTCGGTCAAAGAGATTCTTGACGATGCTCGCCAGTGTTTTGGTGCCGAAGACAATGGCCAGCAGTCCGATGCCGGGGAAGAACCGCCCGGTGGACACACTTGACAGGCTGAGCCCGATGCTGGTGTAGGTGATGATGAGCAAGGCACCGGCCAGCATGCCGGCGAGGAACATTGGAAAGATGTCGACCATCCAAGCCCAGCCCCTGCCGTACGCCACCACCTCGGCGAGGAAGTAAAGCACGTAGGTGATGAGCACAACAATGGCTTGTATCATGGCGACCGAGAGGAATTTCATGCCCACGTAGTCAAACCTCGAGACGGGGCGGGAAAAATAGAGCGCGGACGTACCGTGCTGACGGTCTTCGGAGATGACACCACCCACCAACAAGGCCGCAACGATGGGGTAATACAGGACATTGCGGGGGAAGAAGCCCAGGACGTGTCCGTACAGGTTATCCCGACTGACACCAAAGAGTGCGTGGAATTCTGCACTTCCAACCAACCCGGAAAGCAGGGTCATGCCCGCATCAGCCAGCGAGGCAAGAAACGCAATGAGAATGAAGATCCGGGTCGGCATGGTCCACGGTCGGTGGCCTTTTCTGAACACACCCAAAAGGTGATGCCTTAGAATGGACCAGTTTCGCATCCAGCGAGGGTTGAGTTGTCCGGACCAAGGTGTGTAGCGCTGCTCGAAAATCTCCCCGCTTTGCGCTGTGTTTGCAGTTTGTGCTTGCTCGGGATGTTCGTCGCCTGTGTTGGCCCCCCACGCCACGTCCATCCGGCCCTGTCCGGTGACGGGGGCCTCGGCTGTTCTTTCCTCGTCGCTCATGAACCGCCACCTCCCATTGATTCGGGCGCATCAACCCGACGCGCTTCAGCGGGGGATCTCAGCAGGTCGTCGCTCGATTTGACGCTGTAGCCAAGGTTGTCCATGATGGCGAGGAACAAGTCCTCCAGCGAGGCTTCGTATTCGTGCATGCGGCGGATTTGTGCACCCACATCGGCCGCAGCTTGGAGAATTCGCGTGGTGGTGTGGTCCTGCGTATGAGCGATTCGCATCACGCGCCCTTCGCGGCGAACACGGAAGCCTTGGTCGGTCAAGCGTTCCTCGAGGGGAGTGGCTCCGCCCCATACGTGAATCTCGATCTCCCTGTCGATGGCCTTGAGATCCTCTATTTTTCCCTGAGCAGCCAAGGTCCCTTTGTGCAGCAAAATGATGTTTTCACACACCCGCTCGACGTCTTCCATCAGGTGGCTGGCCATCAGAACCGATCGCTGAGCGTCGTTGACCATCGTGTTGAGCGTGCTGATCATGAACTCCCTCGCTTTCATGTCCAATCCGTTCGAAGGTTCATCCGCAATCAACAAGTCTGGATCGTGGATGATGGCGCATGCCAATTTTGTCGCCTGCTTCATTCCTGTGGAAAAACTCCCTATTTCTCGATAGCGCTGCTCACCAATCCCAACGAATTGGAGAGCTTCATGAGCGCGATTCATCGCAACGGTCGGGTTCATCCCGAGCAGTTCCCCCGAGTATCGAACCTGATGAATGGCGTCCATGTCAGGGTTGAGGGCATCGTACTCGGGCATGTATCCAATGCGCTGACGAATCTCAACGCCCTGAGTCCGAATGTCATAACCGAGCACGGATCCCTCCCCCGATGTGGCCTGAATCAAGCCCAGAACGGTCTTCAGAAACGTGGACTTTCCGGCCCCGTTTTGACCCAGCAGGCCGGTCGCTCCCTGCGGGATGCTGATGTTCAATTTGTCCAGCGCCACGTGCGGGCCGTAGGACTTGGATAGCTCCTTGGTATGGATGACAGGTTCATCCGACATGGTTCTCTCCGTTGCTGGGTGGGTGAAGACGACTCATGAAGGCTTGGGGTGATTCGTTGACGCTCAGTCGTCCATGCCGCCCCGTGTTTTGATGGCGATGCCCTTGGTCATCGACGCCATTTCGGTGGACGTGCACTCAGAACGTCCGTGGCCCAGGAGTTCTCCGGCCTCGCTGGCGATCAAGCAAGCCTCACCGGGTGCAAGCCACGCATCGCACGCCACCACAAAGCCATGAAACACGTTGCGACCCTTTCGAACAAAGGGTTCTGCATCAGCGTTCACCACCACCACAGCGGGTCCCTTCCCACCGTTGCCCCACCATTCCGTTCGCGGCAGACCGGTGGGCAGAGGTTCGCTTCGGTGGTCGAACAAAGCACGAGCCCCTTGATTGGCCACGGACATGCCACCGTCTCTCAGGCGAGGGCTGAACAGATGACGTCCTTCCGAATCGTTGATGTTCTTTACCCGCCCTTCTCGGTTGACGACAAACGTGGCTCCCTCCATGATGGAGCCGGCGGTTTCGGCGTCGGTGTTCAGCAACACCATCTGTTTGGCTTTTCCCTGTTCAGAGCGCAGGGTTGAGCGGGCACGGTTTCGTTGTTCCGCAGGAAGTGGTTCGTGAACATCGTTGTCGAGCGACATGGATTCCAACGCCGCTGCGAGGCGTTGTTTCATACCGTCGCCCGCAACATCAACCGTTGCAACATTCGTTTTGCTCATTCCCAGACGGTGCAACTCGCGCCGAATCCATTCGGCCTCGGGTTCATGTCGCAGCACCCAACGGGGTGCGTCGATGTGAGCGAAGGGGTTGAGGTCCTCAAGGGACGCTGGAACGAGGCCGATCGGCGTGAGGACGAACGGTTGTAACGTCGGATGATGAACGGTGAGCCATTCAAGAACGTCGTTGATTCGCTCTCGAAAAGGGCCTCGAATGCCGTGGAACACCACGGCGTTGTTGGCGTGTGCAGCGGGCTGCCATCGCAGCTGAAGCGTTCGTCGAGCCTTGGCGATGTGCGGTCGGCTGAACGTGTCGTCGCCGCCCCACATCACGCCTCCGGTTTTCGGCGTCCGCTGACTCCAGACAACGTAGTCCCATGCGTCCTCCCACATGCCTTGGTCCTGACCGATGTCTCTCGCAGCGTCTCGGTCGGTGTAGAATCGCTCGGGTCGGACGTTTCGGTCCAAACTCGGCGCCGTGGTTAGCCATAGAAAGGCCTCCCGCAGTGCAGGGTGTTGGTGACTGCGTTGTTCGGCCAGTTGCCAGATTCGACCTTCCCGTACCGCCTGTTTGCAACGCGCCAGTTCAGCAAGCGTCACTTCGAGATTGTAGAGGGCCAACAGGCGTTCACGATCGATGGGCTTCATCGCTCGAACCTCTGCGGGCGAGGTGGTGGCGACGCAAGGCATCAACAAGGGCCAGTCGACCAGTTCATCGATGCGTTCCGTTCCCCAAGGGGTCAGCAATCGGCCGTCTCGCGCAAACAGGGCGTAGGCGGCGGAGTCAAACAGATCAGCGCCCAAAGCGATGGACATGGGAAACAGCATCGGATGGCCGCACCCAAACATGTGAACGGGTCGATTTGGGGGCAGAAGGGGCATGCTTGCCATCATGATTTTTGCATAGTCTTTGTAGCGTTGCTGTTCCATGACGGGAACGATGCCTCCGATGGGGTGGACGGCGAACGGGTGTTGGCCCATGAGTTGGGCAGAAATGTGCCGAAGTTCTCGAAACACACCGCCTTGAATCGGCCCGTTGAGCATCGTGTCCTCTGCTGCATCCAGGCTTCGTTTGGCCCTTGCCTCCGTCTCTCGCACGGCGTCCTCAACCTCGCTCATCTTCATGTCGGGGCGCGTAAACACGTCCAGCATGGTGGCGATGTCAACGCCAATGGACCGCTGGAAGGCCACAATCTCGTCCACGCCGACCTCAACGTCGCCGTACACATAGGACTGGAAGGTGCCCGAGTCGGTCATGATGACGCCGGGGAAATCAAGGAGGGTGTGAACGCCGTCGTTCTGCGCAACCTTACGCAAATCCTCGTGTTTCCACATGATGTAGGAATTGGTGATGAGGGCCTGAATGCCGTATTTGTCCCACATCACTCGGGGCTCCACGGTTCGAATGTTGGGGTTCACCACGGGGAGCAGGGCCGGCGTCTCGAGCACCCCGTGATGCGTGTGCAATTTTCCGAGTCGCGCTCTTCCGTCGCGTTGGGTGATCTCGAACCGACCGTGATCCTGCTCTCTGCAAGGTGCCGGGTCGTCCCGTCGCCCATCGCTCCAAGCAGTCATGCGCTCTCCTCTGGACCTTCTTTTTTGAAAGGCTCGCCGGTTTACGCCTCGGTTGCTTCGGTTGTAACGTCAACGAAGTCCACCTTTCCGTGAGCAAGAATGAATTCTCGTCCAAGGTCGTCGAAGGTGTCGAGGAGGGCCGATGAAAAGCGAACCCGTTCGACTTCGTCGTCGCTCTCGAGGTCTGATTTCACCCCTTCGAGCGTCCCAGGGGCCGCTCCGCATGAAAGGCAGGCACCGGTCAGGTCCAGCACGAGGTCGAGACGTGCATCGGCGACGTCCACGCTCGACACGGCGATGCCTCCACCGTGGCCGTCCAAGGCGGCGCGAACCGCTCCGAGTCGTGCGAGCAAGGCGGGGATGAAATGGATGGTTTCCACGACGTCGTGGAGGGAAAGATTGCGCAATCGCTTCTCTTCTTGTGGATCGGTTGTCTCCTCCACGCGGCGCGTCGCCTCGGCTTCCATTGCAGCTTTGGCTTCGGCGGCGTATTTGGCCACCAAATCGTCGTCCATGACCGTGCTTCGACATGGTCAACTTCAACCCTCGCATCGGCGCAGAAACCTCGAGCGGTTGTTTTGTTTGACGAATTCTTGACCACTTGAGAACTACATCCATTGATAAAGGAGGGACGAGACGCAAAAGCGGGAATGACCATGGCCGATGAAATCCTGAGGGTTGAAGACCTTCACGTCAGCGTTGAGGACACGCCCATCCTCAACGGCATGACGTTGACGATTCATCGCGGAGAAATCCACGTCGTCATGGGACGAAACGGTGCCGGCAAGTCCACACTGGCCAGCGTGATTATGGGCCACCCCGCCTACGAAATCACCAAAGGAACCATTCACTACATGGGCACCAACATTGAGGAGATGAGCGTGTTTGAGCGTGCCCGCGCCGGCATGTTCCTCTCGTTCCAGTACCCCGCTGTTATACCCGGTGTCCAAGTTGGTACGTTCCTCAAGAAGTCGGTTCAATCGGTTCGTGATGAACCCTTGAAAGGCCGGGCCTTCCGCAAGGAGCTCAACGCAGCCATGACGGCCTTGGACATGCCGAAAACCGTTCTATCGCGATACGTCAACGATGGCTTCAGCGGTGGAGAAAAGAAGCGTTTGGAAATTCTTCAAATGCTTTTGCTGAAGCCAAACCTTGCCCTCCTTGACGAAACCGACTCGGGGTTGGACATTGACGCTCTTCGCATTGTGGCCAAAGGCATCAACAGCGTTGCTCCTCAAGCCGGCTGTCTCATCATCACGCACTACCAGCGACTCCTTGACCACGTTCAGCCGCACTTTGTTCACGTCATGATCGGTGGGGTCATCGCACAAACCGGGGGTCCTGAATTGGCCCTCAAGCTCGAAAAAGATGGCTATGAATGGCTTGAGGCCACCACGGAGGCTTGAACATGAGTGATGAAGCACGCGAGGCAGTCGGCGATTACCAATTCGGGTTCCACGACCCCGAGAACGCCACGATTCGATTTGACAAGGGTCTGTCCGAAAAGGTCGTCCGAGACATTTCAGCCCTCAAAGATGAGCCGGAATGGATGACGGACATCCGCGTCAAGGCCTATCACCATTTCATGGAACGAGCCATGCCGGACTGGGGTAACTGCGGCGAACTCAACAACATCGATTTTGACAACGTAACGTATTTCCTTCGTTCATCCGACGCCACCGAAAAGAATTGGGACGACGTTCCAGACGACATCAAGAACACCTTTGATCGACTCGGCATTCCCGAGGCAGAACAAAAGTGGCTCGGTGGTGTCACTGCACAGTACGAATCGGAAGCCGTTTACCACTCCATTCGGGAAGATTTGGAAGATCAAGGCGTGCTGTTCCTTGACATGGACAGTGGACTCAAGGAACACCCAGAGGTGGTCAAGAAATACTTCGGAACGGTCATTCCATACAGCGACAACAAATTCTCGGCCCTCAACACGGCGGTGTGGTCGGGCGGCTCGTTCATCTACGTACCGAAAGGGGTGCACGTTGAAATGCCGGTTCAGGCTTACTTCCGAATCAACGCCCAAAACATGGGGCAGTTCGAACGAACGCTCATCATCGCCGACGAAGGCAGCAGCATTCACTACGTCGAAGGGTGCACGGCCCCCACGTATTCAACCGACTCTCTCCATTCTGCGGTGGTTGAGCTCATCGCCATGAAGGGTGCAAAGATTCGCTACTCAACCATTCAGAACTGGTCTGCGAACGTCTACAACCTCGTGACAAAGCGAGGCGTTGCGCACGAAAACGCCACCGTTGAATGGGTCGACGGCAACATTGGCTCGAAATTGACGATGAAGTACCCCTCCGTTCTTCTCAAAGGTGAAGGTGCGCACGCCGAGGTCATCTCGGTGGCCTACGCTGGAGCAGGGCAACATCAGGACGCAGGAGCGAAGGTCCACCACCTCGCCCCCAACACAACCTCAAGCATCCTGTCCAAATCCATCTCAAAGAACGGCGGTCGGTCGTCGTATCGTGGCATGCTCCAAGTGACACCAAAGTCCCATGGATGCCGCTCAAAAATCGTCTGTGACGCTCTTATGTTGGACAGCACTTCGCGGTCCGACACCTATCCGACCATGGAAATCGGTAATCCAACAGCCGACCTCGAACACGAAGCCAGCGTTTCCAAAGTCTCCGGCGACCAGCTGTTCTACCTGATGAGCCGTGGCTTCACCGAAGAAGAGGCCATGGGTCTCATCGTCAACGGCTTCTTTGAACCCTTTACCCGTGAGCTCCCGATGGAATACGCTGTGGAGCTCAACAAGTTGCTTGAATTGGAAATGGAGGGTTCCATCGGATGAAGTATGCCGACATGGCCGTTCCCTCCCGTGCTCTTCATCTGTGGCGATACACTCCGTGGGCCCGCATTCACCCCTCAAAGGTCGATGAAGTACCACAAGCCAACGGCGTGCGTTTCAACGCGCTTGAGGGCGGAGAACTGGTCGAGGGTGCCCCTCGCATCATCGATGCAGACGACATCAGTCGAGTGTTCTTGAGCGAACTCGGTGGCTCGGCATGGACCTTTGAAACCAACGGTGCGTCTGACATCGTCCACCTTCAGGCCGTGGCCTCTGGACACGTGGCTGTCGGCCATCTTCATGTTTCACTCAATCATGACGTGACGGTTGTGCTTCACCTTTCAGGGGAATCGGACTGGACGGGGCTGCACGTCACGGGTGAGGTTGCACCCAACGTTCGTGCGGGATTCGGACTGGTCAATGAACTCTCATCCAACGGTAAATACCTCCACTGCGAAGACTGGCGAATCGATCGGGACGCAAGGCTTGAACTGGCGGGTCTTTCCATCGGAGGGTTCCGATGCAAGAGCGACATACGAACGCGATTCACTGCGCCAGGCGGCGAATTGACGCAAGCCATATCCGTACACGGCACCGGACAGCGGCACATCGACCATCACATCGAAGTTCATCACGATGTGCCTCATACAAATTCAGCCCTCAGCATTCACGCAGCGTGTGACGATCAAACGCACTCCATCGCCACGGGCTTGCTCAGTATTTCGAAAGGAGCCAACCACTGCGATGCCGGTCAGGTCTTCAAGAATCTCTTGCTGTCCGACAAAGCCCGGGCCGAAGCCATTCCCGAACTCGAAGTGCTTGCTGACGAGGTCGCTGCCGCTCACGGGGCCGCCAGCGCGCCGGTTGACATGAATCAACTGCACTATCTGATGAGCAGGGGGCTGGACGAAGAGTCGGCCGTCGCTCTGCTCATCGAGGGGTTCATGCAGGATGGTTTTTCGAGCCTCAGCACCAAAAATCTTGTTGACGAGATGCGAACCCGACTGACGGTCCATTTGGAATGCGAACTGAAAAGGTGATGAAATGTCTCTACGCGAACAATTCCCCATTCTACAGCGTAAGGTGAACGGTCACCCGCTGGTTTACCTTGACAACGCTGCCACGACCCAGAAACCCCAGGTTGTGCTCGACGCCATGAACGCCTACTATTCTGAGTCGAACGCCAACGTCCACCGAGCCGTTCACACCCTTGCAGGAGAAGCAACCGAAGGGTATGAATCGTGCAGGACGAAGCTCAAAGAACGGTTCAACGCCTCCCGAGTTATCATCACCAGCGGCACGACCGAGGCGATCAACCTCGTCGCCCATGCATGGGGTCGGGCCAACCTGGAGAAGGGTGACGCCATCATTCTCACCGAAATGGAACACCACTCCGACATCGTGCCGTGGCAGATGCTTGCCGAGGAGCGTGGCATTGAACTTCGGTACGTGCCGGTCACGCAACAATTTACCCTCGACATGGAAGCCTTTGCTCACGCACTGGACGGCGCAAAACTCGTGTGTGTGGTCCACACATCCAACGTGTTGGGTGTACGAAATCCTCTCGAAGACATCATTTCCGCCTCCCACGCTGTTGGAGCCAAGGTGCTCATCGATGCGGCCCAGGGCGTGCCTCACTCAACCGTTGACTTCACCTCGTTTGGCGCCGATTTCATGGCCTTTTCAGCTCACAAGATGTGTGGACCAACCGGCATCGGTGCCCTGCTCGTTCAGCCGGACGTGTTCGAAGAGATGCAGCCGTTCATGGGCGGTGGCGACATGATCGAAACCGTCACTGTGGAAGGTTCGACCTACCAAACCAACGAACACAAATTCGAAGCAGGCACCCCGCGTATCGCCGAAGCCATCGGCTGGTCAGCGGCGCTTGACTGGATGGATTCCTTTGATTTGGACGCTGAGCACGCCCGTTTGGTGGGGATTGCCTCATGGGTGTCGGGTGAACTTCGTGCGATGGGCATGACCGTCTACGGTCGCCACGATGAAGACGACGCCGCCGTGGTTTCCTTCCTCCATCCAACCATCAACAGCGAGGACATGGCGCACCTGCTCGACGCCCGAGGTTATGCAGTGCGAACCGGGCACCATTGCGCTCAACCTCTGCTCACCCGATTGGGCATCTCGGGTACCGTTCGAGCCTCGTTCTACGTCTACAACACTCGTGAAGAAGCCGAAGGGTTGGTCCGAGAACTCAAGGAAATCGTGGAGAAGTTCGCATGACGTTCTACCCCGCAGCTCTTCAGGAACTCATTGAGGAGTTTCAAGAGGTCGCTGACAAGAGGGAGCGATTGGAAATGGTGTTCGAACTCGCTGATGAAGTGATGATTCTCCCAGCTGACCAGTGGTCGGACGACACTCGCATCCGGGGGTGTCAATCCGAGGCTCACGTTCTCATCGCCGTGGACGAAGGTCTGGTCCACATGGTTGGGGCTGCCGACGCCAAATTGGTTCAGGGGCTTATGGGCGTGTTGAGCATCGCCATCGAAGGATTGACCCCTGCGCAGGCTGTGTTGATTCCGGTGGACTTTGCGGAAGACATGGGGCTGCTCAACAGCCTCACTCCCAGCCGGTCCAACGGCTTTCGAAACATGTACGACAAGGTCATGGACGAGATACGAACCAGCATGGAATGAGGCGCATGACGACCAAAGAAGCCGTGATCGAGAAGTTGGACGAGGTCGAGGACCCGGAATTGGACCTCTCCATCGTCGAACTCGGACTGGTCTACGACGTGCGCTTTGAACAAAAAGACGAGGGCCTGCACGCCGAGGTGGATTTGACCCTCACGTCTCCCGGCTGTCCAGCGGCCCCCGAAATCATGGCCGCAGCTCACCGAGCCGCGCTCCAAACCGAAGGTCTTGATTCCGTTCACATCAACCTCGTCTGGACCCCTCGATGGGACCCGAAGGTCCACGCCAGCGAAGACGCACGCATGGACATGGGTATTTGGGACTGAAGAGCAACGCTCAATCAGGCCTGAACAATCTTGAAGTTAAGGCGAGCAGCCCTCAACTCATGCGACCGGTCCACTTCATGTTGATGCTGGTCCTGTTCACGTCCCTTTCGGGTTGCTTGGGCCTCGGAAACGCCTCCGATGAAACACCCGGCACTTTCACCGTTGAATCAACGATGACGTCCATCGAGGTGGAGACCAAATCCGCTTACTATCAAGACGGCCAAGCGGTGGACTGGACGGTCGAATCCAGCAGTGTGGCGGACGCCA